>NZ_CP034245.1:615972-923958 GCF_003931875.1 Microbacterium sp. 10M-3C3 | reverse complement strand
GCCGCTGCGTGAGCTCGAGTCGGACGATCGTCCGGATGCGACCGGCGTTCATGCGTCCGGCTCCTTCCGCAGGTCGAGGAACGTGTGCTCGAGATCGCCCGTGGCGGGCGCGAACTCCGTCACGTCGAGTCCGGCGGCCACCAGTGCGCGCAGGCCCGCCGCCGCCTCCGTCTCCGACGCGAAGACGGCGAGCACGTCGCGACGGTCGGCGGTGACGTCATCCGTCGTGCGCCCGAGGGCGCGCGCGACGCCTGCGGCATCCGCGTCGCCGATGGTGCGGATGCGCCACGACCGCCCCTGCGCGGCCGCCTGCGCCACCCGGTCGGCCGCGACCGTCTCGCCCGCGACGAGGAACACCGCGTCGTCGACGACCTCCTCGAGCTCGCTCAGCACGTGGCTGGACACGAGCACCGTGCGCCCCTCCGCCGCGAGCCGTCGCAGCGTGACGCGCAGATCGATGCGCGCCTGCGGGTCCAGGCCCGAGGCAGGCTCGTCGAGCAGCAGCACACGCGGATCGTGCACGAGCGCGCGGGCGAGCGCGAGCCGCTGCTTCTGCCCGCGCGACAGCACACGCGCCGGCGACGTCGCCAGCTCGGCGAGCCCGACGTCGGCGAGGAGCGCGTCGGCGCGCGTCGCCGCATCCGCCGCCGACATGCCGTAAAGCCGCGCGGTCGTCGCGAGCGTCTCGCGCGCAGTCAGCGACGGCCACGCGCCGAGAGTGTCGGGCATCCAGCCGAGCAGCGCGCGTGCCGGCGCCGGGTCGGCGACGGGGTCGACACCCTCGAGGCGGATGCTGCCCTCGTCGGGCGCGAGCAGCGAGGCGAGCATGAGGAGCAGCGTGGTCTTGCCGGCTCCGTTGGGGCCCACGAGGCCGGTCACGCGCCCAGCCTGGGCGTGAAGCGTCACGTTCCGCACCGCCTGCACCCCGCCGAAGGAACGTCGCACCCCCTCGACGACGATTCCGCTTTGGGACATGCCGTCCACTCTATGGGCGCCGCCGGTCAACGCCGGAAGAACTCCATACCCAGATCGGCGTGATCGACGAACACGCCGTCGACGCCGGAGCGGCGGATGACGTCCCACTCCCCCGCGTAGTCGCCGAACGCGCCCGCCCCCCCGCGCCCGCGGAACTGCGGGATGAGGAAGGCGTTCTCGGGCCGGCATGTCCACGTGAACACGCGCAGCCCGCGCGCGTGCGCGTCGACGACGACCCGGCTCGGCCCGGCGCTGCGGCCCCGCCGGTCGGGCGCGAGGATCATGCGCTTGTCGACGCTGATGCCGTCGACGCGGCCGACAAGGCGATCGAGTCCCTCCGGCGCGGCGGTCGCGGCGTAGGTCGGGGCAGCCGTGCCCTGCGCGGCCACGAGGTCGTACGGCCGCCCGGCGGCCTCGAGGAGGTACACGTACGTCGCAGGCAGCCCCGTCGCCCGGAGCCGTCCGAGCACGGTCGACTCGAAGGACTCGACGACGAGTGGCAGCTCGCCGCGCGCCCATCCGGCCGCCGCGAGCTCGGCGGCGACGAGCGCCGTGACGTCGAACCCCAGCTCGGCGAAGTACGTGGCGTGCTTGATCTCCAGCACGACGCCGATCTCGCGTCCCTGCTCGAGCGAGGCCTGCCGCACGAGGTCGAGCACGTCGCGCAGGCGCAGCACCGGTTGCGTGCCGTCGAACGACGCACTCGCGGGCCGCACCTTGGGCAGCCGCTCGCGGCAGCGGAGCGTCGCGAGCTCGTCGGCGGTGAAGTCCTCGGTGAACCACCCCGTGAGCGACGCGCCGTCGATCGTCTTGGTCGTGCGGCGATCGGCGAACTCCGGATGCTCCGCCACATCGGTGGTCGATCCGATCTCGTTCTCGTGCCGCACGACGAGCACGCCGTCGCGCGAGATCACGATGTCGGGCTCGACCGCGTCGACGCCCATCGCAAGGGCGAGGTCGTAGGACGACGCACTGTGCTCGGGGCGGTATCCGGGGGCCCCGCGGTGTCCGATGACGAGGGGCGCGGACCGGGTCACGGCTCCAGGCTAGTCGTGCTCAGGGCGAACGCTCAGCGCACGTCCGCCGCCCGCGACACGCCGTCGGCTAGTGTTGCTCTACAGCACGGTGCTGTGATTCCTGATTTTGGAGTGTGAGAGCAGTGGCCCTCAACAACCCGGCATTCAATACCCCGGCGTTCCAGGACCCCCGCGCAGTTCAGAGCTATCCCGGCGGACAGCAGGCCGCCCGCCTCGGCGGGCCGGCGCAGTACGCGCCGCCGCCCGCGGCCGAGGCCGCGACCCTCGAGGGCATGTACACCGCCCCGGCGGCCGGTGCCCGCGAGACCGACCGCATGACGGTCGAAGACACGGTGTGGAAGACCGTCGGCCTGTTCGGCGTCCTCCTCGTCACCGCTGCGGTCGGCTGGGTGTGGACGCTCGGCGGCCTGGCCCCGACCGGCGCGATCAACCCGCTGCCGTGGATCATCGGTGCCCTGGGCGGCTTCGTCCTGGCGATGGTCAACATCTTCAAGCGCAAGCCGTCGGTGCCCCTGATCATCGCCTACGCGGCGTTCGAGGGTCTGTTCGTCGGCGGCATCTCGGCGTTCTTCGAGACGGCGTGGAACGGCATCGTCTTCCAGGCGACGCTCGCCACGCTCACCGTCGTGGGCGTGACCCTCGCGCTCTTCGCGAGCGGTAAGGTGCGCGCCTCCAAGCGCGCGACGAAGATCTTCCTCATCGCGATGATCGGCTACGCGGTCTTCAGCCTCATCAACGTCGGCCTCATGCTGTTCAACGCCCCGATCGCGGGCGGCCCGTTCGGCATCCTGAGCAACACGGTGTTCGGCATCCCGCTGGGCGTCATCATCGGCGTGCTCGTCGTCGTCATGGCGGCGTACTCGCTCGTGCTCGACTTCGACCAGGTCCAGCAGGGTGTCCGCAACGGCGCCCCGCGCGTGTACGGCTGGGTCGGCGCGTTCGGCATCATGGTGACCGTCGTGTGGCTGTACGTCGAGATCCTGCGCCTGCTGGCGATCCTGCGCGGCAACAACTGACGCAGCGCGTTTCCCGGAGGGGCCGTCCGACAGGGCGGCCCCTCCGCCGTTGCCGGGGTGCTTGGTTCCGCCGTGGGCGGAACGGGGTGGTCGCGCAGGGATGCGGCGCCCTATCGTGAGCGCATGGCCAGACCTCTCGATCCCGAGCCGCTGTGGCGCGAGTCTCTCGGCGCACTGCTGCGCCGGCTGCGGCTGGCGCGCGGTGAGCGCCTCGCCGACACCGCCGCCCGCGCCGGCGTCTCGCCGCAGTACCTCTCCGAGGTGGAGCGGGGCATCAAGGAGCCCTCGAGCGAGATGATCGCCGCCATCGCCGGAGCGCTCGGCGTCACGCTGCTCGATCTCACGGCGACGATCGCGCTCGAGCTGCGCGCCGCATCCGCACCCGCCGCCGCGGGCGCCTCGGTGTACGCGCTGGCGGCATGAGCCCCGCGAAGACGCCCGCGGAGGTCCTCGACGTCGGGGGCCATGAGGTGCGCGTCACGAGCCCCGACCGCGTGGTGTTCCCCGAGCCGGGCCTCACCAAGCTCGACATCGTGCGTTACTACATCGCCGTCGCCGACGGGGCGCTGCGCGGCGCGGGTGGTCGGCCTATGGTCCTCAAGCGCTTCGTGAAGGGCATCGACCAGGAGGCGTTCTTCCAGAAGCGCGTGCCCGAGAACCACCCCGACTTCATCGACACCGCGACGCTCCACTACGCCCGCGGCACGTCGGCCGAAGAGACGGTCGTGCGGGATGCGGCGGGCCTGGCGTGGGTGGCGAACCTCGGCTGCCTCGACCTGAATCCGCATCCCGTCCGCGCGGAGGACCTCGACCACCCCGACGAGCTGCGCGTCGACCTCGACCCGATGCCCGGCGTCGACTGGTCGCAGATCGTCGACACCGCGTTCGTCGCGCGCGAGGTGCTCGAGGAGCACGGGCTCGTCGGCTGGCCGAAAACGAGCGGCTCCCGCGGCCTGCACATCCTCGTCCGCATCGCGCCGCAGTGGGACTTCCGCGACGTGCGCCTGGCCGCCGAGACGCTCGCACGCGAGGTCGAGAACCGCGCGCCGGGCCTCGCCACCGCGCGCTGGTGGAAGGAGGAGCGCGGCGAGAGCGTCTTCGTCGACTTCAACCAGAACGCCAAGGACCGCACCGTCGCCTCGGCGTACTCGATCCGACCGCTGCCCGATGCCCGCGTGTCGACGCCCCTCGCGTGGGACGAGCTGCGGGAGCGGCGTCCCGAGGAGTTCACGGTCGCGAGCGTGATCGAGCGCTTCGCGGCGATCGGCGACCCGCACCGCGGCATCGACGAGGCGGTCGGCGTGCTCGACGGCCTGCTCGCCCTGTCGAAGGAGCTCGGACCCGCGGAGAAGCCGCCCCGCGCGGGTGACGGGTCGGGCCGTCGCGCGTCGACGATGCCGCTCATCGAGATCGCGCGCACGAAGACCAAGCCCGAGGCCCTCGAGCTGCTCGAGCGGTGGAAGGCGGAGCATCCGGATGCGGCGGCGCAGCTGCATCCGGCCGACGTGCTCGTGGACGGCATGCGCGGGTCGAGCTCGCTGTGGTATCGCGTGCGCGTCAACCTGCAGCACGTCGCCGAGGGCGAGCGGCCGGCGCAGGAGGCGCTGCTGGCCGACTACGACCCGTGGGCCGGGCGGTCATGGTCGGACTCGAGCGCGCCGACCAAGCGGGCGAGCCCGTAGGAGAAGGCTTCTTCGAGGTCGCCGCCCAGCCGGAAGGCGCCCGCGAGCTCCATCGAGACGAACCCGGTCGCCCATGCGGTGAGGAGGCGCGCCGCATCCAGCGCGTGCGCAGCGCCCACGGCCGCCGCCGCCGCGCTCAGCACGGGCTCGCTCGAGCGGGCTGTCGCGGCGGGGTCGGCGACCCCGGCGAACAGCAGCCGGAATGCTTCCGGGCGGGTCTGGCCGAAGGCGCGGAAGGCCCGGGCGAGCGCCGAGAGGTCGCCGGGAGTCGCCGCGAGTCGCCGGGCGAGGTCGTCGGCAGCCGCGTCGGCGACCAGGCGCAGGAGCGCGTCGCGATCGCGGACGCGCTTGTAGAGCGACGGCGCCTTCACCCCGACGCGGCTCGCGACGGCCTGCATGGTCACGGCGGAGGGGCCGGCGGCGTCGAGCAGGTCGGCGGCCGCGGTCACGATCTCGTCGAGCGACGTGCGATCGGGTGTCGGCATGGGCTTCCTTCCAGCTATGAACATAAGCTATCATGGCTAATGTTCATAGCCATCATTGAGAGGAGCCGCGATGCGTCTGGCACCCGGCCTGCACCGAATCGGCAACGACATCGTCGCCGCGTATCTCATCGTCACGCCCGAGGGCATCACGCTCGTCGACGCGGGACTGCCCGGGCTCTATCGCGATCTCGAGCGCGAGCTGGCCGAGCTCGGCCGGACGACGGCCGACATCCGCGGCGTCGTCCTGACCCACGGCGACAGCGACCACGTCGGCTTCGCCGAGCGCCTGCGCCGCGAGACCGGCGTGCCGGTGTTCATCCATGCCGGTGACGCCACCCGGGCGCAGGGCGGCGCCAAGCCCAAGACCGCGATGGGGCCGTGGCGCCTCGGTCCCCTGCTCGGCTTCTTCGCGTACGCCGCGCGCAAGGGCATGCGCGCCCAGTGGCTCACCGACGTGCGCGACATCGCCGACGGCGACGTGCTCGACCTGCCCGGCAGCCCGACCATCGTGGCGCTGCCCGGGCACTCGCCGGGAAGCATCGCGGTGCACTCTGACCTCGTGCGAGCGGTGTTCGTCGGCGACGCGCTGACG
Organism: Microbacterium sp. 10M-3C3; assembly: GCF_003931875.1. Lineage (NCBI taxonomy): Bacteria > Bacillati > Actinomycetota > Actinomycetes > Micrococcales > Microbacteriaceae > Microbacterium > Microbacterium sp. 10M-3C3. Next base: position 918,171 of record NZ_CP034245.1, on the reverse strand, counting down.
ACTCGGCACGTTCTGACCGGCCGAGTCGGCCCGGCCCCGGCGCCCTTCACGGACGACCCCGACGAGGCGCTCGCATCGCTCGAGCGGATCGCGGGCATCGACGCCGAGTGGGTGCTGCCCGGGCACGGCGCGCCGTTCCGCGGCTCTCCCGCCGACGCCGTTCAGCGCGTGAGGACCGTGTCCGCCAACCCGTAGGCCACCGCATCCGCCGCCGTGAAGATGCGGTCGCGGTCGGTGTCGACGCGCAGCCGGCCCGCGTCCTGCCCGGTGTGGCGAGCGAGGATCGCCTCCACGTCGCCGCGCACGCGCACGAGCTCGTCGGCGTGGAGGATGAGGTCGGGGATCGCACCGCGCGCCTGCCCCGCGGGCTGGTGCAGGACGACGCGCGCGTGCGGCAGCACCGCGCGGCGGCCGGCTGCACCCGTCGCCAGGAGCACCGCCCCGACGCCGACGGCCTGGCCGACGCACGTCGTCGCCACCGCCGGGCGCACATGCTGCATCGTGTCGTAGATCGCGAGCATCGCGGCCGGGTCGCCGCCCTCGCAGTTGATGTAGAGCTGGATCTCCCGCTCGGGGCTCTCGGCGTCGAGGTGCAGCAGCTGCGCGATGAGCGCGTTCGCGACGCCCGCGTCGATCGCGGTGCCGAGGTACACGACGCGCTCACTCAGCAGCTGCGAGTACACGTCCATGATGCGGTCGCCGCGCGGATGCTGCGCCACGACGTTCGGGATGGTGTAGCCGCTCACGCCGCCACCTCCGTCCCCAGGCCCGGCACCCGGCGGCGGCGCGGGCTCACCTGCCCGAAGTCGTCCACGACGGCGTCGATGAATCCGTACGCGCGCGCCTCCTCCGCGGTGTACCACCGGTCGTGCAGCGAGTCCTCGAAGATGCGCGCGACGCTCTGTCCGGTGTCGGCCGCGATGAGGCCGAGCACCGTGTCGCGCATGTGGCGAAGGTCGCCCGCCTGCACCTCGACGTCCACGGTCGATCCGCCGATGCCCGCCGAACCCTGATGCATGAGGATGCGCGCGTGCGGCAGCGCGCGGCGCTTGCCCGGCGTTCCGGCGGACAGGAGGAACTGGCCGGCGCTGCACGCGAGACCGAGCGCGAGCGTCGCGACGTCGTTCGGAATCAGCCGCATGACATCGCGGATCGCGAGCATCGCGGGCACCGAGCCGCCGGGGGAGTGGATCCACAGCGCGATGTCGGCGGTGTCGTCGTCCGACGCGAGGGCGAGCAGCTGCGTGGCCAGCAGCGTGCCGTTGTCGTCGTCGAGCGGGCCGTCGAGGATCAGCACGCGTTGCGCGTACAGGTCGCGTCGGGCCTCGGGGCCGAACACGCGGGGAGAGGCGTCGTCTGTCATGCCCTCAGCATCCGCACGGCAACGGCCGCCCGAAAGCCCGCGCCGCCGGCAGCGGATCCGCTCAGAGCGGTCGGGCCCGCCGCGAGGAACGCGCGAGCACGTCGCGGACCGCCGCGGCCAGGGCATCCATCGCGTGGGCCGGATCGACGGCGCGGGCCGCCGCGACCGCTTCGTCGGCGAGCCGCGTGCGCAGCGCCGCGTCCGTCAGCACGCGGATGACCGCAGCTGCGAGCGCCTGCTCGTCGCCGTCGGGCACGAGGATGCCCCCGCCGTCCCGGAGGAGGTCGCGCGGGCCGTACCGGATGTCCCACACCACGGCCGGGCAGCCGTGGCTGAGCGCCTCGGCGAGCGCGAGCCCCTGCCCCTCGAACGCCGAGGTCTGCAGGTACACCGCGGCAGCGTCGAGCTCGCGGCCGACGGCCTCGCTCCGGCCCCGCAGCACGACGCGTGCGGTGAGGCCGAGCTCGTCGATGAGCGCCTGCAGCCGCGGCCGCTCGGCGCCCTCGCCGTGCACGTCGAGGTGCGCGCCGGGGACCGCGGCGGCAACGCGCGCGAACGCCCGGATCGCCGCATCCACGCGCTTGCCCGGCGCGAGGCGTCCCACCATGGCGACGCGCCCGGGCACGCGGTGCGCGGCGGGCACGACGGATGCGGCGGGCGCGACCCCGTGCGGTGCGACCACGTGCACGTCCGACGCGCCGAAGCGAGCGGCGACGTCGGACGCCTGCGACGCGGTGGGCCACAGGACTGCGTCGAAGCGCTCGGCGTGGGTGAACCAGCGGCGCCACAGCGGGTTCAGCGCCGCATCCGGCGTATGCGGCGGCTCGAGATGCACGGTGTGGATCGCGTGCACGAGCCGCACGCCGGGGTCGTCCCACCCGACGAGGAGCTCGCCGAGCTGGCGCGACTCACAGATGACGACGACGGGCCGATCGATCTCCGCGCGAAGCTCGGCGACGACGTGGGCGAGCCACGCCCGGTACAAGGCGCCGAACCCGTCGAGGACACGCGGTGCGGCGGTCGGCCGATCACGCACGACGACGGGGGCGGTCGAGATGTGCCAGTCGGGGTCGCCGGCGATCACCGGCAGCTCGACCGCGCCGTCCGCGACCTCGCGGTACTCCAGCGCCGGGTCGGCGTCGCCGGCGTGCGCGGCCGCGCGCAGCCACGCCGCGGCCCGCCCGTCCGCGGTGGCGGCCTCGTCGAAGAGGTTCCGCAGCCGTGTCGGGTCGGCGAGCAGCCCGCGACGCACGAACTGGACGCGGTGGACGTCGTGGTCGGCGCGCACGCCGGGGTCGAACGTCAGCAGCAGCGGGCCGCGTCCGTCGTCGACACCCGCATCGGCCATCTGCGCGGCGCGGGCGAGGGTTGCGACGGTGTAGCCGCCGTCGAGGTCGGGCACGAGCCGGCTCGACAGCGACAGGTACCACGCGTCGGGGAAGAGCGCGGGGCTCACTCCCACTCGATGGTCCCCGGAGGCTTGGAGGTCACGTCGAGCACGACGCGGTTGACCTCGCGCACCTCGTTCGTGATGCGGTTGCTGATCTTCGACAGCACGTCGTAGGGCAGCCGCGTCCAGTCCGCGGTCATGGCGTCCTCCGACGACACCGGGCGCAGCACGATCGGGTGCCCGTATGTGCGACCGTCGCCCTGCACGCCCACCGAGCGCACATCGGCGAGGAGCACGACCGGGCACTGCCAGATCTCGGCGTCCAGGCCCGCCTTCGTCAGCTCTGCGCGGGCGATGGCGTCGGCCTCACGCAGAATCTCGAGACGGTCAGCGGTGACCTCACCCACGATCCGAATGCCGAGGCCGGGCCCCGGAAACGGCTGGCGGCCGACGATCGCCTCGGGGAGCCCGAGCTCCCGGCCGATCGCGCGCACCTCGTCCTTGAAGAGGGTGCGCAGCGGCTCGACGAGCTCGAACTGCAGGTCTTCGGGAAGGCCGCCGACGTTGTGATGGCTCTTGATGTTGGCGGTGCCGGTGCCTCCGCCGGATTCGACGACGTCGGGGTAGAGCGTGCCCTGTACGAGGAAGCGGATCGGTTCGCCGTCGGCCTTCGCCTCGGCGACGAGGTCGGCCTGCACCTTCTCGAACGCGCGAATGAACTCCCGGCCGATGATCTTGCGCTTCTCCTCCGGGTCGCTGACTCCGGCGAGCGCGTTCAGGAATGTCTCGCGCGCGTCGACGGTGATGAGACGCACACCGGTGGACGCGACGTAGTCGTTCTCGACCTGCTCGCGCTCGCCCTTGCGCAGGAGCCCGTGGTCGACGAAGACGGCGACGAGCTGGTCGCCGACGGCCTCGTGCACGAGCGCCGTCGACACCGCCGAGTCCACGCCGCCCGACAGCGCCGACAGCACGCGGCCGGTGCCGACCTGCTCGCGGATGCGGGCGACCTGCTCGGCGATGACGTTGCCGCTGTTCCAGTCGGCGGGCAGACCCGCCGCCTTGTGCAGGAAGTTCTCGATCGTGCGCTGACCGTAGTCGGAGTGCTTGACCTCGGGATGCCACTGCACGCCGTAAAAGCGGCGGGTGTCGTTCGCGAAGGCCGCGACGGCGGTGGCGCCGGTGCGCGCGAGCACCTCGAATCCCTCGGGGGCGCGCGAGACCTGGTCGCCGTGGCTCATCCACACGTTCTGCTCGACGGGCTGATCCTGCAGAAGGGTGCCCTCGGTGATGACCGTGGCATCCGTTGCGCCGTACTCGCGGAGCCCGGTGTTGGCGACCTCGCCGCCGAGCGCCTGCGCCATGACCTGGAAGCCGTAGCAGATGCCGAGGGTGGGCACGCCGAGGTCGAACACGCCCGCGTCGAGCGAGGGAGCCCCCTCCTCGTACACCGACGACGGGCCGCCAGAGAGGATGATGCCGACCGGGCTCTTGGCCGCGATCTCCTCCGCCGTGGCGGTGTGGGGGACGATCTCGCTGTACACGCCGGCCTCGCGCACGCGTCGTGCGATCAGCTGCGCGTACTGCGCGCCGAAGTCGACGACGAGGACGGGACGCTGCGACGTCTCGGTCTGTTCGGTCAACGGGTGCCTTCCGGGGCGGGGACGGATGCGGGGGCCTCGGCGGCTTCGCGCTCGGCGAGGTAGGTGCGCACGCCGCGGGCGGTGGACACCTCGAGGAAGAACGACAGCAGCGGCACGATGCCGCCGAGGGCGAGCAGGAGGAAGCGCGAGAACGGCCAGCGCATGAGGCTCCAGATGCGGAAGCACGAGAAGAGGTACACGACGTAGAACCAGCCGTGCACGACCAGGATCGCGAGCGAGATGTTGAAGCCGTCGCCGACCGAGGTCATCTCGCACGAGTTCGTCATCGGCAGGAACAGCGACCACCACTGGCAGTCGGGGCTCGCGAGCACGGGCGCGAACCACAGCGCACCGCCCGAACCGCCGGCGAACAGCTCGACGTGCAGCGGGGTGTACTTGAGGATCATCTCGGCCAGCAGCAGAAGCAGGCCGGTACCGGTGATGATCGAGCACACCTGGTAGAACTTCAGCGCTCCGCGGATCGCCGGAAACGAGGCGAGTTTGGGGGCTGCGGGCATGCGCCCAGTCTAGTCGGGCTGCTCCTCGAGCGATTCGACCTCCTTCTCCCAGGCGTCCTTGGCCAGGCGGTACCAGAGGTAGAAGGCGAAGCCCGCGAACACCGCCCACTCGACGGCGTAGAAGATGTTGAGCCAGTTGACGTTGGAGCCCTCCGCCGGCGCGGGCGACGAGATCGCCTCCAGGCCCCCGAGCGGCTCGGTCGACGTCAGGTAGGGACGGTAGACGTCCAGGCCGGCGATGTCGTGCCAGCGGGAGAGCAGCGCGGGGGGCGACATCCGGGTGATATCGAACGGATCGGCGCCGCTCGGCGGCAGCGACGCCCCCTCGTCCGAGATGAGGCGGCCCGTCAGCTCGACGACGGCGGCAGGGTTGGCGGCGGCCGCGTCGGACAGGGCGGATGCGGCGGCGTCCGCGCGTGCGCGATCGGCCGTCCACCCGACGGCGACGGCGAGCGAGGTCGGCGTCGCCGTGTCGGCCAGGCGCAGCTGCCCGGTGACCCAGTAGCCCTCAGCCCCGTCGTTGTAGCGCTGCGAGACGACGATGAAGTCGCCGGGCACCCACGAGCCCGAGGTCTCGACGCGCTGACCGACGAGCGGCTCGGGGAGGTACTCCCCCGGGCCGGCGACGTCGGCGAGCGGGCGCACCTCCTCGGTCATGCCGGGCGGGGGCGGCGACGTGTCGATCGCGCGCCCCAGCTGCCACTGCCCGAGCCACGCGAACACGCCCGCGACCACGAGACACAGGACCAGCATCGCGATCCAGCGCGGGCGCAGCATGACCTCCCGCAGCGTCGGCGGGAAGATCTCGATGTCGTCGGCGATTGGATCGGCGGCCGGCATGTCAGTGTCCGTACGGCGCCACGACCACGTCGACGCGCTGGAACTCCTTGAGGTCGGAGTAGCCCGTGGTGGCCATCGACTTGCGGAGGGCCCCGATGAGGTTCGCCGTGCCGTCGGCGACGGGCGCCGGGCCGTACAGGATCTCCTCGAGAGGACCGATCTGCGGAACGCGCACCCGGTGACCGCGCGGCAGCTGCGGGTGATGCGCCTCGGGACCCCAGTGGAACCCGCGGCCCGGCGCATCGGTCGCGCGCGCGAGCGCGACGCCGAGCATCACCGCGTCGGCGCCCATCGCGAGCGCCTTCACGATGTCGCCCGACGTGCCCACGCCTCCGTCGGCGATGACGTGCACGTAGCGCCCGCCCGACTCGTCGAGGTAGTCGCGGCGTGCACCGGCGACGTCGGCGACCGCCGTGGCCATCGGAGCGTGGATGCCGAGCGTCGCACGCGTCGTCGAGGCCGCTCCCCCGCCGAAGCCGACGAGGACACCCGCGGCGCCCGTGCGCATGAGGTGCAGCGCGGCGGTGTACGTGCCCGCGCCGCCGACGATGACGGGCACGTCGAGGTCGTAGATGAACTTCTTGAGATTCAGCGGCGCCGCAACGCTCGACACGTGCTCGGCCGACACCGTGGTGCCGCGGATGACGAAGAGGTCGACGCCCGCCGCCACGACGGTCTCGTACAGCTCCTGCGTGCGCTGCGGGGTGAGCGCACCGGCGACGGTCACGCCGGCCGCGCGGATCTCGGCGAGGCGGTCGCGCACGAGCTCGGGCTTGATCGGCTCGGCGTAGAGCTCCTGCATCCGCCGGGTCGCCTCGGTGTCGCCGAGCGAGGCGATCTCGTCCAGCAGCGGCTCGGGGTCGTCGTAGCGCGTCCACAGGCCCTCGAGGTCGAGGACGCCGAGGCCGCCGAGCTGCCCGAGCATGATCGCGGTGCGCGGGCTCACGACGGAGTCCATCGGTGCGCCGAGCACGGGAATCGAGAACGGGAAGGCGTCGATCGTCCACGCCGTCGAGACGTCCTCGGGGTTGCGCGTGCGCCGGGACGGCACGACGGCGATGTCGTCGAACGTGTAGGCGCGGCGGGCGCGCTTGGCGCGGCCGAGGTCGATCTCCATGGTCACCGCACCAGCCTACCGGGGCGGACCGGAGGCGACCCCGGCGCTACCAGGGCTCGTCGCCGCGCGGCACGACGTCGAGCACGGCGCGCGTGTCCGGCGGGAAGCAGGCCCGGAGGAGCTCGGCCACACCGGCGTCGTCGGCGTCGTCGACGAGCCTCAGGCCGATCATCGTGTTCAGGAGCATGCCCTCGGCCAGGAACGCGCGCGCCGCGTCGGCGTCCATATGCGTCTCGTCGCGGAGGAAGCGCCACACGCGGAGGAAGCACGCGCGCGCGGCGGGGCCGATGACGGGGTGCGCGCCGAGCAGGAACGCGTGCGAGAGCAGCTGGTGCAGTCCGCGCACGCGCAGCATGTCGATGTAGGCGTCGCCCATGCGCTCCTCGAGGTCGTCGGCCCCGGCGGCGAGCACGTCGCGGAAGGTGGCGAGCAGCTGTTCGACGGCATCGTCGAGCACCTCGAGGAAGAGCTTCTCCTTGGTGCCGAAGAGGCGCACGACGTAGGGCTGGGACACGGATGCGGCGCGTGCGACGTCGTCCGTCGTCGTGCCGACGTACCCCTTCGCGCCGAAGACGGCGAGTGCGGCGGACAGGATCTGCGCGCGGCGCTCGTCGGAGCTGAGCCGTCGTGGCGCGTCCTCGCTGACGGAAGTCATGGTTGACAGGTTATCAGCGGATTACTACATTGGCGCTCGTCATCTTGTTATCAGTCGATTACAACAGGAGTCCGCATGACCACCTCACCCCCGCGCCGCCGGCCCTTCGGGCTCGTCGTGGCCGCCGCATCCGTGCCGATGTTCATGGCGACACTCGACAACCTCGTCATGACGAACGCCCTGCCCGTGCTGCACCGCGACCTCGGCGCGACCGTCGCGCAGCTGCAATGGTTCGTCAACGCCTACACGCTCGCGTTCGCGGGCTTCATCCTCGTCGCCTCCGCCCTCGGCGACCGGTTCGGGCGCCGCACGGTGTTCGTCGCCGGCATCGCCGTGTTCGCGCTCGGGTCGGTCTTCGCGGCGCTGAGCGCCGACCCGGCGCAGCTCATCGCGGCGCGGGCCGTGCAGGGCTTCGGGGCCGCGGGAGTCATGCCCCTGTCGCTCGCGCTCATCTCCGGCGGCGTCGCCCCCGAGCGGCGACCGCTCGCGATCGGCATCTGGGGCGGCGTCTCGGGGCTCGGCGTCGCGGTCGGACCGCTGGTCGGGGGCGCGATCATGGAGGGCTGGTCGTGGCAGACGATCTTCTGGGTCAACGTGCCGGTCGCCGTCATCGCGATCCCGTTCGCCCTGTGGGCCCTCGCGAACGACCGCGGCCGCGCTACGCGGATCGATGTCATCGGTGCGGCACTGGCCGGCATCGGCGTCCTCGCGCTCGTCCACGTGATCGTGCGCGGCAACGACGACGGCTGGGGATCGTTCGGGGTCATCGCCGAGCTCGCCCTCGGCGTCGCGCTGCTGGTCGGGTTCGTGGTCCGTCAGGCGCGCACCACGTCGCCGCTCGTACCCCTGCGCCTGTTCCGCGACCGCTCCTTCAGCATCACCAACGCCGTCGGCTTCGCCTTCACCTTCGGCACCTTCGGCGCGGTGTTCCTCCTCATCCAGTACCTGCAGGTCGTCGGCGGCTCGACGCCCCTCGAGGCGGCGCTGCAGACGACGCCGTGGACGCTCGCGCCCATGATCGTCGCACCGCTGGCCGGCATGCTCGCCCCGCGCGTCGGCACTCGTGCGCTGCTGATCGCGGGCCTCGTCCTCCAGGGCGTCGCGCTCGCGTGGATCGCGGCGCTCCTCTCCCCTGACCTGGACTACCCCGCACTCATCGCCCCGTTCGTGTTCGCGGGCGTCGGCATGGGTCTCGTCTTCGCCCCCTTGGCGACGGCGCTGCTGGCCACGCTCGGCGTCGCCGACCACGCGACCGCGTCGGGCGTCAACTCGACCGTGCGCGAGATCGGCCTGGCCCTGGGCACCGCCGTCATGACCGCGATCTTCCTCGGCGCCGGCGGCGAGCTGCTGCCCGACCGCTACGTGGATGCGGCGCGGCCGGCCGTGTTCGTCGGCGCTGCGGTGCTCGCCGTCGCCGCGCTCCTGGCCACGACCCTGCCGGCCGGGCGCCGCGTCTCGACCGTCGACGCGGCGGAGGAGCGCGCGGCCGCGATGATCGGCTGAGCCTCGCTCACTCGTCCTGCTCGGCGGCGGGCTCCATGTGCGTCATGGCCCCGCCGCCGAGCAGCTTCGTCAGCGGGCCGTCCAGGGCGAACAGGAAGAACGCGATCGACCCGATCAGCGGCGAGAGCGCGACGACGGCGGCCGAGATGAGCACGGCGCTGAGCGCACCGCGCGCCCAGCGCCGGGCGTCATCGGCGGACAGACCCGGCATCGTCACCTCGCGCCGGCGCGCAGCCCACGACCACTGCAGCCACGAGCACGAGATGACGAGGAAGAAGTTCACCGGCAGCAGCATCCGCCCCGCCACCTGGTCGGAGTAGTCGGTCAGGAGCGTCGAGGTGAAGGGCACGAGCACGACGAAGAGCAGGCGCACGTTGTTGATCCACACGCCCACCGCGTCGATCCGAGCGATGTACTCGAACTGGGAGACGTGCGTGACCCACATGAGGCTCAGCAGAGCGAAGCTGAGCACGAACGTGAACGCGGGGCTCGCGAGACCGGCGAGCGCGACCCACAGCTGCGCGTCGGAGGTCACCTTCCCGAAGGTTCGCCCGGTGAGATCCAGCACGAGCAGTGTGGCCGCGATCGCGAACACCCCGTCGGTGTAGGCCTCCAGCCGCCTCGTCGACAGCGTCGACTCGGGGTGGAAGGCACGGCCGCGGAGCATGCGCCCACGGTAGCGGGATGCCCCGCCCGGTGCGGACTACTTCTTGTAGTTCGGCGCCTCGACGACGATCTGCACGTCGTGCGGGTGCGACTCCTTCAGACCCGCCGCGGTGATGCGCACGAACCGGCCCTTGGCCTTCAGCTCCTCGATCGTGCGCGCGCCGACGTAGAACATCGACTGCCGCAGGCCGCCGACCAGCTGATACGCGACGGCCGAGACCGGGCCGCGGTAGGGCACCTGTCCCTCGATGCCCTCCGGGATGAGCTTGTCGTCGCGGGGCACATCCGCCTGGAAGTAGCGGTCCTTCGAGTACGAGGTCTTCTTGCCGCGCGTCTGCAGCGCACCCAGCGAGCCCATGCCGCGGTACTGCTTGAACTGCTTGCCGCCCTGGAAGACGACCTCGCCCGGCGACTCGTCGGTGCCGGCGAGGAGCGATCCGAGCATGACGGTGTCGGCGCCGGCGACGAGAGCCTTGGCGATGTCGCCGGAGTACTGCAGGCCGCCGTCGGCGATGACCGGCACGCCCGCTTCGCGAGCGGCGAGCGACGCCTCGTAGATCGCCGTCACTTGCGGCACGCCGACGCCCGCCACGACGCGCGTCGTGCAGATCGAGCCCGGGCCGACGCCCACCTTGACGGCGTCGACGCCGGCGTCGATGAGCGCCTGCGCACCCTCGCGGGTGGCGACGTTGCCGCCGATCACGTCGATGTGGGCGAACGTCGGGTCGGACTTCAGCCGCTGCACGATGTCGATGACACCCGCGGACTGGCCGTTCGCGGTGTCGACGACGATGACGTCGACACCCGCGTCGCGCAACGCCTCGGCGCGCTGCCACGCGTCGCCGAAGAAGCCGATCGCGGCGCCGACGCGCAGACGGCCCTGGTCGTCCTTCGTGGCGAGGGGGTACTTCTCGCTCTTGTCGAAGTCCTTGATCGTGATGAGACCGGCGAGCTTGCCGTCGTCGTCGACGAGCGGCAGCTTCTCGACGCGGTGCTTCGCGAAGGTCGCGATGACGTCGTTCGCGCTGATGCCGACGGGGCCCGTGATGAGGCCCTCGCTCGTCATGACGTCCTTCACGAGCGTGGTCTGGCGCTCGAAGCCCGAGACGAAGCGCATGTCGCGGTTGGTGATGATGCCGAGCAGGTGCCCGTCGGGGTCGATGACCGGCAGACCCGAGATGCGGTACTGCGCGCACAGCGCGTCGACCTCGGCGATCGTGGCGTCGGGCGTCGTCGTGATGGGATCGGTCACCATGCCCGACTCGCTGCGCTTGACCTGGTCGACCATCGCGGCCTGATCCTCGATGGAGAGGTTGCGGTGGATGATGCCGAGACCGCCTTCGCGCGCGATGGCGATCGCCATCCGCGACTCCGTCACCGTATCCATCGCGCTCGAGAGCAGCGGCGACGCCACCGTGATACGGCGGGTCACGCGCGAGGACGTGTCGGCCTCGCTCGGGATGACGTCGGTGTGACCGGGGAGGAGCATGACGTCGTCGTACGTGAGTCCGACGAAGCCGAAGGGGTCGAGGTTCTCCATGGTTCTCCTGCGCGTGCTCGGAAGGTCGTGATCGGCGCCCGATGAGGGGACCTCGCCGATGACGATTCTAAGTCGCGGAGAGCGCTGATTGTTCCCGGGCGTCCGCAGCGGGCCGCCGATATGCGTAGTATTCCGATCCGGTCACGCGTCGTTTGCGCCCGCTGGGCGAAACACGACCGACACATTACGCTCGTACCGTCGTCATCACCGTCGATACGACACGATCATCGGCTTCGCCGCCGACTGGAGGATCTGTGAGTCCCACGACCACTGCGGCGCGTCGAGCACGTGCGGGAGCGCTCCCCGCCCTGTTCGCGCTGCTTCTGACGCTGATCGGCGTGTTCGCCGCATCCGCGCCGGCCGTCGCGGCCGAAGGCGACCCCTACCGCATCAGCGGCAACGTCCAGCTCGACGGGAAGCCTCTCGAGGGCGTGGCCCTCGAGGTGGACGGCCCGGGCGGCAAGCAGGAGGTCGAGACCGACGCGAACGGCCAGTGGCGCGTGAGCGTGCCCGAGCGCAACGAGACCTACACGGTGACGCTCGACGAGAACACGCTGCCCGACGGCATCGCCGTGGTCGACCCCGAGGACGACACCCCGAACGAGAAGGACGTCGAGGTCGGCCCGGGCGGCCGCGTCAGCGTCAACTTCTTCATCGGCGAGGGTCAGCGCAACACCACGAGCTTCTTCGACCAGCTCGTGCAGCGCGTCGTCCAGGGTCTGAGCTTCGGCCTGATGCTGGCCCTCGCGGCCGTCGGCCTCTCGCTCGTGTTCGGCACGACCGGCATCTCCAACTTCGCGCACGGCGAGATGGTGACCTTCGGCGCCGTGATCGGGCTCTTCCTGGTGGGTCCGACGACGCTCGCGCTGCCGTGGTGGCTCGGCTACCCCGCTGCCGTGATCCTCGGCGCGGTGTTCGGTCTCGTGATGGACATGGTGCTGTGGCGACCGCTGCGCCGCCGCCGCGTCGGCGTCGTGCAGCTCATGATCGTGAGCATCGGCCTCTCGCTCGCCCTGCGCTACCTCTTCCAGTACTTCATCGGCGGCGGCACGAGCCAGCTGCCGTTCTCCACCGCGCCCACGATCCCGCTCTTCGGCGTCGTGCAGCTGAGCGTCATCGACCTCGTCTCGATCGCGATCTCGATCGTCGTCATCGTCGCCTTCGCGCTGTGGCTCACGCGCTCCCGGCTCGGCAAGGCGACGCGAGCGATCTCCGACAACCCGTCGCTGGCCGCCGCATCCGGCATCGACGTCGACTTCGTCGTGCGCGTCGTGTGGGTGGTCTCGGGCGCGATGGCCGCGCTCGCGGGCATCCTGTACGCCTACTACCGCCCCGGCATCAAGTGGGACATGGGCGCGCAGGTGCTGCTGCTCATGTTCGCCGCGGTCACCCTCGGCGGCCTCGGCACCGCGTACGGCGCGCTCGTCGGCTCGATCATCGTGGGACTCCTCGTCGAGGTCTCGACCCTCTTCGGCATCCCGGCCGACCTCAAGTACGCCGTGGCCCTGCTGATCCTCATCGTCATCCTGCTGTTCCGACCGCAGGGCATCCTCGGCCGTCGCGAGAGAATAGGTTAGGCGCGCGCATGGATTTCCTTCCGATCCTCTCCAACACCGCCTCGTCGATCCTGAGCCCGGCGACCATCGGGTACGCCCTCGCCGCCCTCGGCCTCGCGGTGCACTTCGGATACGCCGGCCTGATCAACATGGGCATCGCGGGCTTCATGGCCATCGGTGCGTACGGCTACGCGATCTCGATCCTCACCTTCGGGCTCCCGTGGTGGGCCGGCGCCCTCATCGGTCTCGCGGCCGCGGCCGTGTTCGCTCTCATCCTCGGCATCCCGACGCTGCGCCTGCGCGGCGACTACCTCGCGATCGTCACGATCGCGGCCGCCGAGGTCGTGCGCCTGCTGTTCCTCACGACCGCGTTCGACTCGGTCACCGGCTCCGCGGACGGCCTCAGCGGCTACCACGAGAGCTTCCGCTCCGCGAACCCGATCCCGGCCGGCTCCTACGGATTCGGCCCGTGGACGTACAACGAGACCGACTGGTGGGTGCGCATCATGGGGCTCGTGACGCTCGGCATCGCCGTGCTCGTGGTCTTCATGCTCATGCGCAGCCCGTGGGGCCGAGTCCTCAAGGGCATCCGCGAGGACGAGGACGCCGTGCGCTCGCTCGGCAAGAACGTCTTCTCCTACAAGCTGCAGGCCCTCGTCCTCGGCGGCGTGCTCGCCGCGGCCGGCGGCATCGTGTACGCGCTCCCCTCGGCCGTGAGCCCGGGCGTCTACGTGACGTCGCTGACGTTCTTCGTATGGACCGCGCTGCTGCTCGGCGGTGCCGCGACCGTGTTCGGGCCGCTCCTGGGCTCCCTCATCTTCTGGGTGCTGCAGACGTTCCTCGCGAACATCCTCCCTGCGCTCGTGGACGCCGGCGTCCTGCCGTTCATGTCGTCGATCCAGGCCGGCACGGTCCGATTCATCCTCGTGGGCGTCGCGCTCATGCTGCTCGTGATCTTCATGCCGCAGGGCCTCCTCGGCAACAAGAAGGAGCTGACCTTTGTCCGATAACGCCGAGCACATGCCCGCCGCCCCCGTCGCCCGCGCGAAGGCCACCGGCCTGCACGTCGGCGAGGCCGCTCCGGGCGTGAAGAAGGTCGACCCGATCATCGTGGCCGACGGCATCACCCGCTCGTTCGGCGGCGTCAACGCCGTCGACGTCGACCACCTCGAGATCCCGCGCGGCGCGATCACCGCCCTCATCGGTCCGAACGGTGCCGGCAAGACGACGCTGTTCAACCTGCTCACCGGCTTCGACAAGCCCAACAGCGGATCGTGGACGTTCGACGGGAAATCCCTCTCGGGCGTGCCGGCGTACAAGGTCGCGCGCATGGGGCTGGTGCGCACGTTCCAGCTCACGAAGGCGCTCGGCCTGCTGACCGTCATGGAGAACATGAAGCTCGGCGCCACGGGTCAGCGCGGCGAGCGGTTCTGGCAGAGCCTCATCCCCGCGACGTGGCGCGGCCAGGACGCCGAGATCGAGGAGCGCGCCCACGGGCTGCTGGAGAAGTTCAAGCTCGACGCGAAGGCCGACGACTTCGCCGCCTCGCTCTCGGGTGGCCAGCGCAAACTCCTCGAGATGGCGCGCTCGCTCATGACGCAGCCGACGCTCGTCATGCTCGACGAGCCGATGGCCGGCGTGAACCCCGCGCTCACGCAGTCGCTCCTGGACCACATCCTCGACCTCAAGGACCTCGGCATGACGGTCCTGTTCGTCGAGCACGACATGCACATGGTCCGCCACATCGCCGACTGGGTCGTCGTCATGGCCGAGGGCCGCGTGGTCGCCGAGGGCGACCCCGTGTCGGTCATGAAGGACCCCGCCGTGGTGGACGCCTACCTGGGCGCCCACCAGGAGCTCGACCTCGGCGTCGTCACGGGCCGGATCGCCGTCGTCGACGCCGACCCGACGACGGATGCCGCTGCATCCGAATCCGCCGACGCGACCGTCCTCGTGGACGAGGGTGTCGCCGAAGACGAGGGGAACCGCGCATGAGCGCCACCGCCACCGCCACGCCCGTCGTCGCCATCGACGACGTGCACGCCGGGTACCTGCCGGGCGTGAACATCCTCAACGGATGCTCCCTCACGGCGTACCAGGGCGAGCTCATCGGCATCATCGGGCCCAACGGCGCGGGCAAGTCGACGCTGCTGAAGGCGATCTTCGGGCAGGTGAACGTGCGCTCGGGCACCATCTCGCTGGAGGGCGAGGACATCACGGGCCTGCGCGCGAACAAGCTCGTCGGGCGCGGGGTCGGGTTCATCCCGCAGACGAACAACGTCTTCCCGAGCCTCACAATCGAGGAGAACCTGCAGATGGGGCTGTACCAGCGCCCCAAGGTCTACAAGGAGCGCCTGGAGTTCGTCACGGGCATCTTCGCGGAGCTCGGCAAGCGCCTCAAGCAGCGCGCCGGATCGCTCTCCGGCGGCGAGCGCCAGATGGTCGCGATGAGCCGCGCGCTCATGATGGACCCGAAGGTGCTCCTGCTCGACGAGCCGTCCGCGGGCCTCTCCCCCGTCCGCCAGGACGAGGCGTTCATCCGGGTCTCGGAGATCAACAAGGCCGGCGTGACGTGCATCATGGTCGAGCAGAACGCGCGCCGGTGCCTGCAGATCTGCGACCGCGGCTACGTGCTCGACCAGGGCCGCGACGCCTACACCGGCACCGGCCGCGAGCTGCTGAAGGACCCCAAGGTCACCGAGCTCTACCTCGGCACCCTCGGCCAGTAGCCCCGGGCACCCGCTCGGACAACATTCCGGATCATCCGCGAGCTCGGCGTCAGAAGGCACGCGCGGGGCGGACGGTGCGACCCGCGTCCGGAATGTTGACCGGCCGAAGCCGAGCCAGGATGCCGAGCACAGCCTGCCGCAGTGAAGGCGCGTCGGTCAGGATGTCCGCCGCGATAGGACGGATGCAGGCGTAGCCTCGCGCCGCGAGACGCAGGTCGCGCGCACGGTCCGCCCGCTGCGCCTCCCAGCCCGCATGGTGCGCGCGGCTGTCGCACTCGATGACGAGCCATCCGGCCACGAGGAAGTCCACGCGCCCCACCCCGTCGATTCTCACCTGACAGTCGAAGGGCACGCCCAAGGAGCGCAGCAGCAGGCGGACGAAGGTCTCCGGGCCCGATTCTGCACGTCCGTCGACCAGACGGCGGAGCACACGGTAGCGCCTCGGCAGGTGTGCGAACACGGCATCCAGGTCCGCCTCGGTCACGAGCCGCAGATGCAGTGCGCTGTCGAGGGTGGCGATCGCGTCCCGCGGCGCTTGGCACTGCACCGCCTAAATCAGCGCGTCGAGGAGGTCGACACTCACCCCGCCGACCGGCACCGGCACGCGCAACGGCGCCCAGTGCACGCGGACGTCGGGCTCGAGCCTGAGGCGGGTGGCATGGACGGACACCTGCACGTGCGTCGCCGTCGCATCGCGCACGAAGACGCCCAGGGCGGCGAGCGCGCTGACGCAACCGACGAGGCCGCCGACGCGCGCTGCGACGTGCACCCCGGGCGCGGAGGCCGGCGCGAGGTACACGCCCTGGCGGGCTCGGACGATGGCGCCCCAGCGCACGGACGCCGTGATCTCGCGCTGGGAGAGGCCGAACCCCTTCAGGTCGGCGTGGCAGTAGGCATGGTCTGGATGCAGCACCCCGGCATGCTGCCGCGCCTCCGGCACCGCCGGACCGCCCCTCGCGCGCCGTGTGAGCTCGGCCAACGCGGTGCGGACTGGGGAGGAGGGGTAGGCGATGCACAACATTCCGGACGAATACGGCCGCCGCATCCGCAACCCCGCGTTTGGCTGCCTCCGGCGCGGTTCGTCCGGAATGTTATCCACCGCACGTCCCCCGCGCCGAGCGCGCGGAGAAAGGGGAAGGGCCCCGGTCCGAAGACCGGGGCCCTTCCGCGTGGATGCTGCGATCAGCCCTCGTAGGCGGCGTAGTTGTTGTCTTCGCCGTACTGGTAGATGCCGATCGACGCCTCGGTCGGGTCGCCGACCTCGTCGAAGGTGATCGGACCCGAGATGCCGTCGTAGTCGGCCGTGCCGCCACCGAGGATGATCTCGGCGCACTCGGCGTACGACGTGCACTTGGTGCCGTCGCCCGAGCCACCGGAGACCTCGATGAGCTTCTCCGCGATCGCCTCGCTGTCGGTCGAGCCGGCAGCCAGCGACGCGAGGGCCAGCAGCGTGGTGGCGTCGAACGACTCCGCCGCGTAGCTGTAGTCCTCGAGCGCGGGACGGCCGTTGTCCGACTGGAACGTGTCGAGCTGGTCGGTGAAGTCCTTGATCGAGTCGATCGACAGACCCGGCAGCGTGCCCTTGGCGCCCGTGAGGGAGCCGGCCGGGAACGCGTCGCCGAAGTTCTTCAGGTTGCCGTCGACGAAGTACAGCTTGTCGGACGGGAACTTGCCGAACAGGCCCGGCAGGATCGTCGAGACCTCGTCGAACGTGATCAGGGCGATCGCGTCGGGGTTGGCCGCGAGGACCTCGCTGATCTGCGCGTCGAAGGTGGTGTCACCGGTGTTGTACGTCGACTGGGCGACGACCTCGCCGCCGGCCTTCTCGAACGCCTCGGAGACGTACTTGGCCAGGCCGGTGCCGTAGGAGTCGTTCAGCACGATGAGGCCGAGCGTCTGGTTGCCGTCCTCGGCGATCAGGTTGCCGAGCACCTCGCCCTGCAGCACGTCGGAGGGCGCCGTGCGGAAGTACAGGCCCTTGTCGTCGTACGTGGTGAACGCGTCGGACGTGTTGGCCGGCGAGAACTGGATGACTCCCGCGCCGACGACCTGGTCGATGAACTGCAGCGACGTGCCCGAGGACGCTGCGCCGATGATCGCCTTGACGTCGTCGTTGAGAAGACGCGGGATGGTCGTCTCGTACGCCTTGTTGTCGGTGTCGCCCGAGTCGCCGTACTCGACGTCGATCGTGAGACCCGTGTCGCCGGTCGCGTCGTTGATGAGCGACGCGGCGTACGCCACACCGGCCTCCTCGGGCGGGCCGAGGAAGGCGAGGTTGCCCGTCTGGGGCAGTGCCGTGCCGATCTTCAGCGAGAGGTCCTCGCCGGGCTGGGCGGAGGATCCGCCGGACGGTGCGGCCGCGCCGCCGCCACCGGCACACCCGGCCAGGATGAGCGCGCTGACTCCGACCGCGGCGATCGAGCCGAGGACCTTGCCGGCACGCGAACGTGTGAAGACGCTCATGGTGCTCCTTGCTGTGAATGAACGTTCGGGACGACTCGGGCGCCGACCCAGTGCCCTCACACTACTGACGACCGCGAGTCCCGGGTATTGCCGTTCGTTAACGATGTGTAACGCGACCGAATCGTTATGCGGGAGCGCGCCCACGCCCGGATTCCCGGGCCGGATGCTTCGCCGCGGTCACGCGAGATCGGATGCGGCGACCGCGGCGAGACGCCCGCGACGCGCCGCTCGCACCGAATCCACGGTGAGCACGACGAGGGCGACCCACACGAGGGCGAACCCGATCCAGCGCTCCACGGGCATCGGCTCCCCCAGCAGCCACACCCCGATGACGAACTGCATGACGGGCGTGATGAACTGCAGCATGCCGATCACCGTGAGCGGGACCCGGCGCGCGCCCGAGGCGAAGAGGAGCAGCGGTGTGGCGGTCACGACGCCCGCGAGCAGGAGCAGCGCCGCGTGCCCCGCGCCCGCCGTGAACAGTGTCAGCCCCGACGTCGCAGCGACCACGCCGAGCTGGACGAGGGCGACCGGCAGCAGCCACGCCGACTCCAGGGTGAGCCCGCTCACGGCGTCGACCGCGGGCCCGATGCGCTTCTTCACGAGGCCGTACAGACCGAAGGACATCGCGAGCGTCACGGCGATCCAGGGGAACGCGCCGTAGCCGATCACGATCACGATCACCGCGGCGGTGGCGATGCCGATCGCGACCCACCGGGTCGCCCGGAGCCGCTCACGCAGGACGACGACGCCCAGGATGACCGTCACGAGCGGGTTGATGAAGTAGCCGAGGCTCGCCTCGACCACGTGCCCCGACAGCGTCGCCAAGACGTAGACCTGCCAGTTGACGTAGATGAGGGCGCCGGCCAGAGCCGTCCATCCCAGCAGCCGCGGCTGTCGGAGGATCGCGCCGAAGCGCCGCCACGTGCGCGTGACCGCGAGGAGCACGAGGCAGAAGACGAGCGAGAGCGCGATACGCCACGCGACGATCTCCCAGCCGCCGCTCGGCACCAGCAGGAGGAAGTACAGCGGCAGCGTGCCCCAGAGGAGGTACGCGCCGAGCGCGTAGAGCCCGCCGAGCGTGCTCTCCCGCATCCTGTCGGCCATGCGTCTCCCCTCCGTTCCACCCTAGGCGGCGGTCGCACGAATCCTCATCGACGGCCGCCACAGAAGACGACGAGCCCCGGATGCCGAAGCATCCGGGGCTCGTGTGGGGAAAATCGCGTCAGCGCACGACGACCGCGAGCACGTCGCGGGCCGAGAGCACGAGGTACTCGTCGGCGCCGAACTTCACCTCGGTGCCGCCGTACTTGCTGTAGATCACGCGGTCGCCGACGGCGACGTCGAGCGGCACGCGATTGCCGTTGTCGTCGATGCGGCCGGGGCCGACGGCGATGACCTCGCCCTCCTGCGGCTTCTCCTTCGCGGTGTCGGGGATGACCAGCCCACTGGAGGTGGTCTGCTCAGCCTCGACCTGCTGGATGACGATGCGGTCCTCGAGCGGCTTGATGGAAACCGACACGGTCTACCTCTTCTTTCTGAACGGTACGGAAGACTCGTTAGCACCCGCACGCGGAGAGTGCTAACGCCAGTGTAGGGAACTGCTGGCACTCATGCAACGCGAGTGCCAGCATCGTGCGACGCGCCGAGGGGTCTGGATATCCGGTCCGAAAGTGGGTTCCCTTGGCGTCCGCGGTGTGCCACAATCCCCTCATCGTCGGGCGTTAGGGGCACGAACCGGCGGCAGGACATCAGTGGGGATGCGTCCTGCATCCCCCATGTCGATGGGCGGAACCGCGCGCACCCCCGGGGCGCGTGTTCCGGGGGGAAAACATGAGTGCTCCGTATTTTCTGGCGATCGATATCGGGACGAGTCGCACGTCTGCGGCCACAGCGAGGTGGGCGCCGGACGGCAGCCTGATCGCCGCGCCGTTCGCGCTGGGCCGCTCCTCCGACAACACGCCGACGGTCGCGTTCGCGGCCGACGGCGACGTGCTGTTCGGGGACGCCGCCGAGCGGCGCGGCGCGACGCAGCCCGACCGGCTCATCCGCGAGTTCAAGCGGCGCGTCGGCGACGACGTGCCGATCCTCGCGGGCGACCGGGCTTTCACGCCCGAGGAGCTGTACGCGGAGGCGGTGGACTGGGTCGCGCGCGCGGTCATCGAGCGGGAGGGCGCGACGCCGGCGGGGATCGCCCTGACCGTGCCCGCCGCGTGGGGCGCCTATCGCGCCGAGCACGTCCGCGACGCGATCGCGGTGCGGGGCTGGCGCGATGTCCTGATCGTCACCGAGCCGGAGGCGGCCGCCCGCCACTACGAGGCGTCGAGCCCGCTCGCGGCGGGCCGCGCGCTCGCCGTGTACGACTTCGGCGGCGGCACGTTCGACGCCGTCGTGCTGCGCAAGGAGGCCGACGGTTCGGTCCATCTCGTCGGTCAGCCCTCCGGACTCGCCGATCTCGGCGGGGCCGACTTCGACGACCTGCTCGTGCGCCACGTCGTGCGCGCGGCGCACGTGGACGCGGTGCAACTGTCGGGCGACGTCGCCGGGCGGATGGCGCTCGCCGCGCTGCGCCGCGAGTGCGTCGAGGCGAAGGAGTCGCTGTCGTTCGACTCGGAGGCCGTCGTGCCGGTGCTCGTCTCGAACGACCAGCGCACCGTGCGGGTGAGTCGCGACGAGTTCGAGCTCATGATCGCCGACGACCTCGAACGCACGCTCGCCGCGTTCGAGGACGCGCTCGAGACCGCCGGCACGGCGGCCGCCGACATCGAGGCGATTCTCCTCACGGGCGGGTCCTCGCGCATCCCGCGTGTCGCGCAGATGCTCTCGGAGCGGTTCGACCGTCCCATCGCCGTCGACGCCGACCCGAAGGCGATCATCGCCCTGGGTGCGGCGCGGATCGCGGCCGACGCCGCGGCCGCCGACGCCGCGCCGGCGATCGCCGCCGCAGCGGAGGCGGCAGACCCGGCCGTCGCGCTGTTCGCGGAGGTCGAGGCGCGGGAGGCGCCGCGGGTGGCGGATGCGGCGCCGCCGCGCCGCGGGTGGCTGCGCCGTGCCCCGCGCACGGCCCTGGCCGCGGCGGGCCTCGCGGTGGTGGCCAGCGGCACGGCGCTCGCGCTGGCGCCGTCGCTGGGGGCCGGCATGGTGGATGCGGCGGAGCGGACGGCGCTCGTCGCCGAGCCCGGGGACGGTGTCGGCGGCGGTCTCGCGGGACTGCCCGACTTCTCCGCTCCGACCGAACCGGGCGCTGCGGTGCCCGCGGTCGAGATCCCCGCCGTGCCGACCACCCCGACCGCGGACGCCCCGCGTGCGGACGGGTCGTCGGGTGCCCGGTCCGCACCGCGGACCGAGGCCAAGAAGCGGGCGACTCCCGTCGCGCAGGCCGCCGGGCAGACGGCGCGCACCGGGACCGCGGCGCCGACCGGCGGTGCGCCGTCGTCGACGGGCACGGCGCCCTCGGCGTCCGGCGGGACGCCGTCCGGCGGCACGCCGACCCCCGCCGACTCGGGCTCGCAGACCCCGACCGGCGGCGGCACGACCGACCCGGGCACCACGGACCCCGGCACGGGCGGCGGAGCCACCGACCCGGGCACGGGCGGCGGGACGACCGACCCGGGCACCGGCGGCGGCACCACCGACCCGGGCACCGGCGGCGGCACCACCGACCCGGGCACCGGCGGCGGCACCACCGACCCCGGCACCGGCGGCGGCACCACCGACCCCGGCACCGGCGGCGGCACCACCGACCCCGGCACCGGCGGCTCCGACCCTGCGCCGAGCGACCCGCCGCCCAGCGGCGACCCCTCTCCCTCGCCGAGCCCCACCGTCGCCGTCTGACGCGCCGCGATCATGACGACGCTCGGCACGGCTCCGGCCGGTCTGTTCGCTGCCGCCCCCGCGCTCCTGCCCCGTCACGCCCGGACGCACGTCGACGCGGTCGTGTCCGACCCGCGCCCGCCCCGTCTGCTCGTCATCGGCCCGGCGGGGTCAGGCCGCACGCGGCTGCTGCGCGACCTCGCCGCTCGGCTGACGGACGGCGGTCGCGCCGTCGTGACGGCCGAGGGGGTGGGCGACATCGTCGATGCCGACGACGACACGGTCGTGCTCGTCGACGACCTGCCGCGCCGCACCGACGCCGAGCGCGCCGCCGTCGCCACCCGGGCGGCACGGCCGCGCGCGGCGCTCGTCGTCGCGACCGCGCCGTGGCCCATCGCCGACGCGGATGCGGCGACGCTCGCCGCGCTCGAGTCGGCTCAGCCGCCGGTCGTGCTCGGCCACATCTCGCACGCGGATGTCGTCGACGCGTGCGACGGAGCCGGGCTTCCGCTCGCCGCCCACTGCATCGACGACGTCCTGGAGCTGTCCGGCCACCTGCCGTGGCTCGTCGGCGAGGCGCTCGCCGCGCACGACGCACCGTGCACGGACGAGTCGGGGCATCCGGCCCTGCGCGAAGAGCTGCACGATCTGGTCGCCCACCGGCTGCGCACGGCCGATCCGGCCCTGCGCGACGTCGTGGAGACGCTGTGCCTCGCCCCCGCCGCCGCCCGATCCACCGGCGCCGAGGACTGGGCGGCCGCAGGGCACGCGCACGGCCTTCTCGCGCGCAACGGCCGTCCCGCCCCGATCGTTCGGGATGCGGTACGGGCGACGACGCCGATCGACCGTCTCGTGCGCCTGTACGCGCTGCCCGAGGCGGGACGCGACGACGACGAGGTGCGCGTCCTCCTGGGAGGTGTGCACGACGACCGGCTCGCCGCCGCCCTCGTGCGCGACGGCGACGCCGAGATCGCGCGCGATCCGCGGCGCGCCGACGACCTCTTCCGCGCCGCGGCCGAAGCCGGCGCCGACGCCGGCCGCATCGCGGTGCGGCGGGCGCAGGCGGCCTGGAACGCCCGCGACGTCGACCGGGCGGGCGCGCTCCTCGATGCCGCGCGGCTCGACGAAGCGCATCCCGACGCCGAGCACGCCGCCGTGCTGGCGGCCGCCGTGTGGGCGGCGCGGGCCGACATGGCCATGGCCTCGGCGGTGCATCGCGTCGGCTCGGAGACCCCTCGTGCGCTCGCGCACGCGACCATTGCCGCGGCCGGCGCAGCCGACGCGGACGAGCTCGCACGCCTCGCCGGGATACCGGCCGCCCGCACGGTGCCCTCGGCCGTGGCCGTCGCCCACGACCTGCTCGTGCGCGGAGTCCGCTCGACCCTGACCACCACGGCGACGGCGAGCCTCGGCGACCTCGTCCGTGCCACGGAGATGTACTCCGCGTCGGGCACCGACGACCCGATCCCCGAGCTGCCCGCGGTTATCGCCGCAACCGCGGCGATCGCGACGGGCGAGCCCGACCTCGCCGCCTCGGTGCTCGACGGTGCGGCCGCCGCCGGACACGGCGGTGCGTGGGCGCTGCCCCGTCTGCAGCTGTGGCAGGCCTGGGTGGCCGTTCAGCGCGAGCGACCGCACGACGCCGAGAGCGCGCTGATGCGTGCCCGCCCGTACGTCACGACGGCGCGCGAGACCGTCATGGCCGCGGCGGTCACGGTCGCCCTCACGCGGCGGTACGCCGACGCGTCGGCGCTCGCCCCGGTCTGGCGTCGTGCGCGGGAGAGCGTGCTGCGCGCGCGCTTCGACCTCTTCTCCCTGCTGCCGCTGAGCGAGCTCGCGGTGAGCGCCGCGCGCACGGGCGACCTGGCCACCGTCCAGCCGCACCTGGACGAGGCCTTCGCGGGGCTCGCCCGTCTCGGCTCGCCGCCGGTGTGGGCCAGTCACCTGCACTGGGCCGGAGTGCACTGCAGCATCGCCCTCAACCGCCCCGACGACCTCGTGCCGCACGCGCGGGCGCTCACGGCCGCCGCCCCGCACTCGCGCATCGCGGCCGTGATGGCGCAGGCGGGCAAGGTGTGGACGGAGCTGCTCACCGGCCGTGTCGACGCCGACGCGATCGAGCGGGCCGCCCTCGAGCTCGCCGGCGTCGGGCTCGCGTGGGACGGCGCACGTCTGGCCGGCCACGGCGCGTCGCGGACTGAGGACCGGCGCGTCATCGGCCGCCTCCTCGCGTGCGCCCGGCAGCTGCATCCGCGCGAGGCGATCGCGCCCGTCGACACCGACGAGGTGGACGCCGACGGGCCGGCCACGCGCGCGACCGACATGCTCAGCGCGCGCGAGCGCGAGGTCGCGGTGCTCGTGGTGCAGGGCAAGACCTACGCGGAGATCGGCGAGTCGATCTTCATCTCGCCGCGCACCGCCGAGCACCACATCGCGCGGATCCGCCGGCGCCTGGGGGCCACGTCCCGATCGGATCTCATCGCCAAGCTGCGGCTCGTGCTGGACGAGGGACGCGCGCGATGAGCGCGATCCCCCACACCCCCGGGCCGCGCATCCCGGCACCCCCTAGTGACCCCGTCCGGGTGGGGGGTCCTCCCCCGACGCGGCGGCGGCGGCCACGCAATACCGTCGAACACACCCTTTCAGGAAGGAGACGACCATGAGCGTCACCTTGGCCACGATCGCCGACGCCCTCATCGAGTTCATCCTCAGCCTCCTGCGCGACCCGGAGGCGGCGGCGGAGTTCGAGGCGGATCCGGAAGGGACCCTCGCCCAGCGCGGGCTCTCGGGCATGAGCGCCTCCGATGTGTGCGCGGTCGCCCCGATCATCGCCGAACGGCCCGACGTCGTGCCGATGCAGGTCGTGAAGGTGGCCGCCCCGCCGACGCCGGCCCCCGACCCGGTCGTACGCGAGATCAAGACGATCACGTCGAACTTCTCGTACATCGACGACCGCGACACGGTGATCGACCAGTCCGTCAACCAGAACATCTGGGCGACCGGCGACGTCACGCAGGTGTTCGACCAGGAGGCCGTGGTCGCCTCCGGCGACGGCTCGATGGCGGCCGGCGACGACGCGACGGTGGACACCGACATCGATCAGTCGACGAACATCGACGCCGGCGACGACGTCGCGATCGACAGCGACATCGCCGAGACCACGACGACCGGCTCGAACAACACCCAGACGGAGACGACGACCACCACGGATGCGTCGACGGTCGCCACGATCGTCGGCTCGGGCAACACCGACACGACGGCGGAGACGGTCACGGACTCGTACGACGACAGCGCGTCGACCTACACCGAGACCACGGTCGACACGGACGCCACGACGGTGTTCGACTCGTCCGACACGACGATCTCGGACATGCCAGCCGATGACGACTTCTGATCTCGAGCGGCGGTCGCCGGGCAATGGCGCCCGGCGACCGGTCGCGCCGGCGCCGCAGCCGGCCACGGCACCTGAGACGGGGGAGGGTCGGGCCGCACCCGCCCGGCCCCCCCTCTCCGGCAAGGAGGGCGCGCCGATCATCGTGAAGCGGCCGGCGCCCGCCTCGGTGCGTATGAGTCAGCTCTCGTGGGTGCTCTCGCTCGCGGTGAGCGCATTTGCGGTCGTGTACCTGTTCGTGATCCGCACGCCGCAGCTCCCGGAGATCGTCGAGATCATCCGCGGCGTCGACGGCAGCCGGGCCGACGAGACGTACGAGACGGCCGCCGACATCGTGTTCTGGGTCGTGTTCGGGGCGTTCGTCGCGCTGTGGCTCGTCCAGGTGACGCTGCTCGTGTCGTTCTCCAACCGCCGACCGAACACGCGGTGGTGGCTCCTGGGCACCCTGCTGTTCCAGGGCCTCGCCTTCCTCGCGTGCCGGGAGCTCGTCGCGCTCGGTCAGCGTGGCGCGCCTCTCGTGCAGATCCAGCTGCTCGCCCTCGGACTCGCCGTCGTCGGACTGCTGTTCGCCGCGCTACCGGGAGCCCTGCGCTGGACCGCTCGCCAGCACGACGTCGGACGCTCCCCCGGCGTCGCGCCGTCCGTCACGCGAGACTGATCCGCCCGGTGCCGCGGCGTGCGCTCCGGCGCCGGCGAGGTCGGCCGCCACGCCCTCGACGCTGCGGACCACCATGCGGCACAGGTGCGCGGTGTAGCGGTCCGACAGCGGCGACTCGCTGAGCGCACGCCAGCGCGTGAGGAGCGACTGGACGCGGGCGTCCCGCTCCGGCCGACCGGCCGTGTCGGCGAGGCCGAGGCGCACCACCGGAGCGGTGCCCGCTCCGCCGAGGATCCGCTCGGCGTCGGCGACGTCGTCGACGGAGAGCGCCACCGGCGCAGTCCGCAGCTGGGCGAGGAGCGCGAGCTCCCGCAGCTCGTGGCTGCGCACCATGATGCGCTCGATCCCGCCCAGGACGGCGTCCGCTCCGGGGCGCGGACGCTCCCGCACGAGCTGCTCGACGCCCTGCAGCACGCCGCGGGCCTTCAGAGCGACGGCGCGCTGGCGGAAATGGTCGACGACGAACTCCTGCAGCGCGACCATCCCGGACTGCTGCACGAGCCGCTCGGCGAGTGCCGACGACGTGGTGGCGCCGCCCCGGATGAGCGCGGCCGCCAGCCGCACGCCGAACAGCCCGAACCGCTGCAGCAGATTCTCCCGGGCGGTGATGCTGAGCGACGTGGCCGCTGTCGGACGGACGAAGCGGTCGACGGAGACGAGCAGCTTCTCGCGCTCGGCACGATCCAGCCGCGCGAGCTCGCGCAGGGCGATGAACTCGCTCTCGCGCAGCGTGCGCGCGCCCTCGGCGAGGAGCCCCGCGATCGGCAGCACGCCCAGGGCCAGAGCCCGCAGCTCGCCGTCGCGTCGATAGCGATCGGCGATGCCGGCTGCCGAGACGAGCGAGTCGATGCGGCCCGAGCCGATCTCGTCGGCGCGTGAGAGCACCGCGACCGCGTTGACGGTCTGCGAGGCGCCGGCCGCGGTGTCGCGGAACGCCTCGAGGAAGCGCACGTCGCTGGAGTGGACATGACGCAGAAGGTAGATGATGGCGTCGGCGGCGGAGGGCGAGTTCTCCGGCACGAGGAACTCGACCGACCGCGCGGAGTTCTCCCGCGTGACCGACGCGATGCCCGGGGTGTCGATGAGGATCATCGAGCGCAGGCTCTCGGAAGGCCAGCCGACGTCGATCCACGCGACGTCCTCGGCGCGCGCAGACCCCAGATCGAGATCGAGGCGGCCGTCGGTGCGGCGCACGGGGAGGCGCTCGGTGGTGCCGTCGTGGCGGTGCATCGTGATGTGCGCCGTGACGGCATGGCGGTACCACGTGATCGTGCGCGTGCACTCGCCCGCATCCGTCGGCGCGATCCGCTCGCCGATCAGCGCGTTCAGAAGCGTCGACTTGCCGGCCTTCACGATGCCTGCGACGGCCACGCGCAGCGGTTCGCGGAGGCGCCGGCCATACCCGTCGAGCACCGCGGAGGTCGCCGGCTCGTCGGCGTACAGGACGTGCGCGGCCTCGATGACGTCGGCCACATCGCCGAGCGACGTGCGCATCAGCGCGCCCCGGCGACCGGCTCAATCGCGGGGATCTGCGAGCGCAGCGCCTCGATCTGACGCATCCGCGCCTCGAGCTCCTTGACGCGACCGTCGCGGTCGGCGGTGTACGTGGCGGCCGCCTGCTTCGCGGCGAGCACCGATTCGGCCAGCGACCGGTGCAGCTCGTCGGCGATCGCGCCGAAGTGATCGCGGGAGGCGCGCTGGACGAGGCGGAGCCGGTCCTTCAGCTGCTTGCCGACCTGGAACACGACATCCTCGATGTGGCGGCGCAGGAGGTTCTTCGCCTCAATCTGGCGCCGCGTGAGCCGCCCGCTCATGTCCTCGCGGTACGCGCGGCGTCCGACGAGCACCCCGGCGAGGAGGGAGAGCGGGTTGATGAGCGACAGGCCGACGAGGCTCGTCGCGAGGCCCACCATCAGCACGCCGCCGTACGAGCCGCGGACGCCGATGTAGATCTTCTCCGCCGCCCCCATGCGTCCTTCGTCGAGCGACTGCAGCTGCTCGACGGGATCGAGCACGCCCGTGACATCCCCCACGTCGATGAGCGGGATGCCGGCCTCACCTGCGAGGAACTCGTCGGCGACGCGCTCGGACAGCCACTGCGACCGCTCGTTGGTCCACACGAACGTCTCGGAGATCGCCGCCGACACCCGCTCGTCGACCCACTGGGCGATCTGGTCCCAGATGGGTCCGGGGTCGCCCTCCTCGATCGCCGTCTCCCCGTCGCGCTGCACACGCCGCAGCCGCTCGCGCAGGTCGTGCTCGGTGTCGGCGATGAGGTCGGCGATGCCGTCGCTGAGGGTCACCTGCCACCGAGCCGAGCGGCCGCGGAACTCGTCGGCGCGCGCCTTCGCGTCCTCCAGCTGCGCGAGCATGCGGGGGGTGTCCTCCGGATGCAGCAGCGCGTTCAGCTCGGTGCGGATCGACATTCCCAGCTGATCGAGCACCGAGGTCAGGTCGTGTGCGGCGGCGCGGCGGTGCAGCAGCTCGGCGCGGCCGAGCACGTCGCGGCGCAAGTGCGCGACGAGTGCGGGGAAGCCGGACTCGTCGTTGAGCTCGCGGTCCTGGTGCTCCGCGGCGAGCAGGCGCAGGTCGCTGGAGACCGCGAAGATCGGCACGTCGCCGATGCCGTCGAGGCGACCTCGGTCGATCTCCTGGATCTCGCGCCACTGCGGGTAGATGTCGGTCTTGCTCAGGACCGCCGCGACGTTCGGCGACATGCGCATCGCGTGCTGGAGGAACGTGAGCTCGGGCTCGGTGTACTCCTGCGACGCGTCGGACACGAGGATGACCGCGTGCGCCGTCGACAGGGCCGCGAGCGTCGCGAGCGATCGCGTCGACTCCAGGCCCCCGACGCCCGGCGAGTCGACGAGGCGCAGACCGCCGCGGAGGATCTCGCGCGGCACGAGCACCTCGGCCCCGACGATCGCGCGCCCGAGCCCCGCATCCGCCTGCCCCGACACATGCGCGTCGAGCTGGTCGAACGGAATGGGCACACGCTCGACGGTGGCATCGCCGCCGCCCTCGGGCCGCACGAACACGGCTGCCGACGGCTCGTCGCCCCACGCGACGGCCGTCGGCACCGCGGTGGCCACATCGTCGTCGACGGCGCACGCGGGAGCGTTGATGAGGGCGTTCACGAGCTTGCTCTTGCCCTGCTTGAACTGCCCCACCACGATCACGCGCACGTGCGGGTCGAGCAGTCGCGATCGCGTGTCGTCGAGACGTCTGGCCAGATCAGCGCGCCCCACCGCGCCGGTGAACGACCGCGTCCGCTCCACGAGTCTCACGAGCTCCGCCGGAGCGGTCTCGTCCGCCTTCCCTACGACGGGCGGCTCGGCGACGGTGCGGGTGTCGGATGCGGTCACGATGACTCCTTCGTCAGGCAGCGGGTCCGCCGGAGGACGGACCCATGCGATGGCCCCGGGTCGTGTTCCGACCCGGGGTCATCGCGCTCGGTGGACTCACCCGGTCGTCACAGGTCCACGTCGATGTCGGCGGCGCCGTCGACCACGGCGGCGACATCGCTGTCCCAGATGACGTTGGCGTCGACGTCCCACGTCTCGGTGGACTCGGTGTCCACCGTCTCGTTGAAGGATCCGTTGATCGCCAGGGTGTGGGAGTACTCGTTCCCCACGTTGTCGAGGTCCCACTCCTGTGAGTTGTCGACCGAGCTGATGTCGACGTTGTACTCGTTGCCCGAGTTGATCGTCTCCGTCACGGTCTTCGTGCTGCCGTCGATGAGGACGTCACCGCCGGCGGAGATGTTCGTCGACGCGTCGACCGTGTAGTCGAAGGTCAGGTCGCCGCCGGCGACCATCGCCCCCTCGCCGCTGCCGACGATCGCCGTCGGCGACACCCACTGGGCGACACCGCCGCCGGCCGCGATGTTCGCGTTGAGGGACTGGTCGACGACGGTGGCGCTGCCGCCCGCGGCGCCGCCGCCCCCGAAGCCCACCGAGTAGTCGCGGTTGCCCGCGTTCACCGAGTGGTCCGAGGCATCCGTCCACGTGTTCACGGAGTTGTCGGAGTTGTCGTCCGTCTCGCTCCAGTCGAAGGAGTTGTCCGACCCGTTCGAGCTGTTGTCGGTGTTGTAGGAGCCGTTGTGGAACGACCCGTCCGCCGTGTTCGTCTCGTTGCCACTGCCCTCGACGGAGTTGTCGGTGTTGCCGACGTTGTCGAGACCGACCGTCAGGTTGGCGTTGTTGGTGGTCGACGAGTTGAAGGAGTCGCGGATGCGGGTCTCCTCGCTCAGGTCGACGTCGTTGTTGTCGTACATGTCCTGCTCTCCCTGGTCTCAGCCGCGCGTCACAGCGTGATGTCGAGGTCGTCGGCGATCGCCGCGCCGTCGGAGTCGACGATCGCGTCGAGGTCGACGGTGATGCTCGTGTCGAACACCTGCGACGAGTCCTCGTTGAACGAGTCGGTCACGCTGGTGTCGTGGGTCCACGTGTTGTACGAGTCCTCGATGTCGACATCCATCGAGTTGTCCTCGTACGACCACGAGAAGTTCGACGTGTTGCCCGAGTCGATCGTCTCGGTGACGGTCTTGGTGCTGCCGTCGATGAGGACGTCGCCGCCCGCCGAGATGTTCGTGGACTGGTCGATGTCGTACGACACGTCGATGTCGCCGCCCGCGACCATCGAGTCCTCGCCCGAGCCGACGATCGCGGTCGAGCCCACCTGCTGGAGCACGGGCCCGTCGGCGAGGATGTTGGCGTTGAGCGACTGGTCGATGATCGTGGCGCTGCCCGCGCCGGCCGCCGCCGCCCCCTCGCCCCCCGCTCCCACCGAGTAGCTGCGCACGCCCGCGTTCACGGAGTTGTCGGAGCTGTCGGTGTAGGTGTTCTGCGAGTTGTCGGAGTGATCGTCGGTGCTGGAGTAGCTCCACGAGTTGCCCGAGTGGTTCGTCGAGTTGTCGGTGTTGTACGAGTTCCAGTGGAACGAGTCCGTCGCCGTGTTCTCGGTGTTGTCGCTGTCGGTGGTGGAGTTGTCCTCGTTGCCGGAGTCGGACACCGTCCACGTCGTCGTGGACGTGTTCGTCTCGTCGTCGTTGTACGAGTCGCGGATGACGTTGCTCAGGCTCGCACTGTACGTGTTGTCGTCGAAGGCCATGATTCCTTCCCTTTCCCGGGACAGTCGCCCCGACGTGTTGGTGACCTCACGGTACGAACGCGCGCCGTCTCGCCGCATCGGGGATGCCTCCGGGGTTTGCGGGCGGACCGGAGGGGGTCCCCGTCCGGGAACCCCCTATCGGCAGGGGGCACCGCAGCCCCCGCCTAGGGTGGGGTGGTGGACATCGCCGAGCTCACGACCCTGCTCACCCCCGCGGGCCTGCAGCTGGTCGACGAGGTGGGCGCCCTCTCGTCGACGGCCGAGGTCGCGCGCGCCGTGTCCCGGCTGCGGGCGGCGGGGCACTCCCCCGAGCTCGTGTCGGCGGTGGTGTCGCAGGCCAGCCTGCGCGTGCGCGCCCGGGCGAAGTTCGGCGAGTTCGCCGACCGCATGCTCTTCTCCCGCGCGGGGCTCGAGCAGGCGACGCGCCTGTCGGTCGCCGCCCGGCACGCCGGGCGCTTCCGCGCGGCGGGCATCCGCCGGGTCGCCGACCTCGGATGCGGCATCGGCGGCGATGCGCTGGGCATGGCGGCGCTCGGCCTCGAGGTGTCGGCCGTCGACGCCGACGAGGTCACGGCCGCGATCGCGGCGTTCAACCTCGCGCCCTTCGGGGAGAGCGTCACGGTCGCGCACGGGCGCGCCGAGGACGCGGACCCCGGCGCGGCGGATGC
Organism: Microbacterium sp. 10M-3C3; assembly: GCF_003931875.1. NCBI lineage: Bacteria > Bacillati > Actinomycetota > Actinomycetes > Micrococcales > Microbacteriaceae > Microbacterium > Microbacterium sp. 10M-3C3. The sequence goes on along the minus strand of NZ_CP034245.1, from coordinate 886,546 downwards.
GGTGTGGCTCGACCCCGCCCGCCGCTCGGCGGGGCACGGCGAGACGGTGCGGGTGCGCGCGGCCGACTACTCCCCGCCGCTCCCGTGGGCGTGGGAGCAGCTGCGCGCACGGCCGGGCGGGATGAAGCTCGGGCCGGCGTTCGACCGCGACGAGCTGCCCCACGACGTCGAGGCGCAATGGGTGAGCGCCGACGGATCGACGATCGAGCTCGTGGCGTGGAGCGGCGCGCTCGCCCGGCCGGGCGTCCGGCGCGCCGCACTCGTGACGCGCGGCGACGACGCGTGGGAGCTCACCGCCGCCGCCGACGCGGCGGACGAGCCGGTGCGGGAGCTCGGCGCCTTCGTGCACGAGCCCGACGGCGCGGTCATCCGGGCCCGGCTGATCGGCGACGTCGCCCGTGCCCTGTCGGCCGGGATGCTCGCCCCCGCCATCGCGTACCTCACGGGCGACGCGGCCCTCACGAGTCCGTTCGTGTCGTCGTTCCGCGTGCGCGAGACGCTGCCGTTCGAGACGCGCGCGCTCGCGAAGGCGCTCCGCGCCCGCGGCATCGGCACGCTCGAGATCAAGAAGCGCGGCGTCGACGTCGATCCCGCCGCGCTGCGCACGAAGCTCGGCCTGCGCGGCGACGCGGCGGCGACCCTGCTCCTCACCCGCATCGGCGCGCGCCGGCTCGCGGTTCTCGCCGACCGGGTCTGACCGCTCCGCGTCTCGCGAGAACGCGCCCGTGCACGGTTCCGGGCGCGGAAACGGTGCATCCGCGCGCTCTCGCGAGGTGCCGCGCAGGTCAGAGCTGCGGGATCGCCCACAGCAGCCACCCGGCGCTGTAGACGAGCGAGAGCACGGCGAGCCCGAGCGCCCACCACGCGACACCGCGGGGCTCGACGGGCCGGCGCAGGGCGACGATCGCGACGACGACCGCCACGAGTCCGACGGGGGCCGCCCAGCCGACGAAGACGGATGCGGCGAGCGCGACGATCGCGAGGACGAGCGCGGCGGCGGCCACTCCGGTACGCGGCCGCGATGCCGCGGGGGCGGTGCGGACCGCGTCGGACACCGGCGGCGCACCTGTCGCGAGCGCAGCGTCCACGTGCGCGAGGTCGGGCGCGGTCGCGGGGCGGACGGCGGCGGCGGCCGCATCCGTGTCGGCACTGGTGCCCGCGGGTTCCGGCGCCTCGCGCTCGCTCATGCCGCCTCGTCGTCCGCAGCAGGGGCGACCTGGATCTCCGTGACCGGCAGCGTCGAATCGGCGCCGAACGCGAGCGTCGAGGGCGCGCGCCCGGCGGCGATCAGCTCGGCGGCGAGCGCGGCGATCATCGCGCCGTTGTCGGTGCACAGCGACAGCGGCGGGATCCGCACCGTGACACCCGCGGCCGCCGCGCGCTCGATCGCGACGTCGCGCAGGCGCCGGTTGGCGATGACACCGCCGCCGAGGAGCAGCCGCGGCACGCCGTAGCGCTCGCACGCGTCGAGCGCCTTCGTCACGAGCACGTCCACGACCGCCTCGCGGAACGACGCGGCGACGTCGGCGACCGGCACACCGTCGCCGCCTGACGCCTCCTGCGCCTCCACCCACCGCGCGACGGAGGTCTTCAGGCCCGAGAACGAGAAGTCGTACCGGTGGTGCGCCATGTCGGACGCGCGGGAGAGCCCCCGCGGGAACCGGATGGCGTCGGGGTCGCCGGAGGCGGCGGCACGATCGATCTCGGGACCCCCGGGGTAGGGCAGCCCGAGCAGGCGCGCGACCTTGTCGAACGCCTCGCCGGCGGCGTCGTCGACGGTCTCCCCCAGCAGCTCGACGTCGGAGGTGAGGTCGCGGACGAGGAGGAGCGACGTGTGGCCGCCGCTCACGAGCAGCGCCACGGTCGGGTACTCGAGGGGCTCGGCGTCGGGGGTGAGGATGTCGGCGGCGATGTGCCCGACGAGGTGGTTGACGGCGTACAGGGGCTTTCCGAGCGAGACCGCGAGGGCCTTCGCCGCGCCGATCCCGACCATGAGCGCGCCCGCGAGGCCCGGCCCGCTCGTGACCGCGACGGCGTCGAGGTCGTCCAGGCGCACGCCCGCCTCCTCGAGCGCGGCGTCCAGCGACGGACCGAGGGCCTCGAGGTGGGCGCGCGCGGCGACCTCGGGGACGACGCCGCCGTACCGGGCGTGCTCGGCCATGCTCGAGGCGATCGTGTTGCTCAGCAGCGTCCGGCCGCGGACGATCCCGATGCCGGTCTCGTCGCAGCTCGTCTCGATGCCGAGGACGAGAGGCTCGCGCGTCATGTGCACCACCCCGTCCGCGGGTCGCACGTCGCGCCGTCCCCGCCGACCCACTGCAGCGCGGGCGCCGGGCGCGCGGCCTGCCACGCCGGCAGGTCGAGGCGCATGACGATCGCGTCGACGTCGTCGGGCTGGTAGTAGTGCGGGCGCCGGCCCACCTCGGCGAACCCCTCGGAGGCGTAGAGCCGCTGGGCGACGGGGTTGTCGGCGCGCACCTCGAGGTACACGTCGCGCACGCCGCGCGCGCGGGCCTCCTCGAGCAGCGCGGTCAGCAGCATCCGTCCGCGCCCGCGACCGCGGAAGGCCTCGGCGATCGTGATGGTCTGCACGTCGGCGTCGCGCGCGCTCTTCGGGGCTCGAAGCCCGGCGTAGCCGGCGAGGCGGCCGGCCTCCTCGGCGACGACGTACCACCCGTGCGGGGAGGAGAGCTCCTCGCGCATCATCGCGTCGCTCCACGCGTCGCTCGGGAACGAGGCGCGCTCGAGCGCCATGATCGCGTCGAGATCGTCGGGTGTGGCAGGGCGGATGTTCATGCGCGCACCTTCTTCGCGACGTGCCCGACGGTGACGTCGGGCGAGCGCAGGTAGAGCGGCTCGTTCGGGCCGAGGATGCGGCCGGCGGCGACCGCACGGGCACCGACGAGGGCGAGCATCGCGGCGGACACGGATGCGGCGTCGCGGCGCTCGGCGCCGAGCTCGGCCACGCGCGCGTCGAGGTCGGCGCGGGGCACGAGCGCGGGCTCGGTGCGCCGCACCGGCAGCCCGTCGTCGTCGAGCCCGTCGTACACGGTGTACGCGAACTCGCGGCGACGCGCGTCGGTGACAACGGCGAAGGGCGCGGGCGCGTCGGCGCCGGCGAGCGCGGCCGACAGCAGCACGTCGAGGGCGACCGCGTCGTGACTCGGGACGGGCACGACGGGGAGATCCCGCCCGCGGGCGAAGGCGCGCGCCGCGGCGATGCCCACCCGCAGCCCCGTGAAGGGCCCCGGACCCATGCCGGCCACGACGTGGGTGATGCCGGCGCCGTCGACCTGGCGCAGCAGATCGCCGATGACCTCCGCGTGCGCGAGAGGGTCGGCGCTGCCCGCTTCGGCGACGACGTAGCCGTCCGCCTCGACGACGGCGACGGCCGTGCCGAGGGAGGTGTCGATGCCGAGGAACACCCCTCCAGCGTAATCGCGCCGAGGGTCGGGCATCCGGTCGGCGTCGTGCTGCGAACAACGAGCGTGGGGTGGCACATGCGGCAGGCGGCAGCCGGATCCGGGCTCGCGCGCACGGTCGTGGGCGGGAGCGCCGGTGGGCTGGTCGTGCGCGTGGGCGCGCGTGACGGCGACCGCGACGGCCCCCACGGCGACGATGTCGCGACCGTGTTGCTGCACGGCGCCGCCGGATCGTGGACGACGTGGACGCCGCTGCTGGCGGCGGCCGCGGCGTGCGGATGCCCGCTGCGCGACACCGTCGCCCCCGACCTGCCCGGCTGGGGCGAGAGCCCCGGCGCGATGAGCGGTCTCGGCGCGCTGGCCGACCGCGTCGCGGCGACGCTCCACGCGCTCGGCTACCGGCGGTGGCGTCTGATCGGGCACTCGCTCGGCGGCGCGCTCGCCCTCGAGATCGCGGCCCGGTTCCCGGACGACACGCTCTCGGCGACGCTCGTGTCGCCGAGCGGCGCGACCGTGCAGGCGGTCGCCCGCCACCCGATCGAAGCGGCGCCCCGGCTCCCCGCGTTCGCGGGCATGATCCTCGCGATGCGGATCCTCGCGGCACTCGGACCGCTGCGCGCGCCGCTCCTGCACGGGATGCGGCGCATCGGGCTGCTCCGCGTCCTCGCGGCGCCGCTCTTCGCCCACCCGGCGCGCGTGGACCCGGCGGTCACGGACGCGCTGGCCGACGAGATCCGCCCCGCCTCGTTCCTCGCCGCGGTCGACGCGGCGCGCGAGGTCGACATCGAGGGCTGGCGCCGCATCCGCTGCCCCGTGCACGTGGTGCGCGGCCGTCGCGACGTATTCGTCGGACGCGATGACGCGGCAGCGCTGCGCGCGGTCGTGCCGCACGCGCACGAGACCGTGCTCGCGACCGCGGGCCACTTCGCGCACGTCGAGGATCCCGACGCCGTGCTCGCGGTGCTCTCCCGCCTGCGGACCGTGTCTCCCGTCGTGTAGCGCGCGGCGGTCGGGCGCGCAGCCGCGTTCAGGGACGGCGGGAGATCGTCACGACGCGTGGGGCGTCATCGTCGAGCGCGGCCGTATGCGGGAGAATCGTGCCGCACGCCGAGTCGTTGCCGCGCCCGCCGGTCTGCGGCTCGATCTCGATCTCCCACCAGCTGTCGACCAGATGCTCGGCCTTCTCGCGCCCCCACTCGACGATGACGACCGAGCGGTCGGCGTCGAGGTCGAGATCGTCGAGCTCCATCGCGGAGCCGAGCCGGTACGCGTCGACGTGCACGAGCGGAGCGCCGCCCACGAGCGACGGATGCGTGCGGGCGAGCACGAAGGTCGGGCTCTGGATCGGTCCGCGCACCCCGAGGCCCTCCCCGATGCCGCGCGTGAGAGTCGTCTTGCCGGCGCCGAGCGGCCCCGTGAGCACCACGACGTCGCCCGCCTCGAGGACGCCGCCGAGCTGACGACCGAGCTCCTCCATGTCGGCCGGGCTCGTGATCTCCCGCCGTCCGAGGAAAGAGTCCGGAACGCTCATCCCACCTGCCTCCGCGGCACGCGCGCCCCGATGCGCGTGACGATCTCGTAATTGATGGTGCCCGCCGCATCCGCCCAGTCGCTCGCCGAGGGCACGCCCAGGGTCGGGTCGCCGAAGACCACGACCTCGTCGCCCACCGACACGTCGTGGTCGCCCATGTCGACGACGAACTGGTCCATCGCGATGCGGCCGGCCACGCGCGCGCGGACCCCGTTGATACGCACGGTGCCGGCACCCGACGCCTGGCGGGGCACGCCGTCGGCGTAGCCGAGCGGCACGAGCGCGAGCGTCGTGTCGCGCTCCGCGCGGAAGTCGTAGCCGTACGACACGCCGGTGCCCGCCGGCACGCGCCGCACCGCCGCGACGGCCGCGCGCAGCGTCATCGCCGGCCGGAGCCCCAGGTCGGCCGACGTGCGATCGGCGAACGGCGACAGCCCGTAGAGGCCGATCCCGATCCGCACGCAGTCCAGACGGGCCTCGGGCAGCGCGATCGCGGCGTGGGTCGCGGCGAGGTGTCGTACCCGCGGGCGCAAGCCCACGGATGCGGCGAGCGCGGTGGCCTCGTCGAACACCGCGAGGGCGGCACGGTCGTCGGCCTCCGACGCGTTGGACAGGTGCGAGAAGAGCCCTTCGACCCGTAGCCGTCCGATCCGCTCGAGGCGCGCGGCCTCGGCGAACAGCCGCCGCCACTCGTCGCGCGGTGCGCCGTTGCGCGACAGCCCGGTGTCGACCTTGAGGTGCACCGTCGCCACGCGGTCGCCGCGCCCGGCCGCGACGGCGGCGTCGAGCTGCGCCGATCCGGAGATGCCGAGCGCGACATCGGCGGCGACGGCCTCGGCGAAGTCGGGGTGGGGCGGATGCAGCCACGCGAGCACGGGCGCCGAGACACCGGCGCGCCGCAGCGCGAGCGCCTCGCCGACGTCGGCGACCCCGAGCCGCGTCGCACCGCCGTGCAGGGCGGCGACCGCGGCGCGCAGGGCGCCGTGACCGTAGCCGTCGGCCTTCACGACGGCCATCACCTCGACGCCGGTGAGACGGCGGATATGCCGGACGTTGTCGGCGATCGCGTCGAGGTCGATCTCCGCCTCGCGCATCGTGCCGGCGCGGAGGCTCATGCCGCCTCCAGCACGACGTACGCCGTCGCGAGTCCGGCGTCGTGGCTGAGCGACAGGTGGGTCGCGGTGACGCCGCGGGCCGCGAGCACATCGGCCGTCGATCCGCGGACAGCGAACGCGGGGCGACCCGACGGCTCCGACACGACCTCGATCTCGGTCCAGTGCACGCCGTCCGAGCCGCCGAGCGCCTTGATGAGGGCTTCCTTCGCCGCGTAGCGGGCTGCGAGCGAGCGCGGCTTCAGCATCCGCTCGCCCGGCGAGAACAGGCGCGTCAGCAGACGCGGGGTGCGCGAGAGCGAGCGCTCGAACCGCGGCACATCAACGAGGTCGACGCCGATTCCGACGATCATGGCCTCCCCCGTCGCTGTCGCCGCACACTGCACGCCCCTCGCGGGGCGCACGTCCAGCCTACCGGCGGGGGGTCACGCGCCGGCGAAGCGGGCGGAGTAGGCCGGCTTCAACTCTGCGAACCGTCGCTGCCATGCGTCCTCGCCGCCGAGGTCGGCGTCGGGGTCGGCGGTCACGGCGACCAGGCGCTCGAGGTAGGTCTGCCAGCCGGGTCCGTAGAACAGCGACTGCACGCCGTCGTGCTCGAGCACGAGACGCGTCCCGCCCTCGACGGGCTCGAGGCGCACGTGAAGGATCGTCGGCTCCTCTCCCGTGGCGTGCCACGTCGTGGTGAACGACCGCCCGGGCTCGCACGCGGTGATCCGGCCGCGGCCCCAAGCTTCGCCCTCCGACGACACCTCCCACGCCCCGCCGAGCCGCAGCTCACCGGTGTAGTCGGCCATCCAGCGCGCGAGGCGCTCCCGCGTGGTGACCGCGGCCCACAGGTCCGCCGCATCCGTCGCGTAGACCTCGTCGTACACCATCCGGTAGCGATCGCCGTCCTTGACGATCTCGGGGCTGTCCAGGCTCATGACGCGTCCTCTCTGAGCTGATCGGCGGCCGCGGCGCGGCGCCCGCGCGCGATTTCGGTGTGCAGCGCCTCGAGGCGCTGGGTCAACGGCGCCCGCAGCCGCGCGAGCGCCGCCTCGGCCGCGCGTGGCCCCGCGGGGTCGAGGGCGTACAGGCGACGGCTGCCGTCGGCGCGCACCGTCGCGAACCCCTGCTCGCGCAGCACCTTGAGATGCTGCGACACGGCCGGCTGACTGATGCCGAATTCCGCCCGGGCGAGGTCCACCAGCACGCCCGCGGTCTGCTCGCCGGTCGCGAGCACCTCGACGAGGCGTCGGCGGACGTCATCGGCGAGAACGGCGAACGGGTGCACGCCCGCAGCATATAAGCTGCGCCTTATAATTCCAACCGGCGGCGCGGAATTCAGGCTGCACGCGAGCGGCCGCGGACCGCACCCCCGGAATTCCGCGGATGGCGCGAGCCGCCGCATCCGCCCAGCCTGAATTCTGCGCGCCGCCCACGCCGCACCGGCTTCGGCCGCAGCCCGACGGGCCCGACCGCAGCCCTAACCCGGACCGCCCCGGCCGCACCGGCACGCCGCGCGGCCGCACGCTCACCACGCGCGAATTCAGGCTGCACGCGAGCGGCCGCGGGCCGCAGCCCCGGAATTCCGCGGATGGCGCGAGCCGCTGCATCCGCTCAGCCTGAATTCTGCGCGCCACCGACGGGAGGCGCGGCACGGAAGGCGCGCCCGGTGCGCGCGAGCGGCGTGGTGGGCTACTCGACCGTGACCGACTTGGCGAGATTGCGGGGCTGGTCGACGTCGAGGCCCTTCGCCTCGGCGAGGCCCATCGCGAAGATGTGCAGCGGCACGACGGCCAGCAGAGGCTCGAAGAACGGGGCGGCCAGCGGGATCCGCAGCACCTCGTCGGCGACGGGCAGCACGGCGGCGTCGCCTTCCTCCGCGATCGCGATGACGCGGGCGCCGCGGGCGCGGATCTCCTCGATGCTCGAGATCACCTTGCGGTGCATGTCGCCGGAGCCGCGTGGCGACGGGACGATGACGAACACCGGCTGGCCCGGCTCGATCAGCGCGATCGGCCCGTGCTTGAGCTCGCCGGCGGCGAAGCCCTCGGCGTGGATGTACGCGAGCTCCTTGAGCTTGAGCGCTCCCTCGAGGGCGATCGGGTAGCCCACGTGACGGCCGAGGAAAAGCACGGAGCGGGTGTCGCCCATCCAGTACGCGAACTGCTCGATGCGCGCCTGCTCTGTCTCGAGCACGCGCGAGATCTTCTCGGGGATCGCCTCGAGCTCCCGCGCCGCGGCCGCGATCGCCTCCGGCGTCATCGATCCGCGCAGCCGCGCGGTGTGCAGCGCGAACAGGTACAGCGCGGTGATCTGGGCGACGAACGCCTTCGTCGAGGCGACGGCGACCTCGGGGCCGGCGTGCGTGTAGACGATCGCGTCCGACTCGCGCGGGATGGTCGCGCCCTGCGTGTTGCAGATCGACAGCGTCCGCGCGCCCTGCTCGCGGGCGTACTTCACGGCCATGAGGGTGTCCATCGTCTCGCCCGACTGGCTGATCGACACGACCAGCGTCGAGGGCGAGAGCACGGGGTCGCGGTAGCGGAACTCGTGGGCGAGCTCGACGTCGACGGGCACGCGCGTCCAGTTCTCGATCGCGTACTTGCCCACCATGCCGGCGTAGGCGGCCGTGCCGCACGCGAGGATCAGGATGCGGTCGATGCCCGTGAGGAGGTCGTCCATCCCGTCGAGCTCGGGGATGTCGACGACGCCGTCGCGGATGCGGCCGCGCAGCGTGTCGGCGACGGCCACGGGCTCCTCCGAGACCTCCTTGGCCATGAACGACGACCAGCCGCCCTTCTCGGCGGCCGCCGCATCCCACGTGACCTCGAAGGGCTCGACCTCGACGGCGCCGCCGGTGAAGTCGGTCACCTCGACGCCCGTGGGGGTGATGACGACGATCTGGTCCTGCCCGATCGCGAGCGCGTTGCGCGTGTGCTCGACGAAGGCCGCGACGTCGGAGCCGAGGAAGTTCTCGCCCTCGCCCAGACCGATCACGAGCGGCGAGTTGCGGCGTGCGCCGACGACCACGCCAGGGTGGTCCTCGTGCATCGCGAGGAGGGTGAAGGCGCCCTCCAGACGCGAGACGACCGCGCGGAAGGCGGCGACGAGATCGTGCGTGCGGCCGTACTCGCGACCCAGGAGCACGGCGGCGACCTCGGTGTCGGTGTCACTGCGGAACGTGAAGCCTTCGGCGACGAGCTCCGACTTGAGCTCGGCGAAGTTCTCGATGATGCCGTTGTGGATGACCGCGAGCTTGTCGTCGTCCGCGAGGTGCGGGTGGGCGTTGCCGTCGGTCGGCCCGCCGTGGGTCGCCCACCGGGTGTGGCCGATGCCGGTCGTGCCGTCGGCGAGCGGGGTCGCCGTGAGGTCGTCGCGCAGCACCGCGAGCTTGCCGGCGCGCTTGCGCATCCCGAGGTTGCCGTCCCCGTCGATGACGGCGATGCCGGCCGAGTCGTAGCCGCGGTACTCCAGGCGGGCGAGCCCCGCGAGAAGGATGTCCTGGCTCTGCCGCGGGCCGACGTACCCGATGATTCCGCACATGAGCACTCATCCTAGGCGGCGTCGGCTGAGCGACCGCCCGGCGTGCTACCGCTCGACGCGGAGCGCGTCCTCGACACCCTCGGCGAGGACCGCGGCGATCTCCCGGAGCTGCGCGCGCTGCTCGTCGTCGAGGCGCTCGAGCACGAGCCCGCGGATCTGGGCGACGTGCGCCGGAGCCGCGCGGCGGAGCGCGTCGCGGCCCGCCTCGGTGAGCGCGGGGCGCTGTGCGCGGCGATCGGCCGCGCACAGCGTGCGCTCGACCCAGCCGCGCGCGGCGAGCGCGTCGATCGCGTGGCTCAGTCGCGACGGACTGAGGCCCGCGATGCGGGCGAGCTCCCCCATCGTGGGCGCGTCCGTACGCAGCAGGCTCGCGAGGATCGCGTAGTGCGCGTGGTTGATCCCCGTCTCCTCGCGGAGTGTGCGATCCAGCGCCTGCGGCAGCAGCTGCACGAAGCGGATGACGGGCAGCCACACCGCCATCTCGTCCTCGTCGAGGCGGTGCGCCGGCCGGACGGGGGTCGCGGTCATGCGGCCGGGAGCTCGATCGTGTGCGCCGTGTGATCGCGCTTGGCGGCGAGGTAACGCGCGTTCGCGCGCGACACGTGCACGCCGGTGCGCACGCGCTCGTCGACCTCGACGCCGTGCGCGGCCAGCTGCAGCGCCTTGTCGGCGTTGTTGCTGAGAAGGCGGATGCGCTCGGCGCCGACGGCGCGCAGCATCTGCGCAGCCGCGGTGTAGTCGCGCTCATCGTCGGCGTGGCCGAGCGCGCGGTTCGCCTCGTAGGTGTCGAGCCCGGCGTCCTGGAGCGCGTACGCGTCGAGCTTCGCGTACAGGCCGATGCCCCGGCCCTCCTGCCGCAGGTACAGGAGGAACCCGCCGTCGGCGGCGATGCGCTCGACGGCCTCCCGTAGCTGCGGCCCGCAGTCGCAGCGCAGAGACCCGAAGACGTCGCCCGTCAGGCATTCGCTGTGCGGGCGCACGAGCGGTGCGGCGCCGCCGCGCTGCATCCGCTCCAGCGCACCCCGCCAGTCGCCGAGCCCGAGCAGCAGGTGCTCCTTGAAGTCGGCGAGCCCGTCGAACGTGTGGACGTCGGCGTCCGTGGTGAAGCCGTCGGCGAAGCGCAGCGGAACCTGCACGGCGGTCCGGATGCTCGCCGAAGCGGATGCGGCGGCGGTGAGGGGCTCGGCGATGTCGGTCATGTCGGTCCTTACGTGAAGTCTCAAACATCACGGGCAACCGACGACGGGGCTCCGCTATTCCCCGCCGCGAAGACTCCCCGCCACGAAGACCGGGCGCGGAAAAGACGCGGGCCCTCTCGAGTTGCCCATTAGGGACTGGGTGACACGAGAGGGCCCACTACTCCGCCGCGGGCCCGCAGGACTCGCTTGGGGAACGATCCGCATGGGCTGCTGGGGACAGCCTGGGCGCCGCGCCGGAGGCGCCCCCCAGTGTAGTGCAGGCGCGGTGCGGCGCATCGGTCCGGCGCGCCCGAGATCTGTCCCCCATTCGGAGGACATTTTCCTTGATCGATGCGGGGAGCGGAGGTACTGTGTATCCGGCCGGATGGACGCTCGGGGGCTTCGCTGGGGGGCGAGGGCGCGACCATCGCGGCACACGCGAGGCGGCTGGGGAGCACGCATCGCGATATCGACCCTGCGCGTGTCACGGATCCGATACAAACGCGCGCAGGGTCGATACCCATGTGCGCCGGGTGCGGCTCACGGGCACGCGTCGTCGGCGATTCCGCCGACGGCGACGTCGTTGAGCGCCGGAGTGTGGACGATGACGGGCTCGTCCGCCGGACGCGCCGCGAGCACGAAGCGCAGCTCGACGGTCTCCGTCTCGCCCGGTGAGACATTCACCCGCACTGCGCTGGAGGGCCGACCGTCGTCCACGACGTTCGCGGACAAGAGGGCGCCTTCCTCCCCCGTCACCCCGCCGAACGCGGCTCCCGGCGGCGCCGACGCCGTGACGAGGGTGCCGATGTCACCGACCGCGGTGCCGAACAGTCCTCCGCCGGTCATGCTCTGCGGCCACGCGCGCGCATCGGCGGGCGCGGTGTTGGACAGCGTCACGCGCATGACGGCGGTCGTGCCGTCGACACTCGGGCATGACGCGAACCCCGCATCGACCGACACCGACAGATAACTGTCCATCTTCCCGCCGGTCGCGTCGTTGAGGTACACGCCGAATCCCGCGGCGCCGGCCGCCGCCACGCGCGCCGCCATGCCGCCCACGGGCGAGCCCGAGAGCGCGGCCTGCTCGGTCGCGTCGGCGCTCCACAGCGACACCCGCCCGTCGGCGATGGCCGGCGCGAGCGCACGCACCCAGTCGACCGGCCGGATGTCGGCGGTGAGGGCCCCGAACACGCGCGTCGTCACGTCCTCGAGGAACGCGGTCTGCGCCTCGGGGTCGAGAGTCGTGTACGGGTCGATCAGCAGCCGCCGGGGCAGCTCGTCGGCCGTCAGCGACGTCCCGTCGCCGAGCGCCACCGGACCGTGGACCTCCAGCAGTGCGCTGAGCACGAGCGGGTCGATCGCCAGCACGGCGTCGGGCCGGTCGCCATAGGCGGCGGCCCACCACGCCGAGGCCAGCTGCGCCGACAGCGCGAAGTCGGCCGTCATCGTCGCGTTCTGCACGAACCGTCCGACGACATCCCCGTACAGCGATGTCTGCGACGCGGGCACGGGCCCGATCGGCTGGTCGCGGTACGGGAACTGCGTCGAATCGGCCTGACGCACGAGCGTGATCGCGCCCTGGTCGACCTGGAGCTCGACGAAGGCGCCGGTGATGCCGCCCCCGGTCCGCGACTCGGCGGGGTTCTGCAGCATCACGAGCACCGAGCGCGGACCGTCGGAGCCGAGGAGTCCCGGCAGCACGACGGCGGCCCGCGCGACGCCGTCCACGACCGCCGCACCGCCGTCGAGGAGCGCGCGCGCCTGCGAGACGGCCCCGGCCAGCGGCGGAACGAGCGCGCCCTCGTCGATCCCGGCGACCGCGGAGTCGGCGTCGGCCCACACCCGCGCCGCGGCGGCGAGGTCGTCGCGCTGCGCGGAGAGGGCCGCCGTGTCGATGCTCCCGCCCGCGGCGCTGCGCGCGGCGGCGAGCACCGGCGCGAGCCCGTCGTCGGACACCGCCGCCACGTGATCCGCGACGGTCCGGACGGCGGCGAGCTGCGCGCCCGCCCACGGGACGACCTCCAGCGCGCGCCACACCGGCCCGTCCGCCGCGTCCCGAGCCGCTCGCGTGTGCTCCTGCACCCGCTCGAGCGCGGCCGCCGCGGCGGTGTCGTCGCCCGCCTGCACAGCGGACACCACGTCGGAGCCTGCGGCGGATGCGGAGATCAGCTCGCCCCGCGCATGCCACGCCTGGAGTCCGACCCAGACGACGGCGACCACGGCGGCCGCACCCGCGACCGCGCATGCGAGGGCGATGCTGCGCCGCATCCGCCGACGGGCGGCGGATGCCACGGCGTCAGCCTTCGCGACGACGACGGAACGGCCGCAGGACCGCTCCGAACGCGACGAGGGCGACCCCGACGATGCCGAGCGCCGGCACCCACGACGGCAGGCCGGTCGCGGCGAGACCGCCGAGCGCAGCCGGCTGCGCGCACGTGGTCGCCGACAGCGGCAGCGTCAGCGGGTCGGCCACCTGCGGCTCGAGCCGGATGGTCGCCGTCGTCGACGGATCGGCCATCGCGTCGCTCGGCCAGGGCACCGATCCGGAGATCCCGGCGGCCGTCACGGTGCCGAGCGCCACGGTCACCGCGCGGGATCCCGTGCCGAGCACGAGCGTCGCATCGGCGACGACCCCGTCCGGCGGATCGGTGACCTGCACCCGATAGTCGATGATCGGATCGCCCGTGCTGCAGCCCGCGGCGACGGCCGATCCGGCCAGCGTCGGAGCCGATGGATTCACCGGCGTGTAATTACCTTCTGCGGCATTCACCGTCGCGGGTGCACCCAAGAGCACCCCGACGAGAACCGCGCTTGCGATCGTGCGCATGCGGTTTTCGCTCCCCCCAAAATGAGCCCGCAGGCTCTCAACTCCCCAGTGGAGTGCCTGCTGGTCGAGGACTATACCCCGGAACCCCGCACGCCGGAAACGGCCGTCCACAGACTCGCCGAGATTCGGACTTTCCTTTTCGGCGGACGTGTGCGTATGCTCGGTCCCGCCACCAGGCGTCGCAAGATGCCGAGGTCGCCACTCCGAGGGGTCGGAGCGGCGAAGACCTTCCGGTCTGGGGTCGGAAGCATGGTCGCCTCAGGTGGTGCTCAGCGGGATAGGGCCCGCTGTCTGGGGAAAATTGGGGAACGACGTCCATGGGGAGACGTTATTTGGCGTACCCGCGCACCGTCGGAGGTGCGCGGCTGCGCATCATCGACGGTGCGCGGGCACGCGTAGACCGGTGCCCGAGCGGCACCGAGCGCCTCAGCGCGCACTCCGGAGCCCACTCATGAGCTCCGTCGAGATCGCGACCGCGGGCGCGGCGTGGCCGGTCACGCTGGCAACGCCCGTCGCCGCAGCACCGGCCTTCACGGCACCGGCCTTCACCTCGCCCACGCTCACTGCCGCCGGCGGACTCGAGCGCGCCATGCGACCACGCTCCACCGCCGCGCTCGAGCGGCGCCTCACGTGGGAGCGCGCCTACCGCGTGCGTCTCGCGGTCACCGACAGTGTCGTGGTGCTCGCCACCACCGTCGTCGCCTCGCTCGCCCACCTGGCCATCAGCGCACCGGACTGGGCCGTGGAAGACCCGTGGGTCCTCGCGCGGATCCCGCTCGCGACGGCCGTCACGTGGCTGATCGCCCTGTGGGCGATGCAGACGCGCGAGCCCCGCACGACCGGCACCGGCAGCACCGAGTACGTCCGCGTGGCGCACGCCACGGGCCTCGCGTTCGGGCTCGTCGCCATCGCCTTCGTCGCGTTCCAGTGGCCGGGCCTGCGCGGTCAGCTCGTCGTCGGGCTGCCGCTCGGGATGCTCGCGCTGCTGGCCTCGCGCCGCATGTGGCGTCGCTGGCTCTACACGCAGCGCCGCCGCGGCGAATTCGTGTCCCGCGCCCTCGTGGTCGGCCGCCGTGCCGACGTCGAGCGCGTCATCGGGACGCTCCAGCGGGACGACCGGCTCGGCTACGACGTCGTAGGGACGACGTTGGACGGCGAATCCGCGGCCGAGCTGGTCGTCCGCTCCCGACGCTATCCGGCCCTCGGCACGCCGGAGACCGCCGCGCGAGTTGCTCGCGACGTCGGCGCCGACACGATCGTCGTGGCGAGCGACCTCGCCGATCCCGACGTCATCCGCCGCCTGGGATGGGAGCTCGAGGGCGCGGCCGCCGACCTGGTCCTCTCGAGCCGGCTGACCGATGTCGCGGGTCCGCGGATCGCGCTGCGCCACCTCGACGGCCTGCCGCTCATGCAGGTGCGCATCCCGACCTTCGACGGCCCGCGCCACGCGTACAAGCGTGCGCTCGACATCGCCGTCGCGGCCGCCGCCCTGGTCCCGATCGCGCTGATCGCTCCGGTGATCGCGCTCGCCATTGCGATCGACTCGCCCGGTCCGGTCTTCTACCGCCAGCGTCGCGTGGGACTGAACGGCCGCGAGTTCGACATGATCAAGTTCCGCACCATGCGCGTGGGCGCCGACGCGGAGGTCGAGGCGCTCGCCGCGGCGAACGACGGCGCGGGGCTGCTGTTCAAGCTGCGCTCCGACCCCCGGGTCACCCGCGTCGGCGCGGTGCTGCGCAAGTACTCCCTCGATGAGCTGCCGCAGTTCTGGAATGTCCTGCGCGGCGACATGAGCGTCGTGGGCCCGCGTCCGCCGCTGCCGCGCGAGGTCGGCGGCTACGACGGCCCGGTCTTCCGCCGGCTGTACATCCGGCCCGGCATCACGGGACTGTGGCAGATCAGCGGCCGCAGCGACCTGTCCTGGGAGGAGAGCGTCCGGCTCGACCTCCACTACGTCGAGAACTGGTCGGTCATGTCCGACCTCATGATCATCGCCCGCACGGCGAAGGTCATGGTCCGCGGAACGGGGGCGTACTAGCCATGACACTCGAGAAGCCCATCATCACCACCGCACGCACGGGTATCGCGGCGGCACCGGCAGCGGGGCCGGTCGCACCCGCCACGCGCGCCGCCGCACGGCAGGAGCGCGACGCCGCGCACCGGCTCGACGCGATCGCGACCGTCGACATCGCGGCGTGCCCGGTGCACGTCACCGACGAGTCCGGTGCGCTGCAGGTCATCGCCGACTCGGCCCGGCGGCCGCATCCGGCGCCGCTCGCGGTGTCGTCGATCAACCTCGATCACGTGCACCACTTCGGCGAGGGCCGGCGGCATCTCGGCGACGGCGGCGTGCAGTGGCTGCACCTCATCGACGGCGCGCCGATCGCGCATCAGGTCCACCGCGTCACGGGTGCCGACGCGCCGCGACTGGCCGGGAGCGACCTGATCCCGCACATCCTCGACGACGCCGACACGCGTGGCCTGACGGTCGCCGTGCTCGGTGGATCGCCCGAGGTGACCGGAGCACTCCAGGACCGCATGGCCGCTTCGTGGCCCGGCGTCCGGTTCGCGGGGCATTGGACCCCCGCACGCGAGGAGCTCGACGATCCTGCACGCTCGGCCGCCATTGCGGCCGAGCTGCGCGACGCGGGCACCGACATCCTCCTCGTCTGCCTCGGGAAGCCGAGGCAGGAGGAATGGATCGACACATATGGATTGGCCACCGGCGCGGGGGCGCTGCTGGCTTTCGGGGCGGTCGTCGACTTCCTCGCCGGCCGCGTCTCGCGCGCGCCGCGCTGGGTGTCACGCGTCGGCCTCGAGTGGTTGTGGCGGCTCATGCTCGAGCCACGGCGGCTGGCGCGACGGTACCTCATCGAGGGACCTCCGGCGTATCTCGCCGTCAGGCGGTCGCCTTTCCCCCAAAGAGCATGAGCCGCCACTTGAACGTCCCGGACGGGTGTGCCCCTCACCCGTCCGGGCGCCCAGCGGTCCCGGGTGGGTGAGCCCCTCACCCACCCGGGACTTCGTGAGGGCATCCGACCGATCCGAGGAGATGTGCCCGTGACTCTCGCCTGGCCCGACACGTCGTCGGCATTCGCCGAGCGCGACGTCGCCGTGGCGGCGATCGTCCTCGTCGACGACGAGGTCGGATCGGTCGCCGACACCGTCCACCAACTGCGACGTGCCGCGACGACGGTGCGGCTGCGCACCGTCGTCGTCGATCGCACCGGCGCGCGCCGCACCGCCGCGGTGCTCTCCGAGCACCCCGATGTCGACCTGATCACGCTGTCGCACCGCACGTCTGCCGCGCGCGCGATGCACGCCGCGATCGAGTCCGCCGGCGACGCCGAGTACGTGCTCTTCCTGTCCCCCGACGTGGCGCTCGACCCGGGTGCGGTCGGCCGCCTGCTCGCCCGCGCGCGGACACGGCAGGACGTGGCAGCGGTCGCCCCGCTGGTGCGCACGGCCGACGGCGACGTCGACTCCACCCTCGGGCGCGAACCGACGGTGCTCGGCGCCCTCGGGGACCGCGTGCTCGGCGCGTCCTGGCGACGTCGACCCGCGGTGCTGAGCGAGTACGTGCGCGATCCGCGCGCCTACGCATGGGCGCACCCCGCCCGCCTGGTGGACTCCGACGTGCTGCTCCTCTCGAGGGCGGCGGCCGTCGCCGCGGGCGTCTCCGACGACCGCTTCGGCCCGCGCGGCGTGCTGTTCGACATGCAGCGGCGGATCCGCGACGCAGGCGGAGCTGTCTGGTTCGATCCCGCAGCGGGCGCCACACGCCGCTCCGGTGGCGTCACCGACGCCCGGCTCCACGCGGCGGACGCCCGCGTGGATCGGTCGCTATATAAAGAGGTTTACGCGCCGCGGTTCGCAGGTCTGTACCGCGCCGTCTCCGGCACCCGTCGCGCGCGTGGCGCCGAGCCCCGTCGTCGCGCACACCGGGCACCGTCGACCTCGGTCGAGATGCCTCCGGCCTCGGTCATCGTGCCGGCCCACGACGAGGCGACGGTGATCGCCCGCACGCTCGCACCGCTGGCGCAGCTCGCCGCCGACGGGTCGCTGGAGGTCATCGTCGTGTGCAACGGATGCAGCGACGACACCGCCACCCGCGCCCGCGCCTTCGCCGGCGTCACCGTGCTCGAGACCGACGAGGCGTCGAAGGTCGCGGCGCTGAACCTCGGCGACGCGCACGCCACCCGGTGGCCGCGCGTGTACCTCGACGCGGACATCCGCGTGCCTGCGGAGGCGCTCGCGCCCGTCATCCGTTCGCTCGCCGACGGCGTCGCGCTCGCCGGCCGCCCCACCTTCTCGGTCGACGTCGCACACGCGACGCCTCTCGTCCGCGCCTATCAGCGGGCGCGGGCGCGAATGCCGTCGATGTCGCGCGCACTGTGGGGCGCAGGCGTGTACGCGCTGAGCCGCGAGGGGCATGCCCGCCTGGGCAGCTTCCCCGACGTCATCGCCGACGACCTGTACGTCGACCGGCTGTTCACCGTGGCGGAGAAGACGTTCCCCGACACGGCGCCGGTGTCCGTGGCATCTCCCCGCACGACGGAGGCGCTGCTCGGCGTCCTCACGCGCGCACGACGCGGACCGGCGCAGCAGGGTGTCGACTCGGCGGCATCGAGCGTGCAGGAGCTCGTCCGCAGCATCCGGGGCCCGCGATCGGCATGCGACGCACTCGTGTTCGCTGCGTTCGCCCTCGCCGCCCGCCGCCGGGCGCGACGCGCGGCCGCGACGCGGTGGGAGCGGGACGAGTCATCCCGCGGGAAGGGCTGACACCGGAGCAGCAAGCGGTTATGCTTCACGAAGCGACCGGTCCCTGGGAAGGCCGGTCGTCTGGGGACGGACCTTCGGCGCTCGAGCTGAGCCGGAGGCGAGGAATTGGGGAATGGCTCTATGGGGAAATCAGCGCTTTCGCGCACGTCCGGCTCGACCGGATCACGCACACTCACACCGCGCATGTGGGCGGTCGTCGCCGCCACGGCGGTCGTCGTCGTGGGCGGTCTGACGCTCGCCGTCATGCTCGCGCTCGGTCCGGGCGGAGGATCGGCCGCGCCGGTCGCGGAGTCTTCCGGGATGAGCGCGGCCGCGGACGGTTCCGGACCGGCCCCGGGGGCCACGCCCGTGTCAGGCAGCGAAGTGCAGCCACCCGAAGCGGGCCTGCCGACGCAGGCGCCCGAGCGACTGCCGGCGCGCGAGGCCGCGACGCCACGCGTGCAGACGCCCCTGCCGGCGTCGGGCGCCGCCGAAGGGTCGCTCGTCAGCGGATACCCGGTCGATCTGGCGGGGCCGACCGACGGCTCGACCGTGATCGACTCGTCAGTCTCGAGCGCCGGTGACACGCTGCAGTTCTCGCTCCGGGCGCGATCGGACGCCGGCGCGGACGATCTGCGCTCAGCGCTGGGCGCCCGCTGGAGCGCGGCGGGAATGGCCGGCGGCACGGCGGACGACCCGGCGGTCCTGTCTTACGGCGACGCGTACTCGTCCATCTCCGTCGCCGTCGAGGAGACCGGCACCGGCTCCGTCTACACCGTCTACGGCGTGCTGAAGGCGGGGTGACGTGTACATCTCCCTGCAGAACGCGCCCAAGGAGGCGCCCGCCGCGGCCGGCCGCCGCGCCGGGGGCCGCACGGTCTCGTCGACCGTCATCACGCTCGGCGTGGTCTCGATGCTCACCGACATCTCGTCCGAGTCGGTGTCGGCCGTGCTGCCGCTCTACATCACCGGCATGCTCGGACTCTCCACGATCGCCTTCGGCTTCCTCGACGGTCTCTACCAGGGTGTCAGCGCCCTCGTCCGCGTCGGGGCCGGATACACGTCCGATCGCTCGGACAGGCCGAAGTGGGTCGCGTTCGCCGGGTACGCCCTCGCCGCGGTCGCCCGCGCCGGCCTGCTCGTGTGGACCGGCTTCGGCGCCCTCATCGCCGTCATCACGGCCGATCGCATCGGCAAGGGCATCCGCACCGCTCCGCGTGACGTCCTGATCACGGCGACGAGCGACCCGGAGCGCCTGGGCCACGCGTTCGGCGTGCACCGCATGCTCGACAACATCGGCGCGGCCCTCGGACCGCTCATCGCGTTCGTGATCCTCCTGGTCATCCCAGACGGCTACACGACGGTGTTCGCGGCGTCCTTCGCCTTCGCCGTCATCGGCGTGGTGATCCTCGCGCTCATCGTGCCCAACGTCCGCGCGCGGCGCGCGGCAGCGGCGCAGCGCGCGCCGCGCTTCTCGTGGCGCGAGATCGCGCAGGGGCGGATGCGCCGCGTGCTCGCCGCCGCCGGCATGCTGGGTCTGCTGACGATCGGCGACGGCTTCGTGTACCTCGTGCTGCAGGCGCGGAGCGACTTCGCGGCGCAGTGGTTCCCGCTGCTGTACGTCGGCACGAATGTGGCATTCCTCGCCTTCGCCATCCCGCTCGGCCGGCTGGCCGACCGGGTCGGACGCGCGCGCGTGTTCGTCATGGGACACCTCGGGCTCCTCGCCGCGTACGTCATGGCGGTGCTCCCCGTCGCCGACATCGCCGCGACGCTGCTGTGCCTGCTCTTCCTCGGGGCGTTCTACGCGGCCACAGACGGCGTGCTGTCCGCGCTGGCATCGGAGCTGACCACCCCGGCGACACGCGGCACGGGCATCGCCGCCGCCCAGACGGTCGTCGCGATCAGCCGCTTCGTGTCGGCGGCCGCGTTCGGCGTGCTGTGGTTCGCGGTCGGACGCGAGGTGTCGCTCCTGATCGTCGCCGCCCTGCTCGTGGTGGCGGTGCCCACGGTCGCGGTGATCCTTCGCCCGCTCCTTCGCCGGCGCGAGACGGAGCAGGCATGAACGACCGGGGGAAGTGGACGATCGTGGCCGGCGTGGCGGCGGTGTCGCTGGGCGCGACGGCCGTCGTCGGGGTTCTCGCCTGGCAGCGCTTCACGGAGACGCGGTCGACCCCGCTGGCGGCGGGCACCTCGACCGGCGTGGCCGTCGCGGGCGACCGCATCGTGTTCCGCAACACCGAGCCCGGCAGTGCCTACGGGCTCGTCTCGAGCGTCGCGCTCGACGATCCGTCCGGCGACCGCACCGTGGGAGACGTCGCGTGCGACCGGGTGGATGCGCGCGCCGACCAGTTCTCGTGCCTGCGGATCGAGCGCGGCATCGTGCCGTCGTACTCGGCGACGCTCTACGGCGCCGACGAGGAGGTGCGCGCGCGGTGGGCGCTTCCGGGCATCCCGAGTCGCACGCGTCTGTCGCCGGACGGATCGCTCGTCGCGACGACGTCCTTCGTCACGGGCGACTCGTACGCGACCGTCGGGTTCTCGACGGCGACGAGCATCCACACCGCCGACGGCGAGGACCGCGGCAACCTCGAGGACTGGACGCTGCTCGTGGACGGAGCTCCGAGCGCTCCGACCGATCGCAACTACTGGGGCATCACGTTCGTCGACGACGACACCTTCTACGCGACCGTCGGATTCACCGTCAGCGGCGGAACCGCGCTCGTCCGCGGCGACCTCCGCACGCGCACCCTGACGACCCTCGCCGCCAACGTCGAGTGCCCGTCGCTGTCGCCCGACGGCACGCGCATCGCGTTCAAGCGCGTGACGTCCGCCGCCGGGGAGAGCGTGCACTGGACGCCCGCGATCTACGACATCGCCACCGGCGCCGTCGCGACGCTGCCCGAAGACCGCAGCATCGACGACCAGATCGAGTGGCTCGACAACGCCACTCTCCTGTACGGCATGCCGCGCGACGGCGCCGTCGGCGACTCCGACGTGTGGCGGCTCGCGGCCGACGGCTCCCGCGCGCCGGTCGTCTTCATCGAGCACGCATGGTCGCCCTCGGTCGTGCGGAGCGGGTCATGACCGCCGTGGCCGAGGTGGGCGCGTCTGGCCGGCGCCTGCGCCGAGGGGCGGCGTGGGCGCTCGCGGCCTACGTGGCGATCGTCGGCGCGGTGCTGCTCTCGCCGGTCTCGCCCGAGCGGGTGGTCGCCGCGACGACCGCGCTGCTGCGGGACGACCTGGGGCTCGCCATGGTGCGCCAGGGCTGGGTCGAGTTCGCCGCGAACATCGCACTGTTCGTGCCGGTGGGTCTGCTCGTGACCCTTGTGTCGCGGCGCGTGTGGCTCGGCGTCGTCCTGGCGCTCGCCCTGTCGGCCGGCGCCGAGCTCGTGCAGGAGCTGCTGCCCGGGCGCATGGCCTCGCCGCGCGACGTGCTCGCGAACACGCTCGGCGCCGCGATCGGCGCCGTCATCGCGGCGCTCGCGGTGCGAGCCGCCCGCGCCCGCGCCACGCGACAGGAAGGCACCCCGTGATCGGCCGGTTCCACACCGACACCACCGCGCGCGCCGACGTGGCCGTCGTGATCGTCACCTACAACAGCGCGCGCGACCTGCCGGGCCTCCTCGCGTCGCTGCGCCCGGAGACGGCGGATCTCCGGCTGCGCGTGATCCTCGTGGACAACTCCTCGACCGATGACACGCGCGCGGTGGCGGCGGCTCACGACGATGTGATCGCCGTCGCCGCGGGCGGCAACCTCGGGTACGCGGGAGGGATCAACGTCGGCATGGCGCGCGTGCGCGCGGGCGAGGACGTGCTCGTCCTCAATCCCGATCTGCGCGTGACGCGGGGAGCGGTGATGCGCCTGCACCAGGCGGCCCACGCGGACGGCTCGATCGGGGTCACCGCCCCGCGGATCCTCGACGACGACGGCACCACGACCGACTCGCTGCATCACGAGCCGACGGTGCTGCGGGCGTTCGCGGACGCCGCGCTCGGGCCGGTGTGGCGGCGGCGGCCGGCACGCCTGACGGAGTGGATCCGCGACGCGGGCGCGTACGCGTCGCCGCGCGACGCCGACTGGGCCAGCGGCGCCGCGCTGCTCGTGCGCGCCGACGTCGCCGCCCGGGTCGGCGCGTGGGACGAGCGCTTCTTCCTCTACTCGGAGGAGACGGACTACTGCCGTCGCGTGCGCGACGCCGGCTACCGCATCCGGTACGTCCCCGACGCGGTCGTCCACCACAGCCAGGGCGGGTCGGGGAGCTCGCCGGCGCTCGACGCCCTGCTGGCGGTCAACCGCGTCCGGTACGCGCGCAAGCACGCGCCGCGCGCGGCGGGTGCCGTGCGCGCGGCGGCGATCCTGGGATCGGCCCTCCGGGCCGGGCGCTCGGCCGGACATAGCGCGGCGCTGCGCCATCTCGTGCGCGCGTCGACGTGGTCCTCGCTCCCCGCCGCGCGACGCGATCGCTCCGACACGCCTGCGCAGCCCGGCCCGTCCTGACGCGGCGCGACCGGATCCTCGCCCGCCCGGTGACGCGGCCCGCCGACACTGGTACCCTCCTCGGAGGGGCTGACCGACGCATGCCTGCGCCTGAGGAGCCGATCCGCCCATGTTGCCCCCCACTGTCGAGGAGCACCCGCTCCGCACCGGCTCGCGCCTCGTGCTGGCCCTCCTGGTCGCGACGTGCGTGTGCCTCGCGACATCCCTCGCCCTCGTGAGTTCGGTCGTGCTCGCGCGGCTGTCCGGCGAGGCGGCTACGCCGCCCGTGGCCACGGCCGTCACGGTGTCGGTCTTCGGCGATGCTGCCGCCCCGCGCGACCCTGGGCCCTCGCCGTCGTTCACCGCGGCCCTCGCCGCCGCATCCGACGCGCCCGTCGGCGTCTTCTCGGACGATGTGGTGCCGGTGACGCCGGTCGACCCCGACCAGCGCTCGGTCGAGCTCGGCCTGCGCTTCGCGCCGAGGACCGACGGCACGGTGTCGGCCTTGCGGTTCTACCGCACCGCCGACAACACCGGCCCGCACGTCGGCACGCTGTGGGGGCCGGACGGAGAAGTGCTTGCCCGCGCCACGTTCGACGACACCGCGTCGCCCGACGGCTGGCAGACCGTGGCGCTCGAGCCTGCCGTGCCCGTGCACGCCGGCGTTCTCTACACGGCGTCGTATGTCGCGCCCAGCGGCCGCTACGCCGCCGACGAGTACTGGTTCACGCAGGCGACCGAGACCGCCGAACTGACGGTCCCCGCCCACGCGGGGGTCTATGCCTACGGTGCGGGCGGGTTCCCCACCCAGGTGTATGGCGACTCCAACTACTTCGTCGACGTGACCTTTCAACCGACGCCCGCCGCGCCCGAGCCGAGCACTCCGTCTCCCGAACCGTCCACGCCGAGCACTCCGTCGCCGGAACCTTCGACACCCGGCCCGGAGCCGACCGGCCCGGCGCCCGAGCCGACAGCGCCGAACCCCGGGCCGAGCGCTCCCGCGCCCGACCCCCGACCCACCCCGACGGCCGGCGGCGTGTTCGGCGCCGAGGTCGCGCCCTCGACGCCCGTCGATCCCGACCGCCGTTCGGTCGAGCTCGGCATGCGGTTCGTCCCGAAGGTCGATGGGGCCGTGACCGCGCTGCGGTTCTACCGGACGGCTGCCAACACCGGTCCGCACACCGGCACGCTGTGGAGCGAGGGCGGAACGGCCCTCGCGACCGCTCGGTTCCCCGACGAGGGCACCGGATGGCAGACGGCGGAGCTCGACCGGCCCGTCGCCGTCGCCCCGGGCAGCATGTACGTCGTCTCCTACGTCGCCGCCGCCGGCCGCTACAGCGCGGACGAGCACTACTTCGACGTCGGCATCGAGAACGCGTGGTTCTCCGTCCCGCCGGGCGCCGGCGTCTACGCATACGGCGAGGGCGCCTATCCGACGGAGAACTTCCGCAACTCGAACTACTACGTCGACGTGCGCTTCGCACCCACGTCGGCCCAGCCGACGCCCACCTCCAGCCCGTCGCCGAGCGGATCACCGTCGCCGTCGCCCACGTCGACCGCCACGCCGCAGCCGACCGCGACGCCGGCGCCGACACTCGCCCCCACCCCCGCCCCGACCTCGACGCCCAGCCCGCGCCCGACGGCCGGCACCGTACTCGGGCTTCCGACCGAGGCGTGGTGGGGCGGACCGGCGTACTACGGCCAGTGGTCGAAGGCGACGCGCGCGGGTTGGACCGATCCGTCGTTCTTCCCGATCGCCGTGTTCTTCGGCAAGCCCTCCCATGCCTCTTCGCTCGCAGCGATCGGCATCAACACCTACATGGGCGCCGAGCACGACGGTTCGCCGATGTCCTCGATCACATCGAAGGGAATCTCCGTCCTCGCCCAGAGCGAGTGGACGGCGGCCGAAGTCGGCGACGATCCACGCGTGGTCGGTTGGCATATCAGCGACGAGTGCGACATGGGCTACTCCGGCTGCACCGAGGACTGGTCGCGCGACAACGGCGAGCAGGGTCGCCTCGAGGTCCAGCGCGGCTACGCGGCTTCGTTCCGCGCCCTGAACGACGGGCGGTTCCTGCAGGCGAACTTCGGCAACGGGGTCCTCGGCACGTGGTGGGCCCCGACCACGATGGACGACCACGTCGGCCTCGTGGATGCCACGAGCGTCGACAAGTACGCGTACACGAGCCCGCACGTGGGTGACCTGCTGCGCGACTCGTCGTTCTGGCCGGACGGACGCGATCCCGCATCGGCGGGAGCGTACGGCTGGCAGCAAGACCGCATGGAGTCCTTCATGTCGCCGGCGGCGTCCAAGCCCAATTGGGTCTTCGTCGAGACGGCCAAGCCGTTCCTCACCGAAGACGGCGCGCGGCGGATCACGGGCGACCAGATCGAGGGTGCGGTGTGGAATGCGATCATCCACGGGGCCGCCGGCATCGCGTACTTCCAGCACAACAACGATCCCGCGTGCGGCATGTACTCGCTCGTCGAGTGCGGCGAGGCGCTGCGGCGCAGCGTGGCAGATGTGAACGCGTCAGTGCGTGCGATGGCGCCGGTGATCAACTCGCCGTCGTATGCGTGGAGTTTCGGAGCGGGCCTGGAGACCGCCCTCAAGGCGCACGACGGGGCTGCGTACATCCTCGCCATGACCGACGGAGGCACGGGCGCGCGCAGCTTCACGCTCCCGGCGGGCATGACCGGGACGGTGGAGGTGGTCGGCGAGGGCCGTACACTTCGGATCGAGAACGGTTCGTTCACCGATTCCTTCGCGTCGGAGCAGGACCACCACATCTATCGCGTCGCGCTGAGGTGAATCGCGCGCCGCGGGAAGGACCGCGCCGGCCATGACGACCGCGCCCGACATCGCCGCCTCGCTCGTCACGATCAGCTACCGCGGGGATCTCGCGCTCGCCCACGACCTGTGCGCGAGCGTCGACGCCCACCTCGACGACCGCGTGGAGCACGTGCTCGTCGTGCCGCGCTCGGATGCCGCGCTGTTCGCGCCCCTGCGGTCGGCGCGGCGGCGCATCGTGCTCGTCGAGGACGTGCTCCCCCGCGACTATCGCAAAATCCCGCTGCCGCAGCGCATCGGCGTCGGCCGGTTCCAGCGGCGGCTGCGCGAGGTCTGGTGGACGCCTCGCGGACCCGCGCGGGGCTGGATCATCCAGCAGATCGTGAAGCTCTCGGCCCCCGCATACGTCCGCAGCGACACGATCGTCTTCGCCGACAGCGACATCGTGCTCATCCGGCCGACACCCGCCGAGCGCCTGACCGGCGGCGCGCTCACGCGCCTGTACGCCGTGCCGGGCGCGACCTCCGACAGCGCGATGCACGCCGCCTGGCACGAGACCGCCCAGCGCCTGCTCGGCTTGCCCGTCACGGGCTACAGCGGCGCCGACTACATTGGCAACCTCATCACGTGGGACGCCGGGACGGTGCGTCGGATGCAGCGGCGCATCGCCGATGTGACGGGCCGCCGCTGGGACATCGGCGTGCTCGGCGAGCGGCAGCTGTCGGAGTACATCCTGTACGGCGTGTACGTCGCGGACGTCGCTCACGGCGCAGAGCACGAGGCGACCCCGGACGACCTCGTCCACGCGGGCTGGTTCTACGATCTCTCCTCGCCGACGGGCGTGGATGCCTTCGTGGGTGGGGTCTCCGGCGGTGCAGTGGGCGTCGCCATCCAGTCCACCGAGCGGTTCACGCTCTCCGAACGCCGCGCACTCGTCGAGCGCATCTCCGCGCGGCTGCGGCCCGATCCATCCACCTGAGGGCCGGCCGTTCCCTCCTGCCCCCGAGGGAGCTATACTCGACATCGGACTATCGGCTGACTGGGGAATCACGATGGTGCCACTGGGGGCTCTTTCTACGCGTGCGCGCATATCCAGCGCGGACACGCGTTCCCGTTTCGTGCCCGGAGCCGGGCAGGCGGGGGCGACGCCGCTGCTGCTGTGCGTCACGGCCTTCGCCCTCTTCTTCTTCCCCTCCAACATGGTCATCAAGACCATCGGGGCCGCCGGCACCGTGCCGATCATCCTCTCGTGCCTGCTCTTGGCCCTGTGGGTGTGCTCGTGGATGTGGGGCCTGCACAACCCGATCCCCCTCCGACACCCTGGTCGCCTTGCGCTCGGCTTCCTGATCCTCGGTGTCGGCGCGTCCTACGCCGCGATGCACGGCGGGTGGTCGGGAGACGTCGACGCGACGGGCACCGCGGCCGCCGACCGCTGGCTAATCCTCGTCGCCGCCAGTGCCGGACTCGTCCTGGTCACCAGCGAATGCATCCGCAGCATGGGCGACGTCATGCGGCTTCTCCGATGGCTCCTGGCCGGCGCCGCGTTCAGCTGCCTCGTTGGAGTGGTGCAGTTCGCCTTCCGCCTCGACCCGATGCAGTGGGTGCACCTCTTGATGCCCGGCTTCACCGACAACGGCGGTGCGACGCCCTTCCAGGCGCGGGGCAACCTCGTACGCGTGGCCGGAAGCACGTTCCACTCCATCGAGTTCGCAGTGATCAGCGGCATGCTGCTGCCGGTATCCATCTGGCGTGCGCTCTACGACCCGCGCGGGTCGCGGGTGTGGCACTGGGCGCAGACCGCGCTGCTGGGCTTCGGCGTCGCCTCGTCGGTGTCTCGATCGGGCATGCTCGCCGCCGTCGTGGCCCTGGCCGTCTCGATCCCGTTCCTCCCTCGCGTGGCCCGACGCCGCGTGCTCGTCGCGCTGCCGTTCGTGCTCCTCGTGCTCTTCATGACGATCCCCGGGTTCGTGACGACGCTCACCGGCGCGCTCACCGCCGACACGTCCGATCCGTCCATCGCCACGCGTGTCAACAACTACCCGCGCGTCGCGCGCCTGATCGACGCGCATCCGCTCTTCGGTCTGGGCCCGGGCAACTACCAGCCGGCCAACGCTCTCCAGATCCTGGACAACCAGTACCTCAACGGTGTCGTGACGCTGGGCCTCGTGGGGCTGAGCGGGCTCGTCATCTACCTGGTGCTTCCGGGGATCGCGGGCATCCACGCCGCCCGGCACGCCATCTCACCCGCCCTCAAGTGCCTCGCCGGCGCCGTCGCGGCGGGCCTCTGCGTCGCCGCGGTGTGCTCGGCGACCTTCGACTCTCTGTCCTTCCCCGTCTTCGCTCTGCTCTACCCGCTTCTCGTCGGCCTCGGCGGCGCGGTGTGGCGCATGGTGCGCGACGAGGAGGACGCCTTCGCCCGGGGCCTGGGGAGCCCCTCGATCGGAATTGGGGACTGATATGGATCCGATGGCTGTCATCCGAACCATCTGGCGGCAGAAGTGGTTCGCCCTGCCGGCGATCATCATCGCCGTCGCGGCGTCGGTGTACGTGTACGCCGAGGGGCCGCGCGAGTACGAGGCGACCCTGTCGTACGCAGTGGCGAACCCGCAGGTGCCGACCGATGACGAGCTGCGCGCGGATCCGTCGCTGAAGGCCCTCAACAACAACAACCCGTACCTGCGCTCCAGCGACCCGAACCTGGTTGCGAGCGTCGCGATCACACGGCTGAACTCTCCCGACGTCGGCGACCAGCTCGACGCGATGGGGTTGAGCACCGAATACGAGGCGGCACCCGCCGCCGGCGGGTCGGGCCTCCAGGTGGCCATCACCGCGACGGGCGCGACGCCGCAGCAGTCCTTGGACACCCTCGCGGAGCTGGGCGTGCTGTTCGAGCAGAACCTGTACGACATCCAGAAGATCAACGGCGCCGACGACCGGTACCTGTTCACTCCGCTGGTCGTCTCTCAGCCCGACCGCGCCACCGAGAAGCTGTCGAGCCGACTGCGCACCGTCGTGATCGTCGGCGCGTGCGGTCTCGTGCTCGTGTTCGGCGCCGTCTCGCTCGGCACGTGGGTCGACAACCGGCGCACCACGCGCATCGCGCGCACGTCGGGCACGAACGATCCGGACGCCGTCGCTGCGGAGACCACCGAACCGGTCCTCCCGCGCCCGCGCCGGCGCTACCGGCCGGCGCCCATCGCCGCCTCGTCGACGACGCGCTGACGGGCCGCGGGATGAATGCCAGGAACCTCGCGCGAGCCGTCACGCACCTGCCGCCGCGGGAGCTGATCGGCCGCGTGGTGCGCCGCGCGGCGCAGCGCCTCGACACGGCTGCGCTCGGTTTCCCGCTCCTGCCGGGCGACGTCGCCGATTCGGCGGATCCGTCGCTCCCCCGCCGCGGCGCACCGGCGCGACGGACCACGGAGACTGCTCCGCGCGTCGGATGGCTCGTCGTGCCGCCGGGGGCCGGATCGGGCGGACACACGACCCTGTTCCGCATGATGGCGGCCGCCCACACGCGTGGCATGCGCAACACTCTGCTGTTCTACGACCGCTGGGACGGCGACGTCGCGGCTCAGGCCGCGACGGTGCGCCGCGCCTGGCCGTGGCTCACGTGCGACATCGCGCGGGTGGGCGAGGACCTCGGCGACTTCGACGCGATCGTGGCCTCGTCGTGGCAGACGGCGCACGTCGCCGCCCGCCGGCGCGTGCCCGGTCAGGCCGTGCTGTACTTCGCGCAGGACTTCGAACCCTACTTCTCCGCGCGCGGCAGCGAGTACGCGTACGCCGAAGACAGCTACCGGCTGGGGTTGACGATCGTCGCGCTCGGTCGCATGGTGGCCGACACCGTTCGTGCCGAGGTCGGCGTCGACGTGCACGAGGTGCCCTTCGGCTGCGACACCGACACGTACCGGCTGACGGATGGGGCGGTGACTCACCGGCGGGGCGTGCTGTTCTACGCCAAGCCCGGCAACGAACGGCGCGGATACAGGCTGGCCGTCGACGCGCTGAGACGTTTCCACGCCGCGCGTCCCGACGAGCCCATCCACGTGTACGGCGACGCGACCCGGCTCCCGTTCCCGGTCGTGTCCCACGGCAGCCTGACGCCCGAGCGGCTCAACCTGCTGTACAACCAGGTCGTCACGGGCCTCGCGCTGTCGTTCACCAACATCTCCCTCGTCGCCGAAGAGATGCTCGCCGCCGGCGTCGTGCCGGTCGTCAACGACTCACCGCTCGCCCGGGCCGACCTGAGGCACCCGGACGTGCTGTGGGCGCGCCCGACGGCCATCGCGCTGGCCGAGGCGCTGCAGTCGGCAGTCGATCGCGGGGATCGTGACGCGCATGCCCGCGCGGTCGCGGCAGCCGTCACCACGCCCCCGTGGGCGCACACCGGCGCGCTCTTCGCCGACATCCTCACCGCGGAGATCGGCGTCCCGGCGGCGGTGACGGCGTGACGGCAAGGCACGCGGCCACGCAGCGCGCCCGCTACGCCCCGCACACGCTGGCCACGCGGCCGCGTGTCAGCGTCGTCATCCCGTGCTTCCGGTACGAGCGATACGTCGCGGAGGCGGTCGGCAGTGCCCTCGCTCAGGATCATGTGGAGGTCGAGGTCATCGTCGTCGACGACGCCTCGCCGGATCGCAGCGCCGCTGTCGTCCGCGAGATCGCCGCGACCGACGCCCGTGTGCGCCTCATCGAGAACGCCGTCAACCGCGGCGCCGTCGAGACCTTCAACACGGGGCTGGCGGAGGTGACGGGCGCGTACGTCGTGCGCCTCGACGCCGACGACGCGCTGACCCCCGGGTCGCTGGCGCGGGCGGTCGCCCTCGCCGAAGCCCACCCGAGTGTGGGGCTGGTGTACGGGCACCCGCTGCACTTCGACGCGGACCGGTCGAGACCGCCCGCGCGCACCCGACCGACCCGGTGGACGGTCTGGCCCGGTCGCGAATGGCTGCGCGCCCGATGCGCCACCGGACTCAACGTCATCACCTCTCCCGAAGTCGTGATGCGTCGGGAGGTCGTCGACGCGGTCGGCGGACAGCGACCGCTCGCACACACCCACGACATGGAGATGTGGCTGCGGATCGCCGCCGTCTCCGATGTCGGCTACGTCGAAGGTGCCGACCAGGCGTGGCACCGGGAGCACGCCGGCAGTCTGTCGCAGACCGTGGACGCCGACCTCGGTGACATCGTCGATCGATGGGACGCGTTCCGCACCCTGTTCGCCTGGTCGCGCGACGTGCTTCCCGAGACCGACGCACTCGAGCGCGTGGCCGCGCGCGCTTTCGCGGCCGAGGCGATCGACCGCATCGTGCACATGTACGACCGCGGTCGCTTCCAGCCGGAGGTCGCCGAGCGCCTGCGCGCATTCGCCGACAGCGTCTCGGACACGCCCGCGACCACCGCCGCACTCGAGCGGGCGGCAGGACGCGGGCCGCACGCGCGACCCCTGCCGTGGCAGGTCGCCCGCGCGGCGTACCGGCGGGTCGCCAGCGACGTCCGCTATCGGCGGTGGCACCGCTACGGCGTGTTCCACCGCGACGGACAGGTCGGTTAGTCGCCCGACGAGCGCAGGGCCTGGATGCGACGGCGCAGCCACGGTCCCATGACGGCCAGGTACACCACGACGAACAGCGACCCGCCGATCAGCAGCGCCGCCGCGGCATCCGCGATCCACAGCCGGACGACCACCGCGACGGCGGCCGCCGGCACGGCTGCGAGGGTCGGACGCACGAGCGCCCGCAGCAGACTCCGGATGCGCGCGCCCGCCGCGTGCAGCACGACGAGGTACCCGGGGAGGATGACCGCGAGGCCGACGACGAGGTGCGCCCATCCAGCTCCGACGATCCCCCACAGCAGAATGGCGGGGACCATCGCGGCCACGAGCACGGCGAGCGTCGCGAGCTGCACCCACAGCACCGGCCGCGATCGACCCTGCGCGTAGAGATATCCGGCGAAGACGTCGAAGAGCACGCGCAGGCCGCCGTACAGGCCGAGGGCGGCGAGCACCGCCGCCGCGGGGAGCCAGCGCTCGCCGTAGAGCACGTGGATCACGGGCGCGGCCAGCACGGCGAGCGCGACGCCCGCCGGCAGCGCTCCGGCCCAGGCGAACGAAACGACGGTCGGCAGGCCATCGGCTGGACGCTCGAGCCGCGAGAAGTACGGCAGCGCGATGGAGCGCACCATCTGCGACATGGCGCTCATCGGCCAGTTCGAGATGTTGAAGGCGAGCACGTAGAAGCCGAGCGCGGTGGCGCCGGCGACGCGCGCGAGCACGATGTTGTCGACGTTCAGCAGCGCCCACGACAGCAGGTTGGCGGCGGCGATCGGAAGGCCGAAGGCGAGCACGGGGCGCAGGCCTGCCCGGTCGATCCCGTAGCGCGGACGGACGCGCGCCAGCAGGAAGAGCAGCACCGTGGATACGGTCTGCGCGACGACGCGACCCACGGCGAGTCCAAGAACCCCCCAACCCACCGCGACGAGGGCGAGCGTGACGCCCGTGGAAACGACGAAGTCGACGGCACCCATGAGGAACAGCTCGCGCTGCTGGAAACGCCGCTGCAGGAGG
The DNA here is from genome assembly GCF_003931875.1 of Microbacterium sp. 10M-3C3. Classification (NCBI taxonomy): domain Bacteria; kingdom Bacillati; phylum Actinomycetota; class Actinomycetes; order Micrococcales; family Microbacteriaceae; genus Microbacterium; species Microbacterium sp. 10M-3C3. The sequence continues at coordinate 854,348 of NZ_CP034245.1, read as the reverse complement.
CCATACGGCACGACCGTCGCACCCCCCAGGAGCAGGGTCAGCGACAGGATCGCGATGGCCGGCGCGGCGGCGGGACTGCCGAGCGCGGACGCGAGCGGGGCCGCGCCCGCTACCGCGACCAGCGTGAGCACGCCGCCGCTGACGAGTCCGAGAGTCGCGACCGTCGGCGCGATGCGCTCGGGTTCGTCCGACCGGATGATGTCGGCCGACAGACCGAGGTCGGCGACCGTCATGAGGATCGCCTGCACGGTCAGGGCGACCGCGTAGACGCCGAACTGCTCGGGCGTGAGCAGGCGCGCGAGCACGATGCCGACGACGACGCCTCCCAGGCGCAGCACGATCGTATTGATGCCGCTCCAGGCCACACCTCGTGTCGCCTGGGAGGCGAGACGGACGGGCGCGCTCATGCCGCTCTCCCCGTGAGCCGCCTCCACCCGCGTTGGACGCCGGGTGCGGCCAGGGCGAGCCGGTACCGCGCGAAACGGACGAGCGTGCGACCCGCCTCTCGCACGGGTCGTCGCGCATCCCGCGTCAGTTCGGCGGTGTAGAGGTCCTCGAGCACGTGCGCAGCGCGGTCGAGGCCGAACCGGCCGGTGACGAACCCCCGCCCGAACTCCCCCAGCGCGCGGCGCACCGCGGGATCGCGCAAGCCGGCGAGCGCGGTCACGAACCGCTGGCCGGTGTCGCCCGACCCGAAGAACCCCTGCGACAGGAAGACATCGGCGGTATCCGGCCCGAAAGGCAGCCAGAACCCGTCGCGGCCCTGGACGATCAGCGGCTTCGCGTGTGCAAGGCCGCGCAGCGCCGAGCCGCCCATGCCGAACACGACGTCCGCCGCGTCGTACACGTCGCGCGGGTCGGGTACGTCTCCGAGGAGGACGACCTCCAGCGCGACACTCTCGCGTGCGCGACGCGCGGCCGCCCGCACGGCCTCGGCGTCGTCGCCGTCTCCGGCGACGAGCAACGTGGTCGGAGGCAGGTCGGATGCAGCGGCGAGCGCGTCGATCGCCGCCGCCACGCCACGCGCCTTCTCGTGCTCGGCGGAGAGCCGGCCGACCACCGAGACGACGAACGCGTCGGGGCGCACCCCGAGCCGACGCCGGGCGGCCAACGTGTCGCCGGGCGCGTCCGCGTCGACGTCGATGGGCGGCTCGAGCAGATGGACGGCGTCGCGGCGGGCGCGGGCGCGATCCGCCAGCTCGGCGGTCCCAACGATGAGCGGCGCATCCTCGGGCAGGTAGTCGGGCACGTCCATCGAGAGCACCGTGGTGACCGCGCGGTGCGGCCGCACGACGCCCACGATCGCCGCCGACACCGTCGGCCACGACTCGTACGTGTGCACGATGTCGGGCGAGAACCGTGCGATCTCCCGCGCCATCGCCCGCAGCGCCCGCGGACGCGTCGGCCCGGTGCGGGGCGCCTCGCGGTACGCGAGGCCGCGGGCCTCAATGAGCTCCACGAGAGGCCCGGGTGGTGCGTAGACCTCGACGGTGTGACCACGGTCGCGCAGCCGTGCCGCGAGGTCGATCGCATTGATCTGACTCCCGCCGCGCACGAGCTCGTGCGGGCACACGAGCACGCGCAGCGGACGCGCGCTGACGGACGCGGACACGTCAGACCCCGACGGGCTGGCGTACGAGGGCGCGGGCGAGGGACGCGGCCACGCGCTCCTGCTGCTCCTCGCGCAGATGCGGGAACATCGGCAGCGACAGGATGCGGTCGGCCGCGGCCTCGGCGACCGGGAACTGGCCGCGGCGGTAGCCGAGCGACGCGTACGCCTCGCTGAGGTGCACGGGCGTCGGATAGTGGATGCCCGCGCCGATGCCGTCGGCGGTGAGCTCGGCGAGCACGCGATCGCGCTCGTCGACACGCACCACGTACAGGTGCCACACGTCCTCGTTGCCGGGGCGGACGGCGGGCAGGCGCACGCCCTCGATGCGGCCGAGGAGCTCGCCGTAGAACGCCGCGGCCTCCCGGCGCGCGGCGTTCCACGCGTCCAGGCGCCGCAGCTTCGCCCGCAGGACGGTCGCCTGCACGGCGTCCAGCCGCGCGTTGAACCCGACGCGGTGGTGCACGTACTTGACCGCGCTGCCGTGGGCGGCGGTGTCGCGCACGATGCGGGCGAGCTCGTCGTCGTCGGTCATGACGGCGCCGGCGTCGCCGGCCGCGCCGAGGTTCTTCCCCGGATAGAAGCTCGTCGCCGCGATCCGGCCGAGCGCGCCGGCACGACCGGCGGCGGATGCCGCGCCCTGCGACTGCGCCGCGTCCTCGATGATCGGGATGCCGTGGCGCTCGGCGATCGGCCGCAGCGCCTCGACAGGGGCCGTCTGGCCGAACAGGTGCACCGGGACGATCGCGCGGGTGCGCTCGGTCACGCCGGCGGCCACCGCATCCGGGTCGATCAGCAGGTGCTCGTCGTCGACGTCGACGAAGACGGGCACCGCGCCGATGCGCGAGGCCGCCTCGGCGGTCGCGATGAACGTGTTGGCCGGCATGACCACCTCGTCGCCCGGGCCGACGCCCGCGGCGCGGTAGGCGAGCTCGAGCGCGTCAGTGCCGTTGGACACCCCGATGACGTGGCCGACGCCGATGTACCGGGCGTACTCCTCTTCGAAGGCGGACACCTCCGGCCCGCCCATGAAGGCGGCCGCGCGGAACTGATCCCGCCAGCGCGGCAGCACCTCGTCGATGATCTCCGCCTGCTGCGCGGACAGGTCGATGAACGGAACGTTCTCGGTCATAGCGACTCCCCCAGTCGTCGGGCCGGATTCCCGGCCCAGGTCTCCCCCGGCGGGACGTCGCCCAGCACGACGGCCCCCATTCCCACGGTCGCGCCGGCGCCGAGCCGAAGCCCCTGCCGCACCGCCGCGTTCATTCCGATGTACACGGCTTCCCCCACCGAGACACCGCCCGCCAGCGACACCCCGGAGGTGAGCGTGGCGAAGTCCTCGATCACGTCGTCGTGCGTGATCGTGCAGTTCGGCATCACGACGACGTGACGCCCGAGCACCGCGTCCGCGGTGGCGACCACCCCGTCGAGCACGATGCTCCCCGGGCCCACCTCCACGGTGCGGCCGAGACGCGCCGAGCGCGCGACGAACGTCGCGTACCGATCCGCGGTGACGCCGGCGCGACCGAGGCGCTGCGCGACCCGCCGCCGGACGGCGCTCGGGCCGATGCACAGCAGCAGCTGCTCGGTGTGCGAGGCCGCGGACGCGACCGGCCCGAGCACGGGCACGCCGCCCATGCTCTCGTCGCGGAGCTCGACGGCGTCGTCGAGGATGCCGACGATGCCGGTCATCCCCGCCGCGATCACCTCGCGGGCGAGACCGCTCGCGCCCACGAGCAGGACACCGTCCGTCATGCCGCATCCCGTCGCGGATCGCGCAGCACCGCCACGACCCTGTCCTGGTCCGCGGCGGTGAGCGTGTGGAACAGCGGCAGGATGAGCGTGCGGTCGGTGAGTCGCTCGGTGACCGGGAGCGAGCCCGCCGCCGCGAGGTGGCGGTAGGGCGGCTGCCGGTGCGCGGCCATGATGCCGCGGCGCGCCGAGATCCCCGCATCCGCCAGGGCGACAAGCAGCGCCTCACGGTCGAGCGGGTACTCGTCGCCGACCTCGACCCACAGCGACTGGAAGTTCGCGGTGCCGTAGGCGGGGTCGTCGACGAGGCGAAGTCCCCGGATGCCGGCGATCGCGCCGCGGTAACGGGCGGCGTTGACGCGGCGACGACCGACGACCTCGGGGAGCTTCGACAGCTGCACGAGCCCGACAGCGGCTTGCAGATCGGTCATGCGGAAGTTGAAGCCGACCTCGGCGTACTCCTCGGGCGGCGAGACCAGGCTCGCGTGGCGGTCGGCGGCCGAGACGCTCATCGCGTGCTCGCGCAGCATCCGCGCGCGGGCCGCCCACGCGGGGTTGCTCGTGGTGAGCATGCCGCCCTCGCCGGTCGTGAGGATCTTTCGCGGGTGGAAGGACCACGCCGCGAGCTCGGCGCCGGCGCCCACCGGCCGCCCCTTGTACGTCGACCCGGCGCCGCACGCGGCGTCCTCGATGACGACGATGTCGCGCGGATCGCACACCGCGCGCACGGCGTCGAGATCGACCGGGATGCCGCCCTGGTCGACCACGATCACGGCCCGCGTGGCGGGCGTGAGCGCCGCCTCGACCGTCGCCGCGGTGACGTTGCCAGTGGCGGCGTCCACGTCGGCGAAGACCGGTCGCGCGCCCACGTACGTCGGCGCGTTCGTCGTCGCGATGAACGAGAACGACGGCACGACGACGTCGTCGCCCGCGCCGATCCCGGCCACCACGAGCGCGAGGTGCAGCGCCGTGGTGCAGTTCGACACCGCGACCGCTTCCTGCGCCTGCATCGCGCGCGCGAAGGCACGCTCGAACTCGGCGACCTTCGGCCCCTGCGCGACCCAGCCCGACTCGATGACGGCCGTGACGGCGGCCACTTCGTCGGCGCCGAGCCACGGCGTCATGACGTTGATGCGCGACTCCTGAACGAGACTCATGCCGCCACCACCGTCCGGCCGAGCGCGATCTCCTCGCGCAGCGGGCGCCACCAGTCCACGAGCATCCGCAGCCCCTCCTCCAGGCCGATGGATGCCTCGAAGCCGAGGTCGCGGCGCGCGGCCTCGGTGTCGGCGAGCCGGCGCACGACACCGTTCACCGCGCGCTCGGGACCGTGCTCGACGTCGAGGTCGGAGTCCATCGCGCGCAGCAGCGCCTCGGCGAGCCCGAGGAGGCTCGTCTCGGTGCCGCTGGCGATGTTGTAGACGCCCTCGACGACGTCGCTCTCGGCGGCCAGCACGTTCGCGCGGGCGATGTCGGGCACGCACACGAAGTCCATCGTCTGCGTGCCGTCGCCGAAGATGAGCGGCGGGCGGCCGTCGGCGATCCGCTCCATCCAGCGCACGAGCACCTCGGTGTAGAGACCGTGGACGTCCATCCGCGGGCCGTAGACGTTGAAGTAGCGCAGCAGCACGTAGTCCAGGCCCTGCATCGCGCGGAAGCTGCGGATGAGGCCCTCGTTGAACGACTTGGCCGCGCCGTAGAGGGTGTCGTTGTTGTGGTGGTGGTGGCGCTCGGTCGTCGGGAACTCCTCCGCCATGCCGTAGACCGACGCGCTGGAGGCGGCCACGAGCTTGCCCACCCTGTGACGTGCCGCCGACTCGACGACGTTGAAGGTGCCGTCCACCAGCACCTCGAGGGCGAGTCGCGGCTCTTCGGCGCACTGCGTGATGCGGATCGCCGCCTGGTGGAAGACGAGGTCCTTGCCGCGCGTCAGCTCGTCGACGAGAGCCGCGTCGCGGATGTCGCCGTCGACGAGCTCGACGCGGCCGCTCGCGAGCGCGTCGTCGAGGTTCGCGCGCCGGCCGCGCACGAGGTTGTCGAGCACCTGGATACGCCCGGCGCCGGCGGTCACGAGCTGGTCGACGAGCGTCGAGCCGATCGTTCCCGCGCCCCCGGTGACGAAGACATCCGCCCCTGCGATGTTCACCATGTCGAATCTCCCCTGTGATTCGTCCGGCCCCGTGGCCGGTGTCGTTGTGTGGTCTGGTCGGTCACGCCGCGATCGGCGCGGTCATGGACTGCGGTGCGCCGGAGCCCTGCAGGCTCGCGGCGGCGGCTTCGAGGACGGAAAGCACGCGGAGCCCCGCGTCACCGCTCGTGCGCGCCGGGCGCCCGTCGCGGATCGCGGCCGCGAACTCGGCGGCGACCCCTGCGAGGGCCTCGCCCTCGGGCAGTGCCGGCGCCCACGTGTCGCCGAGGCGATACGAGATGTGGGCGGACCGCGCGTCGGTGGTCGTCGCCTTCGAGACCTCGGCGATGTCGACGCCGCGGTCGTAGACGCTCACCCGCTGCTGCGGGTTCAGGTCGTCCCACACGAGCGTCCGCTGCGTGCCGCCGATCACCATCTGCCGGATCTTCGTCGGGCTCAGCCAGTTGACGTGGACGTGGGCCATGGCGCCGCGCGCGAGCGGCATCGCGAGGTAGCCGACGCACGACTTCCCCGTCCGGAGCGGATCGGAGCCGTGCGCGGCGACGCTCTCGACGTCGAGGCCACCGGGCAGGACGAAGTCCATGATCGACAAGTCGTGCGGCGCGAGGTCCCAGAACACGTCCACGTCGGGCTGGATGAGGCCCAGGTTGATGCGCACGCTGTCGACGAACAGGATGTCGCCGAGGAAGCCGTCGGCGATGAGCTCGCGGATCTTCAGCACCGCCGGCGTGTAGCAGTAGGTGTGGTCGGCCATGAGCACGAGTCCGCGCTCCTCGGCGCGCCGCACCATCTCGCTGCCCGCCGCGCGGCTGGACGCGAGGGGCTTCTCGACCATGACGTGCTTGCCGGCGTCGAAGGCGGCGAGCGCGATGCGCTGGTGCGTGCCGGCCGGGGTCGCGATCGCGATCGCGTCGATCAGCGGGTCGGCGAGCACGTCGGCGAGCTGCGTCGTGACGGGCGCCCCGCCGACGGCCTCGGCGACACGGCGCGCGCGCTCGATGTCGAGGTCGCAGATCGCGGCGAGGTTCCACGCATCGCTGGAACGGAAGTTCCTCGCGAGGTTCGGCCCCCAGTAGCCCGCCCCGACGACGGCGATGTTCATTCTGTCTGTCACGGATTCCCCAATCCCCTATGCCCTGACGGGCAGTGCGCGCCCCCAGCGAGCGCTTCCCCAGCTGCCGGTCGCCCGGCGCCGACCGGCTCAGCCGGTCGGTTCGAACAGCACGTCCACCCAGTAGTTGTTCGGCGAGCTCCCGTCCGGGAAGTCGCGCGAGTACGTGTAGGCGCCGCCGTTCGCCGGTATCTGGAACGGCCCGACCGTGGTCGGCTGCGCCAGGGTGTTCAGGTCCACCGCGTACCGGCCCGTCGTGCTGAACAGACCCACCCGGTACTCGACCCCGGTCTCGAGCGTGACCGGAGTGCTCAGCTTCGCGCTCTGCCACCCGTCGGCGGTCTCGGTGTCGAACGACACCTCCGCCAGGCGCGCCCCGTCGCTCGCGCGCCACAGGTATCCGGTGTGGGCGCCCGTGTTCTCCGACCCCTTGTAGAAGCGGATGCCGGTGGCACGGCCGGGCTCGGAGACGCTGAACCGCGTCGCCACCTGCACCTGGTCGGGGTCGGCCCACCACGGATGCTGCGGCGTGGCGTCGCCGAAGATCGTCGCCGCGTCGGCGACCTGCGGCTGCGCGGCGGTCGAGAAGCTCCACGAGGCGGGCGTGACGGTCGCCCCGGGCGCCGCCACCGAAGCGGTGTACGTCGTCGACCAGTCCAGCGGCCGAGCGGGAGTGAACTCGACCGCGCCGGTCGCCACGTCGTAGCGGGAGGTTCCGGCAACGGGCCCGCCCGGACCGGCCACCGCGACGGTCGCCTCGGCGGGCGCGGGCGCGAGCGTCACGGCGACGGTCGTCGTGGGCGCCACGTCCGTCGCACCGGAGGCCGGGGCGATCGCCGACCCGTTGACGGCGACCGGCGCGGGCGCCGCGCTCTGCGTCGGCGCGGGCGTCGGGGCGGCCGACGTCTCGGGGCTCGGGCTCGGTGCGCTCGATGCGCTCGGGCTCGGGCTCGGCGAGGCCGACGCGCTCGGCGAGGGCGACCCGGTCGGACTCGGTGAGGGCGAGGCGGATGGGCTCGGCGCAGCCGCGGTGGCCGTCGGGAACACGATCTCCGCGTCGACGAAGTACGCCGAGGAGTTCCAGGAGGAGGTCGGCATCCCGCCGGCCGCCCCGTACAGGAAGCGGCCGTTTGCGCCGGCGGGCGCCGTGATCGGCCCGGCCGTCTTCGCCGTGGTGAAATACTGCGGCGCGATCGCGTAGCGCCCGTTGGGCGCGAGGTAGGACACGACGTAGGTCTGCCCGGGCGAGACCGTCACGGGTTGCGACAACACGCCCCGCTGCCACCCGGATGCGGTCTCGTTGGGGAAGGTCACGCGGGCGACGCGCGCGCCCGACGCATCCCACAGCGACCCGACATGCGTGCCCGTGTTCGAGGTCGACTTGTAGAAGCGGATCGCCGTCACCTGACCGGCCTTCGCCACGGTGAAGGCGGTGCCCACCTCGACCGCGGCCGTGTCCGTCGCGGCGGGCGTCGCCGGCGTCGTCGTGCCGAAGAGGGTGTAGGTGTCACCCGTGACCACCGGTGGCGCGGTCGTGAAGGTCCACTGGTCGAGCACATTGCCCGCGATCCGCACGGTGGCGGTGTACGTCGTGCCGGCCGTGAGCGCCGCGCTCGGCGTGAAGGTCAGCGTCCGCGACGACGTCGCCCACGCCGACGATCCGGCGATGGCGCCCGCGCTCGTCGCCAACCCGAGCGTCGGCGTCGGCGCATCTCCCGACAACGTGGCGGTGATCGCCGCGCTGGTCGGCACGTTCGAGCCGTCGGGCGTGTGCCCGGTCATCGAGACCGCGCTGCCGTCGGCCGCCGGGCGGAACTCCACATCGACGAAGTAGTTCGTCGAGTTCCACGTGTCGGTCGGCACCGCGCCGCCCGATCCGTACCGGTAACGGCCGTTGTCGGGCGCGACGGTGGTGAGCGGCCCGCTCGAGACCGCTGTCGCGAACGCGCGGCTGGTGTACGTGTAGGCGCCCCGCGGCGACAGGTACGACACCGTGTACGTCTGGCCGGCGGTGAGGGTGACCGGAGTGGACAGCACGGCGCGCTGCCAGCCGGATGCGCTCTCGGACGGGAACGTCACCTGCGCCAGGCGCGTGCCGGTGGCGTCCCACAGCGAGCCCGTGTGCGTGCCGGTGTCGCCTGCCGCCTTGTAGAAGCGGATCGCGGTCACCGTGCCGGCGACCGTCGACCGGAAGGCCATGCCGAGCTCGACCGAGGCCGTCTCCGCCGTCTGCGTGGACGTGGGAGTCGTCGTCCCGAGAAGCGTCACCGGCGGCGTCGACTGGCGGATCTGGAACGTCCACGACACCGTGGCGGCGGTGCCGCCCGCCGTCGCGCGGATCCCCGACAGCGAGACGGCCACCTGGGCGCCCTCGGCGAAGGGCTGGGACGGCGCGAAACGCACCGTCTTGCCGTCGCTCGAGGTCGTCCACGAGCCCGTGACCGGGGCGCCGTCGGCGGTCACCGTTCCGCTGTAGCCGGCCACGACGGCGCGATCGAACGTCGCCGACACCTGCGTGTCCGTCGCCGCCGTCGCACCCGCGTCGGGCGTGCGCGAGACGACGGCCGGCGCCGGCTGCGACTGCTGGAACACGAGGTCCACGCCGTAGTCGGTCGTCGATGACTGGTTCGGGAATGCGTCGGCGTAGGTGTAGACCGACCCGCCGGCCGCGACGCTCAGCGGTCCGCGCTGGTACGGGGCCGAGAAGGCGTTGGCCGTGACCGCGTAGCGGCCGTTGGGCGCGAGGTACGACGCGACGTAGCGCGTGCCTGCGGTGACGGTCACCGGCGTGTCGAGCATCGCCGTCTGCCATCCGGCCGTGCTCTCGTTCTGGAAGGTGACACGCGCCAGACGGTTGCCCGCCGCATCCCACAGCGCGCCGACGTGGGTGCCGGTGTTCGCGGCGCCCTTGTAGAACTTCAGCGCGGTGACGGTGCCGTCGACGGAGGGGGTGAACGCCACGCCGAGCGTCACGAGGTCGGCATCGGCGTCCGATGCGATCGTCGGCGTGCGGCTCTCATTCCACAGGCTGCACGGGCAGTCGCCGGCTGCGCGATCCGCGGCGCGGGTCGTGAAGGTCCACGCGCTGCCGTCGGCGAGCGTGACGCCGCTCGCGTCGGTCGCCGCGGGTGTCACGGTGTACGCCGTGCTGGCCGCGAGCGCGGATGCCGGCGCGAAGCGTGCGGTGCGCGTCGTCGCGTCATACGACAGGGTGCCGGCGACGGCTGTGCCGCCGGGCCCGGTCACGGTGAGCTTGACGCTCGAGGCGACGACATCGCGCAAGAAGGTCGCGGTGATCGCCGCAGCCGGGTCGACGCTCGACACGCCCGCGGCCGGAGTCTGCGCCACGAGCCGCACCGGCGAGGTGTCGGCGCGGCTGAAGACGACGTCGACGTAGTAGTTCGACTCGTTCCACGTCCCGGTCGGGAATGTGCCGGCCGTGCCGAACACCCCCGCCGCCGCGGCGCCCACGGCGGACGACACCGTCAGCGGCGTCGTCTGGCGCGCGGTGTAGGGCCAGTACCGGGCGTCCATGGCGTACCCGCCACGCGGTGCGGTGTAGGAGACGGTGTACGTCTGCCCCGCGATGACGGGTACCGCCGTCGACAGTGTGGCGGTCTGCCACCCGGTGGCCGTCTCCGTGGGGAAGGTCACCTGGGCGAGCCGCCGACCGCTGGAGTCCCACAGCGAGCCCACGTGGGTGCCCGTGTTCGCGGCGCCCTTGTAGAAGCGCACGCCCGTGACGAAGCCGTCGGCATCCGGTGTGAAGCGCAGGCCCAGCTCCGCCGGGTCGGGATCGTTCGCCGAGGCGAGCGTCGGCGTCGCCGTTCCGAAGACCGTGGAGGGGCCGACGACCGACACGGTGCGCGTGACGCCCGCTCGGGAGAAGTTCGCGCTGTCGTCGATGGCGCGCGCGATGATCGCGGTCGACCCGCTCCCCTGCTGCACGTAGCGATAGCTCCAGGACGTGGTGCCGGTGGCGGGATGCCACGTCGTGCCGCCGTCGGTCGACACCTCGACGCCGGCGACGCGACCGCCCACGTCGCTCGCCGTGCCGGTCACCGTCACCGTGGTGCCGTGGGCGATCTGCTGCCCCTGCGTCGGCGAGGAGATCGTGGTGACGGGCGCCGTCGTGTCGGTGCTCTTCGTCGCCCGGACGAGTCCGGACATGAGCGAGCCGGGCTGTGCGCCCATGTCGGCCAGCAGGTTGACCTCGGCCTGCTGCATCCGCACGTCGGCTGCGGGGCCGTCGCCGTCGTGCGTCGCGTCGAGCCCCCACCCCCACTGCACGCTCGCGGCCGAGAACACGAGTGCTCCGCTCGCGGCCCGGTAGAGCGTCACGTGGTGGGTCGTGGTGCCCGAGACGACGGTGTTGCCGTAGTCGGTGAGGTACTGCGGGGTGGGGCCGACGGTCGTCGACAGGCGCACGAGCCCCTGCGGGCGCATGCCGTTGTCGATGTCCTCGTTCGCCTCGTATCCGACGGTCTTCTCCGCGAGCGCGCGCGTCGTGCCGGCCGTGAGGTTCGCGAGCGTGGTGTTGCGCCACAGCCGCGTCTTGCCCTCTTCCGCGCTGACCGTGACCGGGAGCGCGACGTCGTTGACCATGTACATCGTGCCGGTCAGCGCGTTCTCGGGGGACGCCCCGCCCTGCGCGGGGGTCGCGAAGCGAGGGTCGCGCCAGGTGCCGGTCCACTGCGAGGAGGGATCGATCTTGGCGCCCGTGCCGGCGCTGCCGCCCTGCCCCCACGTCTCCTTGTAGGACACGAGCGTGCGCTGGTTTCCCGACGCACCGGTCGTCGAGTCCTCATAGCGCGTGCGCCAGTACCCCTCGTTGCCGGTGAGGAACTGCAGGTTGACGCCCGCGTCGCGCGCGGCCTCGATGCTCTTTCGCTGCGCGCCCGACCAGTACTCGTCGTGTCCTACGGAGAGGAACACCTTGTGCTTCAGCAGCTCCGCGCCGCGGCGATCGGTGTCGAGACCCGCGATGTAGGTCATGTCGTAGCCGTTGCGCTCGAGGAAGCGCACCGTGGCGTACTCCGCGCTGAAGTAGAAGTCGCGCGCCTCGACGCCGCCGCGCGTGGCGAAGGGGCGGTTGTAGCTGATCTTGTACGCGCGGCCGTTCGCGGCGCCCCGGTAGAAGTTCGAGCCGCCGTAGGTGTTGTAGGCGTGCCACGTGGGGTCGGAGGTCTGGAACAGCACGTCGGAGGTGTTGCCGTCCTGGCGGACGATGAAGATGATGTGGCTCGCGCCGCCGGTGTCCTTGCGCGTGAGCTTGGCGATGTACACACCCGAGACGGCGTCTGCGGGCACCGTCCACGACGCCGACACGCCCCACGTGCCGCAGTCGTACAGCTCGGTCGTGACGTCGGTCAGGCACTGGGGCTGCCGCTGCGGCAGCGGCGCCGACGGGGCGACGCTCGTGATCTTGCGGGCGCCGAGGCCCTGGTACCAGCCGGTGCGGTAGATGTCGATCGCGTAGGCAGACGCATCCGTGTCGATCTTGAAGTCGATCCTCTGGCCGGCGTTGACGCTGATGTCGGTCGCGAAGCCCTGGATGCTGGGGTCTCCGGCACCGTCGATGTCCCACACGTCGGGCGACGTGCCCGGCTTCTGGTTCTCGCACACGATCGCGTTGACGGTGGCGCCGCACGGGCTCGAGGAGGTGGATGCGGCGTTCGCGGTGCTCGGCGGAAGCGCGGCGAGGAGCGACACGATCAGCGCGGCGAGGGCGATGACGGCGGCCCAGCGCGCACGCATCGGCCGTCGGACGACGGACGTCGAGTTCCCCATTTTTCCCCAAACCGCCCGTTCGGCCGATGGCCTCCCGGACTTCCCGCCCCCCGGCGGTCCCCAGATCCGCCCGAAGGCGGATAACGATGATCCCCCCGCGTCTCGCGACGCGTCGGAAGATCTCCCCGCGGGCAGTATAGCGTTCTCGCAGGGAACCGCCACCACCGGATTCCCCGACCCTCGCCCGCAGGAGGACCGATGACCACGCCGCCCGATGAGCCGTTCGTCGCCGCGACCGCCGACGTGTCCGACCGCGCGTCGATCGGGGCGCGCACCAAGGTGTGGCACCTCGCCCAGGTGCGGGAGGACGCCGTCCTCGGCGCGGACTGCGTCGTCGGGCGCGGCGCGTACGTCGGGCCGGGGGTGCAGATCGGCGACAGCTCCAAGCTGCAGAACTACGCGCTCGTGTACGAGCCGGCCCGGCTCGGCCGCGGCGTCTTCATCGGCCCGGCCGCCGTGCTCACCAACGACGAGTTCCCACGCGCCGCGAACCCCGACCTCACCGTCAAGACCGCGGACGACTGGCACGCCGTCGGGGTCGAGATCGAGGACGGTGCGGCGATCGGCGCGCGTGCCGTGTGCATCGCGCCGGTGCGGATCGGCGCGTGGGCGCTCGTGGCGGCCGGCGCCGTGGTCGCCAAGGACGTGCCCGCCTATGCGCTCATGGTCGGCGTGCCGGCGCGGCGCATCGGCTGGGTCGGCCGGGCCGGGCGCCCGCTCGAGCGCGACGGCGACGACTGGGTGTGCCCGGCGACCGGCGAGCGCTACCGCGAGACCGACGGCACGCTGCATCCGCTCGCCTGACGGCGCCGCGCAGGCAGCGCGTCAGAGCTTGCGCAGCTGCACGCGCTCGACGGTGTGGTCGGCGCCCTTCTTCAGCACGAGCGACGCGCGGTGACGCGTGGGCAGCACGTTCTCGAGGAGGTTCGGCAGGTTGATGTCGCGCCAGTAGCCGAGCGCGCGCTGCACCGCCTCGTCGTCGCTGATGTCGGCGAAGACGCGGAAGTACGAGTTCGGGTTGCTGAACGCGGCCTGGCGCAGGGCGAGGAACCGGTCGACGTACCACTGCTCGATGTGCGCGGGGTCGGCGTCGACGTAGATCGAGAAATCGAACAGGTCGCTCACGGCGACGTCGTTCGGCGCCGCCGGCGGCTGCAGCACGTTCAGGCCCTCGACGATCACGACGTCGGGTCGGCGCACCGTGACGTGCGCGTCGGGCATGATGTCGTACCGCATGTGCGAATAGAACGGCGCGCGCACCTCGGATGCACCGCTCTTGACCTCGCTCAGGAACTCGACGAGCGCGCGGCGGTCGTACGACTCCGGGAAGCCCTTGCGGTCCATCAGGCCGCGCCGCTCGAGCTCGGCATTGGGGTAGAGGAAGCCGTCGGTCGTGACGAGCTCGACCCGCGGCGTGTCGGCCCAGCGGCTCATGAGCTCGCGCAGGAGCCGCGCGATCGTCGACTTGCCGACCGCGACCGAGCCGGCCACGCCGATGACGAACGGCGTCGTCGTGTCCGGCTCGCCGAGGAACGACGCCGTCTCGGCGCCGAGCTGCTTGGTGGCGTGGGCGTACAGGCTCAGCAGGCGGCTGAGCGGGAGGTAGACCTCGCGCACCTCGGTCACGTCGAGCCGGTCGCCGAGTCCGCGCAGCTGCACGACCTCGGTCTCGGTGAGCGGCTGCGGCATGCCGGCGGCCAGCCGCGCCCACTCCTCGCGTCCGATCTCGCGGTACGGGGTCAGCCGCGGCGCGGATGCGGCGGTGTCGACGTCGGGCACGCCCCCACCCTACTCGCGGCCCTTCCGCAGCTCGCGAGAACGCGCTCCTGCACGGTTTCGGGCCGGAAAAGCGTGCACGCGCGCGTTCTCGCGACCCCACGCCGGCCGGATACGCTTCATCCGTGCGCCTCGGGGTCCTCGACATCGGCTCGAACACCGTCCACCTCCTCGTCGCCGACGCGCGTGCGGGCGGGCGCCCCACCGCCACGACGAGCCGCCGCACCGTGCTGCGGCTGATGCGCCACCTCACGCCCGACGGCGCGATCGACGACGCCGGCGTCGCGGCCCTCGTGGCGGCGGTGACGGATGCCCGCGCCACGGCCGAGTCCGAGGGGGTCGACGCGCTGCTGGCCACGGCGACCTCGGCGGTGCGCGAGGCGACGAACGGCGCGGCCGTGATCGCACGCATCGAGGAGGCGCTCGGGCAGCCGCTCCAGGTGCTCGGCGGCGACGCCGAGGCCCGGTACACGTTCCTCGCGGTGCGGCGGTGGTTCGGCTGGTCGGCCGGGCACATCCTGCTGTTCGACATCGGCGGCGGGTCGCTCGAGATCGCCGGCGGGGCGGACGAGCTGCCCGACCTGGCCGAATCCGTGCCGCTGGGCGCCGGCCGCATGACGGTGCGCTTCCTCCCCGACGATCCGCCGACCGACGCCGAGATCGACGCGCTGCGCGCGCACGCCGCATCCGTGCTCGCCCCCGTCGCCGAGCGGTTCGCGACCCTCCCGCGTCCCGACCACGTCGTGGGGTCGTCGAAGGCGATCCGCTCGCTCGCGAAGCTCGCGGGCTACCCGGTGCCGGGCTGGTCCGGCATCGAGCGGATGGTGCTGCCGCGCCGCGAGCTGAAGGCGTGGATCCCGCGCCTCGCGCGCATCCCGGCCGAGGCGCGGCAGGAGCTGCCGGGCATCACCCCCGACCGCACCTTCCAGATCGTGGCCGGCGCGGTGGTGCTGCATCAGGCCATGAAGGCGATGGACGTCGAGGAGCTCGAGGTGTCGCCGTGGGCGCTGCGCGAGGGCGCTCTGCTGCGCTACATCGAGTCGCTCGCATATTGACGACACGACGGAGGGTCCGGACGGCCTACTATGGGCCGAACGCATCGCGGCCTGACCCGGGGCCCGCGTCGCCCGAAGGAACAATCATGCCCGTCCTCGCCCTCGACCCTCGCCCGACCCGTGACTGACGCCGCGCCGGCGCGGCGCCGCGCGCGCGCCCCCCGCATCAAGCAGGAGGAGCTGCGCGAGCGGATGCTGCTGGCCGCCGAAGAGCTGCTCGGCGGCCGCGGCCTCGGTGTGAACGCCTACCCCTTGAACATGGAGGACCTGATCCGTCAGGTCGGCGTGCCCCGCAGCTCGGCGTTCCACGCGTTCGGCAGCAAGGAGAACCTCGTCTTCCAGCTCGCCATGCGCCTGCTGCCACCGGAGAGCCCGCTGGCGGCGTTCTTCGCGAAGACGCTCGACGACGCCGCCGACGCGGTGGGCGCCGAGAACCCCGGATGCCTCGACACCGCCGAGGGCCGCCGCGCCGCGCTGCTCGAAACGGTGCGCCGCGCCTTGACGACGATGCACGCGACGCTCGCCGGCTCGGCGCGGTGGCGCACGTTCCGCGCGCTGTCGATGTCGCTGGACAGCTTCCCCGACGACGAGCGCGCCGTGCTGCTGGACCGGCTGGAGACGATCCAGAACCAGTACCTCGAGATCATGTCCGCCGCGTACGAGCGCCTGTTCGCGCGCTTCGGCCGGCGCATCGTCTCGGGCCTCGGCATGGGGCACTTCGTGCGTACGGCGTCGTCCGTCCTCGAGGGCGTGGCGACGAGCTCGGCGTTCGGGCAGTCGTTCGCCGACGAGACCGCGGAGCTCCCCGGCATCGACGGCGAGCCCGTCGAGTGGCACCTGTCGGCGATCGCCTTCCTGGGCCTCGTCGACGGCATGACCGAGCCCGCCTGACGCCGGCACGGCCCGCACGGCGCCAGCACAGCCCGCCCGGCGCGGGACCAGCCACCCGGCGTCAGCTGGCGATGTCGCGCAGGTGCCGGTAGGCGCCTTTGAAGTACAGCAGCGGTTCGTGCCGGTGCCATTCGGCGGGGCTCATCTCCACGACGCGCCCGATGACGATGAGGTGGTCGCCGGCCTCGTGCTCGGCCCAGATCTCGCAGTCCAGCCACATCAGCGTGTCGTGGAGGACGGGCGTGCCCGCCGCGGTCGGCGTCCACGAGATGCCCGCCCACTTGTCGGTGCCCTTGCGCGCGAACTGCGAGGCCACCGCATCCTGGTGGTGCGAGAGCACGTTGACCGCGAAGCGGCCGGTCTCGCGGATGCGCGGGTAGGTGGTCGAGTTCGTCATGACGCTGAAGGAGATGAGCGGCGGGTCGACCGACACGGAGTAGAACGACTGGCATGTGAACCCGATCGGGCCGTCGGCGTCGATGCCGCTGACGATCGTGATGCCGGAGGCGAAGTGGCCGAGCGCGTCGCGGAAGGCGCGGGCGTCGATCGGGGCGGTCACGACGCCACCGCCGCGGTGGCCGGGGCGAGCGCCGCGACGCGCGCGATGTTCGCGCGGTACTCGGATGCGGCGGCCTCGACGATCTCGTCGAGACGGTCCATGTGCGCCGAGACGAACGCGAAGCCGCGGCCGGGGACGATGGCGCCGAGCTCGGCGAGCAGCGGTGCGACGTTGTGCGTCGGCGCCATGCTGTGGGTGCCGTCGGCGATCGTGAGCACTGGGATCGCGACGACGCCGGCGAGCCCGTTGGCGGGGTACCGGTCGAGGAAGGCCTTCAGCAGCCCGGTGTAGGTCGCCTTGTACGTAGGCGACGCGAACACGACGAGGTCGCTGTCGGCGACGAGGGCGTTGAGCTCGCCGAGCGTCTCGGAGGGCCACGTGAAGATCTCGTCGATGTGATCGGCGAGGTCGATCACGGTGAGGTCGTACGTGCCCGGGTCCAGGACGTGCTCGACGAGCGTCGTCGCGACGGTCAGGGTGCGCGATCGCGGCTTGGGATTGCCGACGACGACGCAGGCTTTCGTGGTCATGGAGGTTCTCACACTTCACCGGTTGTCAGGAGGTGAGACGGCGCGGGACCCGGCCCGGGGCGCCACGGGCAGGATCGACGACGACGTCTCTCTTTTCCACCCAGGTTTTTTGTCTCGGCGGCCCACAACGGCTTACGTTGCCCCTCCAGCATACGAGGGTCGTGTTTCGGCGAGGTCACGCGCGTCACGTGGCGAAACGCGAGCCGCGCGACGGCGAAGCCGTGCGTCCGGCCCACCGGCCGAGCCCCCCACGGCGGGGCCGGACGCACGGGGGTGTCGGAGCCCGAAGCACCCGCCGCGCAGTGCGCGGCGCGGTCCGACTGCTCCGACACTACGGAAAGCGCGCGCGCGTTTCAAGACTGTGCACTTCACGTCCAAAGAGGCGCCGGGGCACGGCCGTTCAGATCGCCAGGCGCTCCCGCACGACCGCCGCGATGCGCTCCGCGTAGCCCTCGGCCGACGCGGCGTCCGCCGCCTCGACCATGACGCGAACGAGCGGCTCGGTTCCGGATGCGCGCAGCAGCACACGGCCGGTGTCCCCCAGCTTCGCGCGCACCGCCTCTACCTCCGCCTGCAGCGCCTCGTCGGTCTCGACGCGGGCACGGTCGACGTCGCGCACGTTCACGAGCACCTGCGGATAGACGGTCATCACCGATGCGAGCTCGGCCAGCGTGGCCTTGCGCCGCGCCATCTCGGCGACGAGGTGGAGCCCCGTGAGCAGGCCGTCGCCGGTCGTGGCGAACTCGCTCATGATGACGTGCCCCGACTGCTCGCCGCCGAGGGAGTAGCCGTGCTCGTTCATGGCTTCGAGCACGTACCGGTCGCCGACCGCGGTCTGCACGACGCGGATGCCGTGGTCGGCCATGGCGCGATGAAGACCGAGGTTGCTCATGACGGTGGCGACGAGCGTGTCGTCGGCGAGGTGGCCGCGCTCCTTCATCGACACGGCGAGGATCGCCATGATCTGGTCGCCGTCCACGACGTTGCCGCGCGCATCGACGGCGAGGCAGCGGTCGGCGTCGCCGTCGTGGGCGATCCCGACGTCGGCGCCCAGGCGCACGACCGCCTCGGCGAGGTTGTCGAGGTGCGTCGAGCCGACGCCGTCGTTGATGTTGAGCCCGTCGGGGTCGGCGCCGATGACGGTGACCTGGGCGCCGGCGTCCTTGAACGTCTCGGGCGAGACGCCCGACGCGGCGCCGTGCGCGCAGTCGAGCACGACGTGGATGCCGTCGAGCCGGTGCGGGAGCGACCCGAGGAGGTGCACGACGTAGCGGTCCTCGGCGTCGGCGAAGCGGCGGATGCGGCCGACGCCCGCGCCCGTCGGCTGAAGCATCTGCCCGTCCAGGGCCGCCTCGATGCGCTGCTCGACGATGTCGGGCAGCTTCACCCCGCCGCGGGCGAAGATCTTGATTCCGTTGTCGGGCGCGGGGTTGTGGGAGGCCGACACCATGACGCCGAAGTCGGCGTCGATGTCGCCGATGAGGAACGCCGCGGCGGGCGTCGGGATGACGCCGGCGTCGAGCACGTCGACGCCCGAGGAGGCCAGGCCCGCGGCGACGGCCGCCGTGAGGAACTCCCCCGACACGCGCGGGTCGCGCGCGACGACGGCGGTGGGCCGTCGGCCGGCGGCGCGTCGCGCCTCCGCCGAACGGCCCTGGCCCAGAACGACGGCGGTCGCCTGGGCCAGGTGCAGCGCGAGGTCGGCGGTGAGGGGGCCGTTGGCCAGCCCCCGCACCCCGTCCGTGCCGAAAAGCGGCATCGGATCCGAACTCAGCGCTTCGAGTACTGCGGCGCCTTGCGCGCCTTCTTGAGACCGGCCTTCTTGCGCTCCTTCACGCGCGCGTCGCGCGAGAGGAAGCCGGCCTTCTTCAGGGTCGGGCGGTTGTTCTCGACGTCGATCTCGTTGAGCGCACGCGCGATGCCCAGGCGCAGCGCACCGGCCTGGCCCGAGGGACCGCCGCCGGAGATGCGGGCGATCACGTCGTAGGCGCCGGCGAGGTTCAGCACCGTGAACGGGTCGTTGATGAGCTGCTGGTGCAGCTTGTTGGGGAAGTAGTCCTCGATCGCGCGGCCGTTGACCGTGATCGTGCCCGAGCCCGGGACGAGACGGACGCGCGCGATGGCCTGCTTGCGACGGCCGACAGCGGCGCCGGGGACGCTCAGGACGGGACGCTCGGCGGCGACGGCGGTCTGGTCGACCGGCGTCTCGGTGGAGTAGTTCTCGATGTTCGACATGTCTGTGTCCTAAACGGCGCTTACTGGGCGACCTGGTCGAAGGTGTACGGCGTGGGCTGCTGCGCGGCGTGGGGGTGCTCGGCACCCGCGTACACCTTCAGCTTCGACAGCTGCTGACGGCCGAGGCTGTTCTTGGGCAGCATGCCGCGGATGGCCTTCTCGACCGCGCGGACGGGGTTCTTCTCGAGGAGCTCGGAGTACGAGACAGCCTTCAGGCCGCCCGGGTAACCGGAGTGGCGGTAGGCCATCTTCTTCTGGAGCTTCTGGCCGGTGAGGGCGACCTTGTCGGCGTTCACGACGATGACGAAGTCGCCGGTGTCGATGTGGTTCGCGAAGGTCGGCTTGTGCTTGCCGCGGAGGAGGGCGGCGGCGTGCGAGGCGAGGCGGCCGAGGACGACGTCGGTCGCGTCGATCACGAGCCACTCGCGCTGGACTTCGCCAGCCTTGGGGGTGTAAGTGCGCGTCACAGGAGTGCTGCTTTCTGATTCGAACGGAGGTGTTCGTGAATCCCGCTCCGGGGTGCTTCTCGGGCGGATGCCGGTCGAAGACGCCAGTGGAGGGCTCACGTTCGCGGTGGCGCGCCAGCAGGCGGCGCGCACCAAAGAGACAGTCTACGCCATCCGGATGCGACGGCCAAAACACGCAGGTGCCGGCGCCGAGCGAGCGGCGCCGAAGCATGGTAGGGGACGCGCGCCGTCGGTGGCAAGATGTCCCCCAAAGGGTGGACATGAGCGTATTCTCATGAATGCGATGACGCGGGTCCGCGCTCCGCGGGCGAGCTGGCGGTCGCCACGGGCCTCCGCCCCGCCGCCACGACCGCGATGATCGACCGGCTCTCCGCGCGCGGGCTGGTGCGGCGCGTCGCATCCGACACCGACCGCCGGAAGGTGCTCGTGGAGATGACCGACGCGGGCCACGAGCTCACGTGGCGCGCGTACGGACCCCTCGTCGAGGAGGGTCAGCACCTCTTCCGCGATCTCACGGTCGCTCAGCTCGACGCGATGCGCGACCTCCTCCGCGACATGCGCGACCTCACCGACCGGCACCGGGCGCGCGTGCAGTCGGGCGGCTGAGCGCGCATCATACGCGCAGCCTCCCGCCGCGCTCCCCCGGTGGCCGCCGTCGTCGCCGCGCGCCTACCGTGGCCGCACCCCTGGAGGTCGGAGGGGTGGCAGATCGGTGCGGTGATGGACACGTACGACTATGTGATCGTCGGCGGCGGCATGGGCGCGGATGCGGCGGCCCGCGGCATCCGGGAGCGCGACGAGAACGGCACGATCGTCGTGCTCAGCGCCGACGTCGACGAGCCGTACACGCGGCCGGCACTGTCGAAGAAGCTGTGGACCGACCCAGACTTCACCGACGACCAGGTGCCGCTGGGCACCGCCGACGACACCGGCGCCGAGATCCGTCTGCGCACGCTCGTGACGGAGATCGACCGCGCGCGCCGCACCGTGTCGACCGACGACGGCGGCGAGGTGGGCTACCGCCGCCTGATCCTCGTCACCGGATCGCGGCCGCACGAGGTCGACGCGCCCGACGACGAGCGCGTGCTGTACTTCCGCTCGGCCGCCGACTACCGCCGGCTGCGGCAGCTCGCCCGCGCCGGCGCGCGCATCGCCGTGGTCGGCGGCGGCTACATCGGCACCGAGATCGCGGCCGCGCTCGTGCAGAACGACGTCGAGACCGACCTCGTCTTCCGCGGCGCGGTGCTCGGCGCCGACACCTTCCCGCCCGACCTCGCCGCCCGGTACGAGCAGCTGTTCGCCGACGCCGGCGTGCATCTGATCGCGAATCGGCGGGCCGACACCGTGCGCGCGGGCGACGCGGCGGTCGTGCTGGTGCTCGACGACGGCACGGAGCTCGAGCGCGACGCGGTCGTGCTCGGCCTCGGCGTCTCCCCCGTCGCCGACCTCGCCGTGGCGGCCGGGCTCGAGGTCGACGACGACGGCGGCGGCGTCGTGGACGAACGCCTGCGCACGTCGGATGCGGCGATCTGAGCCGCGGGCGACATCGCCGCGTACCCCGACGCGATCCTCGGCCGCTCGCGCGTGGAGCACGTGGATCACGCGACGGTCTCGGGCACCGCCGCGGGCCGTGCCGCCGCGGGCGCCGACGAGCCGTACGCGCACACGCCGTACTTCTACTCCGCCGTGTTCGGCGTGCGGTGGGAGGCCGTCGGCACGCTCGACCCGCAGCTCGAGACGGTCGACGTCGACCTCGCCGCGGAGGGCGCCGACGACGCGCGCGGTGGTGTACCTCGACGACGGCCGCCCTGTCGGCGTGCTGCTGTGGAACGTGCCCGAAGATGACGAGGACGGGCGCGACGCCGCGCGCGGCGTGCTGCGCGACGTGATCGCCGACCCGGCCGCCCTGCGTGAGCGGCTCGGCGCCGCCCTCGCGGACTGAGCCCGGCCACCGCATCCCAGCGCCCTGCGGCGATCGACGCAACCCCCGACGGATGCGGCGAGCCGCCGCCTACGGTGGCACGCATGAAGATCGACGACATCCGCTGGAACGAGCAGGCCCGCGCGAAGATCCTCGACGACGCCGATCGGGTGCTGCGCGAGGCGGTGCTCGACATCGCCCGCACGGGCGGCGGCATCACGTCGGACGAAGCCTTCCGGCAGCTGACCGCGCGGCTGAAGGACCGCTTCATCGACTGGGAGCCGGGCCCCGACCTGCGCCGGTTCGCGGATGCGATCGCGAACGGCGAGCTGCCCGCCGCATCCGAGCCCACCGGCTGACGCCGCCCCGTCGCGCGCAGAATTCAGGCGCACCGGCACCCCGGGGCGAGTTTGCCACCCTGACGCGCGCTCGGCCTGAATTCTGCGCGCACGCGAGCGTGAGCGTGAGCCGCAGACGCCGCCGCGCACCGGCCCCGGCCCCGGGCCCGGAAACGGTTCGATCCCCTCCGCGGACCTCGAAGTCGATCCGTGGAGGGGATCGTGCGCGGGGTTCCCCCATGCCCGGACGAGAACGACCGCGCGGCACCGACGCGAACCCGCCGCTCGCTCCCCCCGGGGAGCGGCGCACTCGCTGTCCGCCTCCCCCGAGACGGACGCGAAAAGCGTATTCCGGCCGACCGGGCACCGTCCTCCCCCAGGACGGGGGGAAACATCCGGTGAACGCGCTCCGGGAGTGCGCACAGGCGGGCGCCGCGCGCTACAGCACTTCGCGCGTGCGGCCGCGGTCGTCGAGCACGATGCGCGAAACGGCGTCGCCGTCGGTGCGCACGACCCACATCTCGTCGCGACCCTGCCCCCCGCGCACGACGAGCGACCCGGATGCGGCGGCGTCGACGATCTCGCCGAGCCGGTGCACGAGGGCGGGGTCGGGCGTGCCGGCGGGGTCGCCGTCCCACAGGAGCAGCACGCGGATGCCGCGGCGGCGGGCGCGCGCGATCGCGGCGATGAGCTCCTCGTCGCGCGCGAGGGGCGAGCGCATCCGATCGCGGATCGCCCCCTCGGTGACGGCGAGCTCGGTGAGGTCCGCGTCGTCGAGCGCGTCGGCGGAGGCGAGGCGCTCGAGGAGCGGTGCCGCGTCGTCGCGGATGCGCTGCATCTCGCGGCCGTACTCGGCCATCGCGATGGCGGAGGCCTCCGCCTCGAGCGCGGCGCGCGCCTCGACCGTGCGATGGCGCTGCTCGCGGCGGAGGATGCTCGCGAGGGCGGGGCGCCACAGGATGGCCGACGGCACCATGAGCCCCGCGACCCCGAGGACGTAGATCGCGTCGGGGGATGACACCAGGCCGGTCGCGGCGCCGATCGTCGTGGGCGCGACGCACGCGAGGACGGCGACCGTCGCCCAGCGGGGGTTGCCCCGCGCGAAGAGGATCGCCGCCATCGTCGTGGCGTTCGCGACGACCCAGATCTCGCTGCCGTTCGCGTAGGCGATGAACCCGATCGCCGCCGCGAGAGTGGCCACCAGCGCGGTGGCGGCGGCGCGGGCGGGGGCGAGGCCGCGCGAGGCCCGTTCGGTGACGAGCACCACGGCACACAGGTCGAGGGCGAGCGCCGCGGCGTAGTGCCAGCGCGCCTCCGGCGTGGCTCCGAAGCCGCCGGCGAGGATCGCCGAGACGACGCCGCCGGCCCACAGGATGACGAAGCCCCACCGGGCGCCCTGCGTGCCGAATCCGCCCGAACCGGTCTCGGCCCCCGTCAGCGCTGCCACGTCATCACCACCCGGGTGCCCTCGCCGGGCACGCTCGTCAGGCGGGCGCGGCCGCCGCGCAGGGCGTCGATGCGCCCGACGATGCTCTCGCGCACCCCCAGCCGCTCGGGGTCGACGCGGCCGAGGTCGAAGCCCTGACCGTCGTCGCTCGCGACCACCTCGAGTCGATCGGCCGTGCCGGTGATGCGCACCTCGATCGCCGCCGGCCCGGCGTGGCGGACGCTGTTGCGCACCGCCTCCCCGAGCGCGCGGCCGAACGCGTCGACGACGTGGCGGGGCAGCGTGCCGGGCTCCGCGATCGCGCTGACGAGCGCGGCGGGGGCGAGCTCGCGCACGTGCGCGGCCAGCTGCGTCGTCGCGGTCTCGGTGGGCAGCGCCGCATCCGGATCGGCGTCGGGCGTCTCACGGTCGAGCACCGCGAGCGCCGCACGCGCCTCGGTGCGCAGCTCCTCGGGGATGCGGCCGCCCAGCTGCATCGCCGCGGTGAGCACCGCGAGCACGTCGTCGTGTACGAGGCGGGCGAGCGCCCGCTGCTGCTCGGCCTCGGCGCGGGCGAGGGCGCTGCGCCGCTCGCTGCTGCGCGCCGCCGCCTCCGCGGCGAACGCCTGCCGCAGGCGCGTGCGGACGGAGGTCAGGATGAGCACGAGCGTGACGCCGGTGAGCGCGAGCGGAGTGTTGTGGATGACGCCGTCGGGCACACCGCCCGTGACGACGAGCGCCGAGGCGATCGGGGCGAGGGCGATCCCGATCGTCCACATGATCGCCTTCCACGTGACCATGAGGAGTCCGAGCAGCATGACGCCGGCCGGCAGCAGCGGCCAGATCCACGGCTGCAGGGCGTCGGCGTCGGCCGGGCTCCACGCCGCGAACATCGTCACCTCGAGCAGCCAGCACGAGAACGCGATCGCGCGCCACAGGAAGCGCACGCAGCCGATCGAGATCCGCAGGTGCGCGACGACGAGGAGCACCTGCATCCCGAGCATGACGACGGCGACCGCCGGCCACCACCACTGCACGTGCGGGAAGACGACGAGCACGGGCGCCGTGCCGAGGAGGAACAGCATCCCCGCGAGCGCGGCGAGCGCGGTCAGTCGCCGTTCAAGCCGATCCTGCGCGTCGCGCGTGAGGTGCGGCTCAGCGCTCGTCGACAAGGCCGTCCTCGACAGCCCGGCGGTACAGGTCGACCTTGGTGGGCGCGGGCCGGTCGGCGGCGGCGTACTTCGCGCGGATGCGGCGGATGTGGTCGACCACCGTCTCGCGCGAGACGAACAGGGCCGCCGCGACCCGCTCGGCCGTCTCCCCCGCCGCGTACAGCCCGAGCACTTCGCGCTCGCGGGCGCTCAGGCGCGCGGAGACGAACCGGTGGTCGTCTTCGAGCGCCGCGGCCCAGTCGGCGCCGGCCGCGACGCCGCCGTCCGCGACGGTGCGGACGGCGAGCGCGATCGCCTCGGGCGGCTCGGTCTTGCGGACGACCCCGGAGGCGCCCGCGCGCGCGGCCTCGCGCAGGAGCGCGGGCTGGTCGGAGCCCGAGTAGGCGAGCACGGGCACCCCCGTCTCGCGCAGGCGCGTGACGTTGTCGGTGACGCTCGACCCGTCGCCGAGGAGCAGGTCGAGCAGCACGATGTCGAGGGCGGCGCCGTGGGCGAGCAGCGAGTCGACGTTCGACGCCGTCACGACGACGTGCATGTCGGGCTGTGTCTCGAGAGCGGCTCGGGCGCCGAGGAGCAGGGCGGGGTGGTCGTCGATGACCCCGAGGCGCAGTTCACGCACGCAGTCTCCCCTCCGCTCGTGCTGCGAGCCTAGCGCTCCCCATTGGACTCGCGGTCCCACGTGCGCTCGCCCGGACGCCGAGCGAGCGCAGCGAGACGAAGCGCACCCCGCCCGACGCCCGTCCCTGTGCTTGTCGCAGGTCGCCTCGCCAGCACCGGGGTGTCACTTCTCGCCGCATCCAGGGCCTCGAAGCGACCCCACCCGCCACCCGAACGAGCGCCCCTCGCATCCGCGTGGCACGTGACGCCGCATGCACCTCCGCCAAGCGACCGCAGCTGACACCCGAACCGCCGCCGCGACCCGGCGCCCCCGAACGCCCCGGGATGCGGCACTCTAGAACCGTGACTTCCAACGACGGAGGCGCATGGGACGCGTATGCGGCCGCCCTGGGCGAGCGGCTGCGCGAGGCGCGCGAGCGGTCGGGCCTCACGCAGGAGCAGGTGGCGCGGGCCGCGGGCATCGCGACGTACACGTATCAGAAGCTCGAGAACGGCGAGTCGAACCCGGCACGCCCGCCAATCCGCGGCTGCAGACGCTCGTGTCGCTCGCGCGGGTGCTCGGCGTCGACGCATCCGAGGTCCTCCCGCACGACGTCGCGCGCTAGCGCCTACTCCGGGTCCGACCCGTCGGCCTGGAGGAAGCGCAGCAGCGACACTTCGCGGCTCTGCCACGGCGACACGCGCACGCGCACCATCGTGAAGCCCTCGGCGCGCAGCCCCTCGGCGGTCGGCTCGTCGAGCCGGATGCGGCGGCGCACCCGCTCCCACCCGCCGCGGAAGGAGTAGAACTCCACGATGCGACGATCGCGCGTGTCGGCTCGGCGCCTGGCCACACCCACCTCCCGAACCGGTGGAACCCCCGTCACCCCGGTCGAGCGGAAAATACCACGCATACATGGCGCGCAGATGTCGTCGCGGCGTCCCGGAGCGAACGCCGTCACACCGCGCGGTGGCGTCGCAGGCGCTGCATCCGCCCGAAACGCGTCGCTCACATTCGCGGCCTACGCTGGGCGGATGCTCCGGCCCGTCACCGCTCGCACGCGCGGCGTGCTCGTGGCGCTGCTGGTCGTGTACGCGCTGACGCTCGCGTTCATCGCGTTCTGGCCGACGCACGTGGACGAGGGCGCCGGGCACGTCCTTGCGGCGATCACGCGGCGCTTCCCGTGGGCGACGTACGCGCGGATCGAGTTCAGCGCCAACATCGCGCTGTTCGCGCCGTTCGGGTTCCTGCTGGCGGGGCTCGTGCGCGCGTGGGGCTGGGTGATCGCGATCGGCGTGGCGTCGAGCGCCGCGATCGAGCTCATCCAGGGCACGCTGCTGCCGGGGCGCACGGCGTCGGCGTGGGACGTCATCGCGAACAGCCTCGGCATGGTCGCGGGCGTCGTCATCGCGCTCATCTGGCGCTCGTCGTCCGAGCACGCGTCGGCCCGCCGGGCGCCGCGTGCGTCATAGGAGCGCATTCTCATGCGCGCGTCTTGCGGATCGCTGCTGACTTCTCGCTAATATCGGACCGAACCCGATGCACAGGTCGCACGGCACCGCGACCTCGGAGGTTTGCGAAGACCCCCGCTCTACGACGAGCGGGGGTCTTCCTCGTGAAGGGGCGGTGCGGATGCGGCGGCTCAGCCGAGCGTCGGTGTGCCCCCCGGCGACGTCCCGCCGAGCAGGGTGCCGACCGTCGCGAGGGCGATCCAGATGCCGTTGTAGACGGCGTGCGCGAGCACGGCGCCCCAGATGCGGCCGGTGAGGAGCACGATGAGGCTGTTGATGAGGCCGACGAGTGCGAGCGACACCGCCGCATCCCAGGTGACCGGGGCGAGCAGCGCGTGCGCGACGACGAAGAGGCCGGTCGAGACGAGCGCGGCCGCGAAGGTGGCGATGCCCGCGCCGGCCAGACGCCGGACCGCGGTGTAGACGGCGACGAGCACGAGCCCGCGGAAGAAAAGCTCCTCGAGCACCGGTGCGACGATCACTCCGGCGAGCAGCTGGTCGAACCACCAGTTCGACGGCAGTGCCCCGCCGCTCGAGTACGCCGGCCACGCGCTGCTGCCGCCGGCGGCCATCTCGAGCCAGCCCTGCACGAGGCGGAGGATCAGGCCCAGGGCGATGCCGTAGAGCAGGTCGAGCGGGCGGAACCGCAGCAGCGCACGGGGGCGCGACCGCGCGAACGCGAAGACGACGGGCGCGAGGAACGCGACCCACACGACGAGCAGCGAAAGCGTGGACCCGAGCGGCTGCGGCGCGAACTCGTTGAGCGCGGCCGCGGCGACGAGGCCCGCGCCCAGGCCGAGCACCGCCCAGCCGAGCAGCTCCCAGCCCCAGAACTGCACCGAGGTGCCGCCCTCGAGCCACGTGCGGTGGCGGCGCGATCCGCGGCGGCGCGGCTTCGACGAGGTGGGCGCCGGATCGCGCGGCGCATCGTCGGGAGACTCCTCCGGCGGCCGGAGGGTGCGCAGTTCGGCCTCGATAGACTCGGACATCGAGCCCAGGTTACCGGGCGGGCGTTTCGTGGCCGTGTCGCACCGGACGCCGAACCCGCGCCACCGGACGCTGAGCGAGGCGAAGCCGAGCCACCGGACGCTGAGCGAGGCGAAGCCGAGCCACCGGACGCTGAGCGAGGCGAAGCCGAGACGAAGCGCACCACGCTCCCCGGCCCGACAGAATGAACTCATGCTCGACCTCGATCTGAGCGGCCTGTTCGATCACCGCGACGAGCGATCCGTCGCGCCGACGATCCAGATCCTCACCGTGTGCACCGGCAACGTGTGCCGCTCCCCCTTGGCCGAGCAGCTGCTGCGCACGCGCCTGCGCCCGCTCGATGTCGCCGTCTCGAGCGCCGGCACGCGCGCGCTCATCGACAAGCCGATGGAACCGGATGCGGCGCACCTGGCCGCGCAGCTCGGCGTCGCGACCGACGACAGCGCCGCGCACCGGGCGCGCTGGCTGAACGAGTCGCACCTGCGCACGCCCGACCTCGTCCTCGCGATGTCGCGCGAGCACCGCCGCGACATCGTCGAGGTCTCCCCCGCCGCGATCCGCTCGGTGTTCACCGCCCGGGAGTTCGAACGCCTCGCGCGGGATGTGCCCGAGGCCGAGATCCGCACGACGGCGGAGGCGGCGGGTACGAACCCGCACGCGCGGGTGCGCGCGGTGCTCGATCTGCTCGCGAGCCGTCGCGGCCAGCTCGAGGTGCCCGCCGATCCGTTCGATGACGACGTGATCGACCCCTACCGGCGCTCGTGGGAGACGTATCAGCTCTCCGCCGCGCAGCTCCTGCCGGCGATCGGCGAGATCGTGCGGGTGCTCCGCGCGACGTTCGCGTGACACCGGGTCATCCGACCTGCGACAACCGCGACCGCACCGCGCGCGTGGTGTCGTCGGCGAGCAGCTCGCCGGCGCCCGCGACGAGCCCGTCGTACACCTGCGCGACGACGTCGGCGGGCGTGTTCATG
This sequence comes from Microbacterium sp. 10M-3C3, assembly GCF_003931875.1. Lineage (NCBI taxonomy): Bacteria > Bacillati > Actinomycetota > Actinomycetes > Micrococcales > Microbacteriaceae > Microbacterium > Microbacterium sp. 10M-3C3. The sequence continues at coordinate 825,497 of NZ_CP034245.1, read as the reverse complement.
CCCGCCGGGTCCATGCCGGCGTTCATCGGGGTGTCGGTGTAGGCGAGGTATACGCCCATGACGTGCACGCCCTGCGGCGCAAGCTCGAGGCGCAGGCCCTCGGTCTGCGACCACAGCGCCGCCTTCGACATGCTGTAGCCCTTGCCCGCGGCGTACCAGCTGAGCACCGACCCGATGTTCACGAGCGCGCCGGATGCGGCGACCAGCCGCGGCGCGAAGGCCCGCGCGACGAGCAGCGGTCCGAGCGTGTTCGTCTCCCACATCGCCTCGATGTCGGCCAGGTCGCCGGTGAGCAGGTCGCCGCGACGGAGGATGCCCGCGTTGTTGATGACGATGTCGACGTCGGGCGCCGCATCCGCCGCCTGGGCGATCGCGTCGCGGTCGGTCACGTCGAGGCTGAGCGGCACGACGCGCGCGTCGCCCCACTCCCGCGGGGTGCGGGCCGCGGCGTAGACGCGGCGGGCGCCGCGCGCGAGCGCCTGGGTGACGAACTCGGCGCCGAGGCCGCCGTTCGCTCCGGTGATGAGGATCGTGGCTCCGTCGATGTCGGTCATGACCGTCCTTCCTTTCCGGCGAGCACCGGGTGGGAGTCGGCCCGCAGCGGCACGCGAGTGAGGAGCGCCGCCGCGGCGGCGGCGACGATGAGCAGCGCGTAGCCGGCCGTGACGCCCGCCAGGCCGAGGTCGGCCGCGAGCTGCCCGGCGACGAAGGCGGGCAGGCCGTAGGCGACGTACGCGACGACGTAGATCGCCGAGATCACGCCGCCGCGCTCGTGCGTGGCCGCCGCGGCGGCGAGCGGGCGCAGCGCGGCGGCGAAGCCCAGGCCGTTGCCGACACCGCCGACGATCGCGGCGAGAGCCATGAGCGGCGCAGACCCGCCGACCGCGGCGGCGAACGCGAGCGCACCGCCGGCGAGGAGCGCCGTCGCGCCGACGAGACCGGCGCGGGCGGCCGGCAGCCGCGTCAGGGCGATGCCGGCCGCGGCGGCGGTGGCCGGCTGCAGGAAGACGAGCACCGCCGCCGGCAGACCGTCGACCCCGACGGCGTGCGCGAACGCCGGAACGAGGCCGAGGAACAGACCGGAGGTGGCCCACGCCGCGGCCACGAGCACCGCCGCGCGCGCGAAGGCTCCGCGCAGGCGGCGGGGCACCGCGACACGCGGCACGAGCGACCGCCATGCGCCGGGGATGCGCGACGACGACGCCGGGGTGAGGAGCGACCCCGAGATCGCCACCGCGATGAGCACGATCACGGGCACGAACACCGCGACGACCGGCAGTGCGGTGCCCTGCACCGCGAGCCCTCCGGCGAGCGCGCCGAGCGCGAGGCCGCCGATCGGGAAGCTGCCCGCGATCTGCGTCATCCGATCGCGGCTTGCTGACGGCACCGTCTCCGACACCATCGCTGTGAACGCGCTCGTGGCGGCGCCGGTCGCGACGCCCTGCACGGCGCGGGCGAGGATCAGCCAGCTCGCGTCGTCGGCGAGGAGGAAGAGCACGGATGCAGCGGCGAGCAGCAGGAGCGCCCCGATGAGCACCGGACGGCGGCCGAGGTGGTCGGAGAGCGAGCCTGCGACGAGGAGCGTCACCAGGAGGGTGAGCGCGTAGATCGAGAACATGATCGTGAGCGTGCTCTCGCCGAAGCCCCACCGGCCCTGCTCGTACACGAACAGCGGGCTCCCCGCCCCCGCCGCGCCGGCGACCGTGAGCGCGCCGGTCAGGTTCAGCGCCGTCGCCAGCCGCTGCCGTGGCGTCCACCGCGTGACCTGCGAAGCCGGTGCGGCCGCAACACTTTGGGACATGCCACGCTCGCTTTCTTGAGAAAAGTTGATCGCTCGAACGCTAGACCATAAACTTTCTTCAAGCAAGTGAATGCCGAGGAGGCCGTACATGCCGCTGAGATCCGACTGGAGCGCGGAGGCATGCCCCATCGCACGGGGCATCGACGCCATCGGCGACCCCTGGACGCTGCTGATCCTGCGTGAGGCCGTGTCGGGCGCGCGCCGCTTCGACGACTTCAAGCGGCGGATCGCCGCATCCGACAACGTCCTGGCCGCGCGCCTCGCGACGATGGTCGAGCAGGGCCTCCTCGAGACGCGTCCCTACTCCGAGGGCGCCCGCCCCCGCCACGAGTACGTGCCGACCGAGGCCGGCGCCGACGCCGTGCCCGTGCTCCAGGCGTACGCGGCGTGGGCGCACCGCCACCGCCCGTCGGCGAACGAGCGTCCGCCGTTCGCCGTGGTGTGCGGCGTATGCGGCGAGACGTCGGAGCGCGCGGAGACCTGCGCGCACTGCGGGGCGGCGCTCACGGTCGACAATGGCGTGCAGTGGCGCCGGCCCGGCAGGGACGCCGTCGTCGCCGTCACGCGCGCCTGATCCCCCTTTCCGAGATACCGCGGCCGTACCGTCGGCGCTTGTCTCGGCTCTTCGCCGTTTCCGTCGACGGCCGGAGGCACGGGCGCGCGCCGCCGCTTCACTGATCCCACCGGCATCCCGCCGGCACACATCGGAGGAGACACCATGCGCCACCTCGACACCGTCCCCACGTCCACGATCGACGATGCGGACGTCCGCACGACCGCCCCGCGGCGCGTCCGCACCGTCCACGCGATCGACCTCGAGAACCAGCTCGTCACACGCGGCCGCCGGATGACCACGGCGGATGCTGCGCGCTGGTGGGCGGTATACCGCGACGAGGCCGTCGGCGTCGGTCCCGACGACCTTGTCTTCGTGGGCGTCTCCGTCCACACCACGCGCGAGCTGCGCCCGGCCTTCGAGGGCGACCGTGTCATGTGGCGGATCGGACACGCCGGCCCCGACGGCGCCGACCTCGCGCTCCTGTCCGCGCTGTACGCGCCGCAGTTCGCCGGCAAGTACCGCCGTCTCGTCATCGCCAGCGGCGACCACATCTTCGCGCCGCTCGCCCGCCACGCGCGCGAGGTCGGCATGAAGGTGCAGCTGGTCCACGGCCGCAACGGCGTCTCGTCCGAGCTGGCCGCGCTCGCGTCGACGCGCACCACCATCCGTCCGGTCGCGCGGTCGCAGGAGGCTCGCGCACTGTCGGCCATCCGGCTCGTGCACACCGCCGCCACGGCCGCGTGATCTCCGTCTCCCGAAAGGAACCACCATGTCCACCACGCCGGCGCTTCAGCGGGCCATGTACATCTGCCGCGCGTGCGGCGCTGAGATCGCGTACCCGTCTCGGTTCGTGAAGTGCCCCGTCTGCGGTATCAGGTGGGGATGACGGTCAGCGCTCGTGCGGCGCGAGCAGGTCGTCTCCGAATGCCTCCCGCCATAGCCCGTACAACCCGGCGCTGCGGTCGTCGAGCAGGCGCCACACCGCCGAGCCGGCCGTGATGCGCCCGAGCGCGCCGGCGCTCCATTCGCGGCCGATGAGCCAGTCGGTCAGGTTCTTCAATCGCGCGAGCGTCATCGTCGTCGTCGCACTGGGGTCGCCTTCCTCCTCCGGCGCGAGCGGGCGGGTGAGAGCGTCGAGATCGATGAGCGACTCGTTGACGTCGTAATGGAGCGCGGGCAGCACGGCGCGCGCGAGGAAGGCGTGCCACAGGATCGAGTGCACCAGACGCGGCAGGACGGCGTCGGGTATCGGGAACGGCAGAGTCGTCACCTGCCGGTAGATGTCGAGCAGCACGGCGGGATAGTCGAGTTCTCGCGGGTCGTCGAAACCGAAGGTGGCGGCCACGGTCGCCGACACGCACGCGCAGCGGTAGTAGATCTCGAACGCTCGGAACACGAACGTGCGGTCGGAGATGAAGCCGGTGCTGTAACGCGCTCCCTCGAGCTCGCCGTGGTCCCACAGCTCCCCGATCAGGTCGAGGGCGTCTCCCGCGGCGTGCATCGCCTGGTGGACGAGCCTGCGCCACTGGCTGCGCTCGACACCGGCGAGCCACTCGTCGTCTCCGGTCAGCAGATGTTCGAGCCATTGCACCGCCGACCCCGCGATGTTGAGCTGCATCTGCTCGACCATCTCCAGGTATTCGCGCTCGCGGCGGACGCTGCCGTGAGCGGCCTTGGTCTCGAGCTCGGCGAGCCCATGTCGTGCGGTGGCGAGCGCCAGCCCGGGTGTGCGGCTCCCCTGGTTGCTGAGCGCATCGTTGCGATGAGTCGAGAAGCGGTACGCTCCCTGATCCCCGGCGGAGGTCAGGAGCGCAGTGCGGATGCGCGGCAGCTGGTCGGCCCGCAGCTCGGCGCGCACTCGCCGGGTGGCAGTGGCGAGGTTGACCGTGTAGTCGCATATTTTCAGCACGTGCACATCGACGTCGCGTTGAAGGTGTGCCCTGATGCCGACGCGACGCGACAGGTACCGCTCGACGATGTCGGCGTTCGGGTGCGCACGCACGGTCTCGGCCGCGTGGAACAGCTCCTGCACCCGGGGCGATGCGTCGCGCACGTACGACGGGCTCGGCGCGTTCTCGAGTCTTTCGACGCTCCGAGTTCGCGCTGCGCGCGCGCGATGGAGCGTCGCCCGCTCTCTGTGGAGCTGCTCCGGCAACTCCCCCTCGAAGACGCGCCGCAACCCGCCGATCTGCGCGATCGTCTCGGCGACGCTCGCGCTGTCCCACTCCGCGAGCGCGGTGTAGAAGCACATGGCCGCGATAGCCGCAGTGGATTGGCTCTCCTCATCGCCGACTGCGGGCCGGGGAGCGTTGCGCTCTGCCGGGGTTCGGAAGTCCTCCATCGAGAGCTTCAGCCACGGGCGCACGACGTCGTGCTGCCAGTGCCACTTGAGCGCCACGTTGCCCTTACCGCCGCGGATGTAGTCGGAATGGAGCGCGACGACCCGGCGACGCAGCACTTCGAGGTGTCTCTCGCGTTCGTCCGTGAGCCAACCGAGCGACGTCTCGAGAGTGCCGAGACGGTCTTTCACGATCTGGAGCATGTCGCCCCGCTCCTCGCCCGGCGGCCACAGCTCCGGCTTCTGCCGCCACACCTGGGGCCGCGTGTGTCGCGTGCTCGGGTGCAAGTGGCGAAACGGGGTGGTGGCGAACCACTGATCGAGCGCTGCGAAAGCGGAGGGATGCCGCGCGATGCGACGCACCCAGTCCCGGAGGCGGGTCTGCTCGGCCTCCCGTTCGTTGCTGCGCTGCACGGCATCCGCGATCGCCGGATCGGGCTCGACCTCCGTCGGCACAGCGTCGACGCCGACGTATGCCCGCGCCTGCGCAACAGCTTCCGCCGGCGTCGTCCCCAGGCGGGGATTCAGCACATCGTCGGGATGCGTCGCGACCTGGTCGTAGACGGCACGGAGGGCGGACCGCGCCCGCGCGAGATAGTCAGCGCGCCAGCTGCCGTCGTCGTGGTGCACGATCGCGCGAGCCGCCGCTCCGACCGCGATCCCGTTCCGCGGGATGCGACGCTGCAGGATCACCCCGCGGTAGAGCTGCGCGAGCTCATAGATGCTGTCGTCTCGCACCCCGTGGTCTGTGTCGACAGGGTCGTCGATGAGCGTGCCGTCGCGCGCGTCGAGCCACCACTCGATGAAGCGGGCTTGCGAGACGCCCATGAGCGCGAGCAGCCGATCCTGCTCCCCCGACGCCGACGCCTGCTCGTGCTGCGCGAGGAGGGCGAGCTTCTCGTCGCGCGTGAACCGGTTCCCCATGGAGTCAGCATGGCCTACGGCGGCGACCCATGACGAGCGCCAGCAGACATAGAGTCCAGACCGTGGCGCCCGGTCCCGCAGCCGGAGACGAAGATGGGGCGCGCGCGGAGCTGCTGCGGCCGGTGCTGGGCGACGGGTGCGGTCACATGACGGCGATGGATGTCGTCTCGCTCGCCGCCGAAGGACGCGTCGCTCATGACGCGCTGGTCGACCTGCTCGCCCGCTGGCCGTACGGCCCCCGCGTCCGCCGCTTCGCGCCGCCGCGGGTGCTGAGCTCGCCCGACAGTCTCGACGCGGTGGATGCGGCGTTCTTCGACGCCCGCCTTCTGACCGAATCGGAGTACGACGCGATCCTGTCGGCGGTGCTCGACGGACGAGGTTCGGACGCCCCACCGCAGACCCCTTCCGAGCCGACAACCGAGACAAATCCCCGCCCCGGAACCGGGTTCTCTCGTCACTCCGGCGAATAGGCCTCCCGCCGCGGGAAGGTGCGCTCGCATCCGGTTTTCTGACAGACACGCCGCCACCCGAGCGGCCGAAGGAGGAGAACCGACATGAAGCCTTTCCGCCGCACCCCACCCAGGGACGCGACGACGGTCTCACTCGAGCCCGCTCCCGGATCGTCGTCCGGGCCGCTGCAGATCCGGCACCCGGAGGCCCTGTCGCCGGTGTTGCAGCCCGTGCTCGCCATGGACCCGTTCGCGCACGTCGACGAGCTCCGGGCGCTCGTGATCGAGAAGGTCGGCGGCCTCGCAGCCGCGCGCGCTCTCGATCAGGACACGCTCGACGCACTCATGAACCAGATCAGGTCGTGGCGCGCCACCTGGGAGCACCACCAGCGCCAGCAGGCCGAGAGCCGGCGCAAGGTCGCCGCGATGCTCCTCGCGCAGATCGGCCAGAACCTCACGACCTCCCGGGCCCGGCTGGCACGTCTCCGGGTCGAGCGCGACGACCTCGTCGATCTGCGCAACGACCTGCTGGCGCGGCTGGGCTTCTCCGCTGCGGCGACGCGCCCCGCAGCCCTCGAGGAACTCGTGAGCGACGAGAGCTCGATCCTCGATGGACACCTCCCTCCTGCGGCGCCTGCCGCCGCATCCGCTCTCGGCCGGAACGGAGGGATCCGATGACCACCCTCGATCGCACGCCGCCGCAGTCCGCATCGAGCGGCCCGTCCGGCGATGCCGCCGACGTCGTCGCACGCGCCGACGGCATCCACGCGCGGGCCGCGGTGCTGCATCCTCGCCGCTTCCCGGTCTTGCGGACGACCCTGCTCGTCGGCATCGCCCTCGCCGACGTCGTTCTGGCCGTGCCCGCGTTCAACGCCGCGCTGCGCAGCTGGACGGGCTTCTCGGTGGTGTGCGCGATCGCGTTCTCGCTCGTGACGGTGCTCGCCGCCTTCACGAGCGGGCGGGAGTACCGCCGCGGCCACGCGCGCCTCAGCGTGGCGGCCGCCGCGGCGGCGATCGCGGTCATCGCGGGCCTGTTCCTGCTGCGGCTGTTCGCCGCGGGGCAGCTCGCCGACACGGTCGCGTACGAAGGCGGCACCGCCGCGGGCGACGAGATGGCGAGCGAGCTCGTGATGGCGACGGTTCTCGCGGTCCTGATGGGAGCGACGGCGGTCCTCGCGTGGCTGGACGGGCGAGACCTCACCCCGAGCCGCGACGAGAGCGCGCTCCGGCAGACCAACACGGCACTCGAGGCCAAGGCCGGCCAGGTGGCCGCGCTCGAGGGCGTCGTCGAGCGCGAGAAGGCGGATCGAGCGACCGCGGTGTACGAGCTGCGCCGCATCGACCCCGATCTCGCCGACGCTCTCCGCGCCCTCGACGCGCTCGCGCTCGAACTGGTCGAGCTGGCCCGCTACGAGGTCGCGCGTCACTTGGGCGACCCCGCCGCGACATCCGGACTCGACCGCCCGATTCGCCTCGACCGCACCACCGCACCCGAAGAAGAAGAAGGAGACGTCCGATGACCGCACCGTCCGCCCATCACGCTGCGCTGCGCGCGCCGCTGTCGGCACCCCTCGCCTATCCCCTGCGCCTGCGCCTCTACGACGGGTTCGTCGTCGGCCGCCGCGACGCCGACACGAGCCTCGCGCACGAGCCGGTGTCGGGCCGGCAGCCCTCGGCGTCGCTGCGACGCCTCGACGCCGAGCTCGGCGAGCGCTGCGAGCGCGAGCTGTGGCAGGCGACCGCCCAGGCGGCCCCGCTGATCGACCGCCGCGGCGAGATCCTGCACGCGCTGCCGGCACTGCGCGCCCAGGTCGACGCCCTGCGCGCTCGCATCGAGGCCGGGTCGGCGTCGTCGGACGCCGAGTTGAACCGCGTGTCGGCCACGGAGGCGCATCTCGCGCCGGCCGTCGTGCGCGCACGGCGCCAGCGCGAGGCGGCCGCACGCCTGGCCGCACCCCGTGCGCAGCTCGCGGCGCTCGAGGCACGCATCGGCGCGCTCGAAGGCGAGAGGGCGCAGCTCGAGGGCTGGCTGACGACGCTGTTCGACGGGCTCGTCACGCGTGCCCGGGCGCTCGCGAACCTCTATGAGCGCCGAGCGGGCACGCTCGTGCGCTCCTACCTGCGGCGTACCCCGGCGCCTGACGCGCACCGTCACCCGCTCAACGCGCGCGCGCCCTTCGCACCGCCCGCCTGGTCCAGCGGGCCGAACCCGTGGCTCTCCTCGGCCGCTGAGGCGGTCGAAGGGCCGCCCCCGCAGCCGACCGTCTGAACCCCACCCGAGAGAGGTCCTGCCCATGATCCGTTCCGCTCCCACCGGCCGGCGCTTCGGCGCCGTCGCCGCCGCCCTCGCGTTCCTCCTCGTCGTCCTCACCGCGTGCGTGGACGACGACAAGCGACCGCTCGACGTCGTCGCCCACGACGGCATCGTGTTCGTCGCCGTGGCGCACGCGAACGCACCGGCGCCCGACATCCCCGTCGCCTTCCGCGACCTGATCACCGCGTCGATCGCCGCCGCCGCGCCGGTCACCGTCGTGAGCCTCGACGGCACGCCGGAGGTGTCCTTCCGCGCCGCGGGGTACGAGATCTCCGACGAGAACCCGGATGCGACCGACGTCGACATCCGTCGAATCGAGTCGCGTCTGCTCACCGCGGTCCGCGATGCGGCGCCCGACAGCGACGGCAACGACCTCGGGGCCGCGCTCGCCGTCGCTGCCGACCAGCTCCGCGCCGACGGCGCCACGTCGGGGGCGATCGTCGTCGTCGACAACGGCATCAGCGACCGCGGCTTCCCCGACATGACCGCCGACGGCGCGTCGTTGGCGACGCCCGCCTCCGTCGTGGAGTTCGCGCAGGCTCACGATGAGCTCTGGTCGATGCCGGCCGGCACCACGGTCTACCTGGCGGGCATCGGGTACGTCAGCGCCCCGCAAGACGCTCTTCCCCCGCGGCAGCGCGAGAACATCCTGGATATCTGGAGCGCGCTCGTCTCGGCGAGCGGCGCGAAGGCGGTTGCCGTCACCACGCCGCGCGGGGGCGAGAGCACGTCGTCGTCCTTCTCGACCGGGTTGCTCGCGCCGGCCGAGACGGCGCCCTTCACGGTGCAGACGACGGGCGGCAGCGTCCGCGCCGACCTCGCCGGCGACGTGCTGTTCGACTTCGACAGCCATGCTCTGCGCCCGGATGCGACGCCGGCGCTCGCGCGTCTGCTCGAGGTGGTCGCGACCACGCCGGGACACGTGACCGTCATCGGCCACACCGACGACGTGGGAAGCGCGGAGGAGAACGTCGCGCTCGCCGAGCGTCGCGCCGCATCCGTCGCCGCGTGGCTCATCGCGAACGGCATCGACCCCTCGCGCATCTCGACCGTGGGGAAGGGAGAGGCCGAGCCCGTCACCGCGGGAACGTCCGAGGAGGACCGCGCCGCCAACCGCCGCGTGGTCGTCGAGATCGCCCCCGAGCGGTGACGCGCGGGAGTCAGCGAGATCGAGAGGAGGTGAAGACATGGCCTGTGCCTGCGTGAAGGAGGGGAAGCCCCAATGCGCGTGGTGCCGGGAGGCGGTCCTGATGGGTCGCCCGCCCGCCCAGCACAACTGCCAGTGGTACGGCGGCTGCTCGTAGCCACCCCGCTGACGGGCCGTCCGGGCGTCGCGTGTGGGGACGCGCGCCCGGCGGTTCTCCCCACCCCATCGAGACGGCCGCGAAGGAAGTGTCGTGTACGCAGAACCTGTCCCGAGTCCTGACGCACTCCTCGACGCCTTCGTCCGCGATCTCGCCCGGTACCGGCCGGGCACGAGCTGGCAGGGTGCGCGGCTGGCGTCCTGTTCGCGATGCAGCGCATCGCTGTACGCGCAGATCGGGCCGCTCGTCGACCTGCCGCACGAAGCGACCTGCGCCCTGGTCGCCGGCCTGCACGCCTGGACGAGTGCTCAGGTTCGCCGCCTGCTGCCCGAGTCGGGCGCGGAGCGCGCATCCGCCCTCGAGCACGCTCACGCCCTTCAACTCGCGCGGGCGGCGGTGTGGTTGACGCTCGGGCGCTACGCACAGATCATCGCGGACACGCGCGATGTCGTGACCCGTCCGAGCGTGGGCCGGTGGGCGCGTCGTGGCGCCGAGGCTGTCGCCCGGCTCTGGGAGGAGGCCTGAGGAGAATCGAGCGTCCTTCAGTCGACCAGTCGACACACGTTCTGGCTCGCTACTCGCGCGTCACCAGGCGGAAACATGGGGTGTGCGAGGATGAACCGCGTACTGAACCCCCGAGAGGCGTCATGGAGCTCAGCGACTACATCCGCATTCTGCGCAAGAACTGGCTGGTGATTGTCGCGACCACGCTCATCGGCATTGCCGTGGCGGCCGGCTACTCGCTCACGCGTACTCCCATGTACGACGCCTCCAGCCGCGTCTTCGTCTCGACGCAAGCGGGCGGAACGGTGCAGGACCTGCAGCAGGGTGGCACGTTCGCCCTGCAGCGCGTCGGCACTTATGTCCAGCTGGTTGAAACACCGATCGTCCTGAACCCAGTGATCAACGAGCTCGGACTCGAGGGCACAGCGGACGACCTCGCCCAGCGCGTGTCGTCGTCGACGCCCCTCAACTCCTTCCTCATCGACATCTCGGTGCAGGACGCCGATCCCGTGCAGGCGGCGAACCTCGCCAATGCGATCGCCGCAAGCCTCACCGAGGCGGTGGAGAGCATCGAGCTGCGCAGTGACTCGCAGCAGAGCCCCGTGCAACTGACGCGCGTGAAGGACGCCCTGCCGGAGGCCCGTCCGGTGAGCCCGAACGTGCCGCTGAACCTCGCCCTCGGCGGGCTCGTGGGCCTCGCCCTCGGAATCGGTATCGCGGTGCTGCGCGCAGTGCTCGACAACAAGGTCCGGACGGCACGCGACGTCGAGGGCCTCACCGACCGCCCAGTCATCGGGGCGATCCCCTTCGATCCGAAGGCCAAGGAGCGGCCGCTCATCCTCGAGGCCGACCCGCACAACACACGGTCCGAGGCTTTCCGCGCCCTGCGCACCAACCTGCAGTTCCTCGAGATGGACGGCGGGCACAGCTTCGTCATCACCTCGAGCCTGCCCAGCGAGGGCAAGTCGACCACGACCCTGAACCTCGCCCTCGCACTTGCCGATGCGGGCAAACGCGTCGCGCTCCTCGACTGCGACCTTCGCAAGCCGAAGGTCGCCGAATATCTCGGCACCGAGGGCGGCGCCGGTCTCACGGACGTCCTCATCGGTCGCGCGCGCGTCGCCGACGTCATGCTTCCGTGGGGCAAGCGCCCGCTCTACGTGCTGCCGGCGGGCAAGGTGCCGCCAAACCCGAGCGAGCTGCTCGGCTCGAAGCAGATGGGCCAGCTCCTCGACGCGCTGAGCAACGAGTTCGACGTCGTGTTATGCGACGCTCCCCCGCTGCTCCCGGTGACGGACGCGGCGATCCTAGCGCGCTCGACCGCCGGCGCCATCGTGATCGCCTCCGCCGGCCGCACGACGACCAGCCAGCTGAGCGGCGCGTTGGATGCTCTCGACACCGTGGGAGCAAAGGTCGCGGGCGTCGTGCTGAGCATGGTTCCGACGCGCGGACCCGACGCCTACGGCTATGGGTACGGCTACGGGTACGGCGGCTACGGCACCTACGTGCCGTCGAAGAAGCGCGGCGACAAGCGGTCCGGTGGCGAGCGCCGCGGCCCCGCCGTCGAGACTTCCGCCACGGATCCGCTCATCTGACGAAGGAACACCATGGCCCGACGGCCCCCCGGAGTTTCTCGATCCATACCTTGGCTGGCCGGCGCAGCGATCGCCGTCGTCGCTGTGGCTGCGATCGTCCTGTCAGTGGCGGCGGTCGAGCGGGTGCGGTCGACGGCCGCGAGCGACGCAAGCCCGATCCCGACGTTCTCATTCGGCCCTGGAACTGCGTCGCCCTCGCCCACTCCGTCACCCACCGCCACGCCGAGCGGGCCGGCCTGGCCGGCGGCCGACGAGCGATTCCTCACGGCTGGATCAGGGGTGCTGTGGCGGGCGACAGCGGGTCAGTGCGGCGGCCCCGCGCCCGTTGTCGAGCGATCGACGGATGCCGGTGCAACGTGGACCGACGTCACCCCCACGTATCGCGGCATCGCGCAGGTCATCTCTCTCGACGCCTTCGCCGGCATCCAAGCGGAGATGGTCGCCGCCACGGGACCGAATTGCGAAGTGCAGGCGCTGCGGACCTTCACCGAGGGTGAATTCTGGGCACCGTACCCGGATGTGCTCGCCGCGTCGAGCTACCAAGACCCGAAGGCGCGGTCGGTGATCATAACGCCGAGCGGCACGCTGGAAGCTCCCTGCGCTGACCCGCGCAGCGTGCGCGCGGCGGGCGATAAGGTCGCACTCGTGTGCAGCGGCAAAGCCTGGCTCACTCAAGCCGGTAGATGGCAGGAGCTCGGCGCGACGGACGTACTTGCCGTCGCGCTGACCGAGGGCGACCCCCTGGTCGCGGCCCGCGCCGATGGATGTAGAGGGATGAACTCGTCCGCAGGTACCTCAGTGGTGACCTGCGTCCCCGACGTCGATCCGTTCGCACCCACCGCCCTGACCACGTCCGGCGCCGACGTCCTGACCTGGTCAGGCGACACATTTCGTTCTTCTGGCCCCTGAGCGAGGATCCGTCTGCCGAGCAGACCAGCCTCTGCCGCGATCGTCCCCCACGTGTCCCCCATCTCGACACGTTCCCGTTACATGGCGCTGGTACTGTGAACGCCCTGGGAGCTCTCCCAGAATCAGCCTTTTTCGGGGGAGAAGGGGAGGGTGCCACCTGTGACGTCTGACCTCCGGGTCGGCGCGACACCGTCGTCGCAGAGCACCGACAGAAGCATCATCGATACCGCAGCATCGCCCCCTTCTCGGGGCCTGTCGCGGCAGGCATCTCGCCCCATTGGAGAGCCTGGCCGCGACTCCCAGAACTGGCGGCGCTCTTACGCGCGCCGGCTCGTCGTCACCGACTTCGTCATCCTCGTATGGGCTGTGTATGCCGCGCAGATCGCCTGGTTCGGCGCGGGTTGGGCGACCGTCGCGGCTGAGGAAGACAGTCGCATCAACGAGCTGTCGTACTGGGCCTTCTCGGCGATGCTGATCGTGGCGTGGATGTGGGCGCTGTCATTCACGGACTCCCGGAGCTACCGCGTTATCGGCACCGGCTCGCAGGAGTACATCCGCGTCGCGGTGTCTAGCTTCCGCCTGTTTGGCGTCATTGCTATCGTCGCGTTCCTCACCAAAGTCGACGTCGCCCGGGGCTACCTCCTAATCAGCCTTCCCCTAGGCATCGTCACCTTGATTCTCGGTCGCTGGGTCTGGCGCCAGTGGCTCATCATGAAGCGCGGCCGCGGCGAGTACTCGGCGAGAGTTCTCCTGATCGGCTCACTGGGGTCCGTCACTCAGATCGCGCGCGAGTTGCAACGCAATCGTGCGGCGGGGTACGAGGTCGTTGGCGCGTGCATCCCGTCCGGCAAGGTCGCCGACGTGATCCCCGGCACCGGCATTCCCATCATGGGCTCGGTGGAAGCTGTGCAGCGGGCAATCGCTGCCACCGGGGCCGACACCGTTGCGGTGACCAGTACAGACGAACTCCCGCCCGACAAGGTCAAAGAGATTTCCTGGAATCTGGAGGCAGGGAAGCAGCACCTGGTACTCGCGCCAAGCATCACGGACATTGCCGGGCCGCGGGTACATACGCGGCCGGTCGCTGGATTGCCGTTGATCCACGTGGAAACGCCGCGCTTCAGCAAGGGCCAGCTATTCCTGAAACGCACTGTCGACCTGACAGCGAGCATCGCAGGCATCATCGTGCTTAGCCCACTGCTGATCCTTCTCGCAATGGCGGTGCGCCTTGGCAGCCAAGGGCCCGTGCTCTTCCGACAGAAGCGAGTCGGCTTCCGCGGCCGGGAGTTCACGATGCTGAAGTTCCGCTCGATGGTCGTGAATGCCGAGGACTTGCGCGAACAGTTGGTCCGGCAGCAGCGAGATGCTGGCAATGAGGTGCTCTTCAAAATGAAGAACGACCCCCGCGTCACGCCGATCGGACGTGTCATGCGAAAGTTCAGCCTTGACGAGATCCCCCAGCTATTGAATGTCGTTGGCGGATCAATGTCTCTGGTCGGCCCGCGTCCGCCACTCCCGTCGGAAGTAGCGCAATACGCTCATCACGTCCACCGACGCTTCCTCGCTAAACCAGGCATCACCGGGCTTTGGCAGGTCAGCGGGCGCTCGTCTTTGTCGTGGGAAGAAAGTGTACGACTTGACCTTTCGTATGTAGAAAATTGGAGCCTACTGGGCGATTTCGTGATCCTTGCGAAGACAGCGCGAGCAGCCTTAGCCCCCGGCGAGACGGCGCATTGAACGAACCATCTGTTCAGGCAACTGCGGTCGACGAGATCACAGCGCGGACCATTTCGTCGGCGGCCGTAAAACCGAAACCACGACTCATCACGCTTCAGGCGGCATTTCCCCTGTTGGGAATCCCACTCTGGGCCGTCGCCACTGTTCTAAATTGGGCGCTGCCCTCGGATCCGTGGTGGGCGCTCTTCGGGATTGCCGCGCTCCTCGCTCGCCGTTCCTCCCGGACGCTCGTGACGGCGCTGTTCATCTCCGCAGTGATCACCTGGTACGGGGCGTCGGGCGTTGTTCCATATCTGGGCGTCAGCGCGATCCCAGATCGAAGCCTGGCACTCGCGCTCAACTTCTTCCTGTTCGCTTCGCTAGGCGCTTTCCTTGTTGGCGGCAGCAGCCCGCAAGCACAGCGAGATCGGCACCTAGGTCGATCGTGGACGTTGCTGGCGTTCGCCGCGATCGCACTCTTGCTGACGCGATTCGCGGTCAGCGGAGTGCCGATCCTGCTCGGCGACGCCGGCCGGCTAGCTGGCGTTGCCAATCTATCGGCGGTGATCGGGTTGGCGAGCGGCGCGCTACCTATCGCGGTCGCGTTCCTACCTCATGTCCCGTCGGCAGCATCCATCTGGCTGAAGGTTGTTCTGGCCGTTCTCGTCTTTGCCACCGCAAGCCGGCTGTTGCTCGCGGCGGTCTTGATCGGATTCTTGGTCAGATCACCGCTCCTTCGACGTGGCAGTTCAGCGGCGCAAAGGTACATCTTCGCCGCTGGGATCGGTCTGATCGTTCTACTGATCATCCGTGTGTACGCCCTTCGCACGTCGGACCTCACCTCTGGAATCTTTTCGGGTCGCACCAGCACCGTGGGCGGCTTCGCTGGCCTCGTCACTGAGATTCTCGGCCCAAGCTTGTACTTCGCATCGAGAAACGGCCTCGTGGTCTACGAGCTGATGCGAACCGGCAGCTTCTCGCCGCCGGGTGGATTCATCATCGGTGGCCTTGCAAACGCGGTTGCGTCGGGCTCCGACCCAGAGCGATGGCTTACCCAAGCGCTTGGATTCGACGTGGTGTCCGTTGGGGCTATCGCAACACCGATCTGGTCGGGCGCAACGGTCGACTTCGGGCCGGCCGGAGCCGCGGTCTTCGCTGCTCTCTTGGGGGCGTTTCTAATGACCTGGGCTCGAAAGGCTCCGTTTATTACGGTTTGGATCGCCTTCGCGGTCGTGCTCTCGTCGTACGGCAGCTATCTCGTCTCCGCTCAATTCATCGCCAGTAGCGCACTCATGATGGTCATGTACGCGCGCGCCGGATCACGAACGGCCGGAGCGTGAATCGTTCACTGCTTTCTGCAGGCCGGCTTGTCTATGCCATATTGACCGGGCTGGCACTGGTCGCCGTCAGCTTGAACACAGCGCTGATCGACACGGTCGGCGAATACACGTTACAGTCCGGCATCGCTGCAGCTATCGCAACGATCATTCCCCTGGGCGTTGACAGGGCCCTCGCGCGGCGCCGCGCTTCGGGTGAGCTACGCATCGACCTGCCCTATTCGCTGCTGCGCTTTCGGCTAGTCGAGATCGCAGTCTTGAGCATCCTCGCCGCGGTCACTGCCTTCGTCCTGACCGAGTGGCTATTGCCGTTCGTTTGCCTCCTCTTCGCGACTAGCCGCCTCGTGTACAACGATCTTGAAACGCTGTGGATTGCTTCTCACCGGGGCACAAGCGGGCTGGGTGTTGCTCTCATCGTCAACGGGGCCGTCACGGCAGCCGGCATTTACTTCGGCGCTCCGCTGGGCGCCGAGGCGATGCTCGCCCTGTCGAGCTGCGGCAACCTGGCTGCGGCACTTTTGCTCTGGCTGGTTGGCTCTTGGACCACCGGGACGTTTCGCCTAGCTGAAGTGACCTCGGAGGCGATCGGTTTCGGCGCTAGCGCAACCTTGGCGGTTGTATATGCACGGCTCGATCTGATCGTGATCGCGGTCGTTGGAATCGATTTGAGAGCCGTAGCGGTCTACGGGATCATCCTGCGTGCGTATGACACTCTGTCCTTGATCCGTGGCTCGATCGCGCAGCTTGAGATCAGGAAGCTCGCGCGCCTAGACGAACGCGAGCGATTTAGATCCGCCTTGATGCTCGGCGGGCGAATCGAGATCGGCGCGCTCGCTCTTGCAGTCGCGGGCGCGGCCGTCTGCGCTCTCGCCTTCGCCACCCCTTTCCTCACGGCCTGGCAAGGTCAACTGCTCGCCTTGCTGCTCGCGTGCGCAGGTATCCCGATGTTCGCGGCGCATCTACCGACTAGCGCGATCGTCTATTCTGACCCGCGTACCGCCCTGCTCTTCAAAGGAAGCGTCATCGGCGCACTCAGCGCTGCCGCGATCAAGACGCTACTTATTTGGGTGTGGGGCGTGAACGGAGGCGTCACGGCAATCGCCATATGCGAATTGGTCAGCTTCTTCATTTTTGCCGCGCTTTATAGCCCAGGGAATCAAAAGGGCGACGTGGCCAGGTTCCTGGTCGGCCCGCTAATCTCACTTGGCCTTTCCGTTGCGCTGCTCATCCTGGGAGGGCCCCGATGACACTCAGCTTCGTAGGTCTGAATTGGTGGGGTGTCGGAGTCGCCGAGATGGAGGCTGCGGTCGACAACTCGTCCTCCATTGGCCTGTGGGATCTTAATCGCCGAACCGACCGATTTCTGATGCGTTCAGCGGTGCAGTTCGCGGTCGCGCGTAACCGCCTTGTTAGGCAGTGGGGAAACCGCTATGTGGAGGCAGCTGTAGTCGTGTCCCCACACAGAATCTCACCGTGGATGGCCCGGTACCTGCGCGAGCGCTCCAACAAATTGGTCGCTCTTGCGGGTGATGTCCCTAGTGGAGCGCGAAGCATTCCAGACCAAGTAGCGGCTCACTTCGACGTAGTGGGCCTCGCGGACCTCAGCTGGTCCAAATCACTACCGAAGGGCACTCGGATCGCCCCCGCCCCATGGGGCTCTACGGTCAGGGAGCGAGACCTCCTCGCCGCTCCGCTTTATAGCCCGCAGCGGCTCGCGATCGTCGGAACCGCGTACCCGGAGCGGGTCGAGATCGTTCGCCAACTGCGTGAGTCTCTGCCAATCGTCACGGTCGGAGCCTGGCCAGATATCGATGGCGTTGAGAATGCGCCCGCGATGGCGCGCCTGGAGACTTTGCGCTGGCTTCGACGACACGAGACGGGCGTACTGAACATCCTTCACCCGCAATTTGAATCGGGCTTAAACCCACAGTTTTTTGACTATGTTGCTTGTGGGGTTCCTCAACTCGTCACCTCAGCCTTAACACGAAAGTCCTATGTGCCGACAGGGGATGGGGGGATGGAAATGTTGCCAGAACGGCTCGATATCTCACAACTCCTCGCGCTAAACGTTCAAATCCGCCATGACGCCCGCCTGAACCTGTCCTTTGCCGATACAATCAAGAAGGTACTCGACTGATGAAGATTGTCGCCTGCATTACATTCGGTCATGAAGCGGATGAAGTCCGAAGAAGCCTCGCTCCCGCGCTAGAGTTGGCGGCACGAGAAGACGACGTTGAAGTAGTTGTAATTGACGACTCGAGCGGCCGCGGGCCGCAACTCTCTCAGGCAACCTGCTTGTCAACTCCGAGACGAATGGGATTCCCTGCCGTTGTTCAGTTCTTGATCGAAAGCGTGTATCCAGAGGCTACTCGCCTAGTGCTCGTCAATCCGGATGCGACAGTCGGCGACTCGCTCCCACCCCTGCTTGAGTCCCAAGCGCTGCTCGCGATTCCGACCATCGATCACGACGGCCGAATCGAGAACGTCCGTCTCGCGACTACTCCCTGGCGCGAAGTGAGAAATCTGCTGCTTGGTGAGGCAAAAGTACGCTACCCGATAACATCAACGGGTCGCCGGCAAGACGTGTCCTGTCCGCCATTTGCTCCATCAGGAGCAGTAATAAGCATTGACGCTAACGCACTTCGAAGCGCACCCCTTCGATCGGAATTCTTTTGGCTGGAGTTTTCGGACTGGGTACTACGGCGAGCGCGAATGGGTGCACCTACAACGCTCGAGGTCCTCCCGAACCGAGCGGATCATCTCGGAGCATCGACGGCGGTCAAGTATCCACTGAGTGTCGCCGCAAGCCAGGCTCGCGCAAAGGTGGCGTTCGTGCGCGAGTATGGAAGCGCTTCTTCTCGGGCTGTCCTGCCGATTGCAGTCCTCAGTCGGGGAGTTCGATTCGCACTTAAGCGCCGAAGCACCAAGGCCGGTGTGTTCCTACTTCGTGCCGCGTACAACATGGTCGACTGGCGAGTGCCGGCATGACGGTCATAGTGCTAGATGCCTACAGTGCCAGCAACGTGGGCGACGCGGAGCTAGTGCGTTTGACAATCGACGCCGCAATAGTGCGTTTCGGTGCGACACCGACGGTGTTGGCGACTCACCCATCCTCTTTCGAGGACGATGCGGACTTCGTGTATAAGCCGCTATCGCGCGAGATTTGGCGATCTCGAAGCGGGCTGCCCAAGCTTCGGTGGCTGTCGCAGGAAGCGAGCCGATTGCTGTTCGTCGCGGCTGTTCCGTTCATTCCCAAGCGACTACGCGATAGAGCGGTCCGTGCTGTGCTTCGCAGATCGAAGAGCCCATGGCTGCGCGCATTGACGAGCGCTTCAATCGCGCTAGCCGTTGGCGGGGGCTATCTCGGCGATCGATATCTCAGGGAATCCCTGGTTTCCTTGCTCAGTTATCGATACTGCATCGCGCTGGGCGCTCAGGTAGAGACCATGCCGCTTTCTATATCATCGGCCCGGCATCCCCTTCTGCGCCTTGCGCTTTTGAGCACGAAGGGCGTTCGATGGAGAGCTCGCGACGCAACCACCCAGAACATTCTGATCCGCTCGAGGGCTCAGCCAGAGTTGGTGCCAGACCTCGCTTGGTTGGATACTGGCGTTCAGACGCACGCGGAAAATCGCGAGGGTATTTGCATTGCGCCGGTCGGATCGAGCTTCTATGCGGACAAGGGTGAGCCGCTTCGCGCTTGGCAGGCAGCACGACACCTAATCGAGCGGTTGGATCCACAATCCACGGTGCGCCTTGTCCCGATGCACCGATGGAGCGCCGCATTAGGCGACGGAGGTGACGATCTAGCCTGTGATCGGCTCGAGACGTCGATCAGGGAGATGCGCCCTGATCTTCGCGTCATTCAAGTCCGCCCCACTCGATACTCAGAAGTACGCGATGCCATGGCGGCGAGCGAGTTCGCCGTATGTGAGCGTCTCCACGCCGCGCTAGCCGCGGCTACCAGCGGAACAAGAGCATTGATCCTTGGCTATGAGCCCAAACACCTAGGAGTGATGACTGTCGCTGGCCTTGAGCGTCTATGCGGAGATCTCGAGGGTGCACTCTCTGTAGAGCCCGAGGAGATCGAGAGCAAAGCCAAGCGACAGCGCGCGCTTGTAGAGGCGGCTGTGCTGTGAGGGTTCTTCATGTAAACAAGTTTGCCTTCGCGCGAGGTGGGGCCGAGGAGTACATGTTTCGCCTCTCTGATCGTCAAGCTGAGGCTGGCGACGAGGTCGCGATATTTGGCAGCGCGGGTGACGTGAACACCACCACGACTTCGCGCCGGTTGTTCGACTTCAGGGTGCAGGACTTCCACGCCGCGACGAGCACAACCTCTCGCCTTCGCGCTGCGCGCGAGGTCCTATGGTCCACGCGAGCAGCAACCTCCCTATCGCAGGCGATCGAGGATTTTCGACCCGACGTAGTTCACGTACACAATTACGCGCATCAGTTGAGTTCGTCGATTATTGACTTGATGCGTGAGCAGGGGATGCCCGTCGTGGCAACTGCTCACGATTACAAATTGATTTGCCCGGCGTACGTTGCCAACAGGAAAGGGCAGGATTGCTTCGCTTGTTCGCATCACGTCAGCGCCAAGTTGATTCTCGATCGATGCCATCACGATGATCTTTCATGGTCCGCGCTTGCTGCAGCGGAGGCTGTGGTGGTCCGCTCAAAGCGATTGACTCCGGATCACATCATTGCGCCCTCCCAATATATGGCTGACGCGCTCGCGAGTAGCTGGGTAGCGACCATACCGATCTCGATGATCCGAAACCCAGCTGAGTCGGTTGGGCTTCGGTGGCGAGGGGGTGGCTCGCTTCTCTACGTTGGCCGTTTGTCGCGAGAGAAGGGCGTCGAGCCATTGATCCAGGCAGCCATCGAAGCCCGGATTCCCCTCACAGTCGCGGGTGACGGGCCGCTTCGGGGCGACTTGGAGCGGAGCTCGGATCCGACGATCGTGACTTTTGTGGGTCATTTACCCGCTGACGAGCTTGCGCGACTTAGGGAACGATGTCTAGCCCAGATCGTGCCCAGCGAGTGGCCGGAGAACGCCCCACTGTCCGCCCTCGAGGCCGCGATCGATGGCGTGCCCCTTATCGCTTCTCCTCGTGGTGGTTTGCCCGAGTTCGCCAACATCGGTGCGCGGGTGTCCTTTATGAACGAGATCACCGGCGCCTCGCTACAGGCGGCTGTGCGCGAGTTGGATTCGCGCTCAGGAAACATGGATTTGTTGCGAGAGACGCTCTCGTGGTCACGCCATTTACGACTGGTAACCGAGGTGTACGGAAGGGTCACGGCTTGAAAATTGCAGTGTTGGGCTCGCGCTCGTATCCCGCAGCACACGGCGGCCTTGAAGTCGTCGTCGAGGAACTATCTCGAGAGCTCTCTCGCGACAACGATGTGACCGTTTTCGTGAGCGAGGGACACGACCGAACGCAGGACGGCGTGCACGTGCATGTCAGTAGATCGCTCCGCGGTAAGTACTCTCATACCGCCTCTCAGATGATCTTTGGCCTACGGGACGTGATACGCGGTGACTTCGATGTTGTCCATATTCATGGAGTCGGGCCCGCATTCGTGTTGCTGATTTGGCCATTCCGGAAGCGCAAGAGTCGAGTGTTTGTCACTGCTCATGGACTCGATTGGGAGAGGCGCAAGTGGCCCCGCGCCGCAGGTTGGCTCTTCCGGAAGATCTCCGTAGCAGCGCTCCGGCGTGCAGACGCGCTGTCGGCGGTTTCTGCTCCAACCGCAGATCGGCTCGGCGAGATTGTCGGAAAACCGGTTCGAGTAATTTCTAATGGGATATCACTCCCCGTTCTGCCCTTGCCCCGTCCCGGTCTTCCATCCAAGTATTCGGTTGTAGTATCACGGCTGACGCCGGAGAAGAACATCGAGGCCGTGCTACGCGCGTATGGCCCGGATTTGGCAGAGGTCATTGGGCCGCTTCTCTTGGTGGGGGGCGGTTCTGCTTCCTACTCAGCTGACTACGAACGACAACTTCGTGAACTAGGCGGCCCTCACGTCCAGTGGTTGGGAGTGCTTCCACGCCACCAGACACTGGCGGTCGTTTCGCGCGCGACTGTTTCGGTCTCGATGTCTAGGACAGAGGCTCAGCCGATGGCCGTGATCGAAGCCGCCGCGTTGGGCGTGCCGCTAATCTTGAGCGACATACCTGAACATCGTGCAGTCGGTTTGGACGCCGCCGTGTACGTCTCGCCAGATTCTCCTCAACAGCTCGCGGAGGCGCTGCGCGCTGTCGATCAAATCGATCGTTCAGCGGTCGAGAGAAATGCTCGTGAGTGGTGCGATCGCGACTGGCGCGCGGTAGCAGAGGACTATCGGAAGTGGTTCTTGGAGACAACCGCCGAAGGCGCGCAACATCTGCAGGTCAAGCGAATGGCTGCAAAATGAGGGGCATCGTCTTGGCGGGTGGTTCGGGGACGCGGTTGCATCCGATCACTCTTGGGGTCTCGAAGCAGTTGGTGCCGGTATATGACAAGCCGATGGTGTACTACCCACTGTCGACGTTGATGCTGGCGGGGATCGACGAGATTCTGGTGATCACGACACCGCACGACGCCGAGCACTTTGAGCGGCTTCTGGGCGATGGGTCCCAGTTCGGGGTGTCGTTGTCGTTCAAGGCGCAGCTGTCGCCGGATGGGTTGGCGCAAGCGTTCACGATCGGCGCGGACTTCATCGGCGGCGACAAGGTCGCGTTGGTGCTGGGCGACAACCTTCTCTACGGGCCGGGCCTCGGGTCGCAGCTGCAGCGCTACTCGGATGTGGACGGGGGCGCTGTGTTCGCGTACTGGGTGGCCGAGCCGTCCGCGTACGGGGTGGTGGAGTTCGATGGCACGGGGCGTGCGATCTCGCTCGAGGAGAAGCCCGCCGACCCGAAGAGCAACTACGCGATCCCGGGCCTGTATTTCTACGACAACGATGTGGTCGAGATCGCGCGTGGGTTGGCGCCGTCCCCTCGGGGTGAGTACGAGATCACCGATATCAACGCGGAGTACCTGCGCCGCGGGAAGCTGCAGGTCGAGGTGTTGCCGCGGGGGACGGCGTGGCTGGACACGGGCACGTTCGATCAGATGATGGACGCCGGGGAGTATGTGCGCACGATGGAACGCCGCACCGGGATGAAGATCGGCGTCCCGGAAGAGGTCGCGTGGCGGATGGGGTTCCTCACTGACGCCGACCTGGAGGAACGTGCGGTGAAGCTGACGAAATCCGGGTACGGGACGTACCTGCTGGACCTGCTGAAGCGAGGACACTGACCCATGGCACGCACACTTCTCGTGACCGGTGGTGCCGGGTTCATCGGTTCGAACTTCGTGCATTACGTCATCGAGCACACGGATGACCGGGTGGTCGTGCTCGACAAGCTCACCTACGCGGGCAACGAGGCGTCTCTCGCGGGGTTGCCGGCGGATCGGGTGGAGCTGATCGTTGGGGACATCGCCGACGCGGGATTGGTGGATGAGTTGTTTGCCCGGGTGGATGCGGTGGTGCATTACGCCGCGGAGTCCCACAACGACAACAGCTTGAATGATCCGCGCCCGTTCCTGGACACGAACATCGTCGGCACCTACACGCTGCTGGAAGCCGCACGGAAGCACGGGAGGCGGTTCCATCACATCTCTACCGACGAGGTCTACGGCGACCTCGAGCTGGATGACCCGGCGCGGTTCACCGAGTCCACCCCGTACAACCCGTCCTCCCCGTACTCCTCCACGAAGGCGGGGTCGGACCTGTTGGTGCGGGCGTGGGTGCGGTCGTTCGGGGTGCAAGCGACGATCTCGAACTGCAGCAACAACTACGGGCCGTTTCAGCATGTGGAGAAGTTCATCCCCCGGCAGATCACGAACGTGATCCGCGGTATCCGCCCCAAGCTGTACGGCGCCGGACAGAACGTGCGTGACTGGATCCACGCCGACGATCACTCCTCCGCCGTGCTCACCATCTTGGACAAGGGGGTGATCGGGGAGACGTACCTGATCGGCGCGGACGGCGAGAAGGACAACAAGACCGTCGTCGAGCTGATCCTGACACTGATGGGTGAGCCGGCGGACGCGTACGACCATGTCACCGACCGGGCAGGGCACGACCTGCGGTACGCGATCGACTCCACCAAACTCCGCACCGAGCTCGGCTGGGCACCCCAGTACCGGGACTTCGAAGCGGGCCTAGCTGCGACCATCGACTGGTACCGCCAGAACGAGGCCTGGTGGGCGGGCGCGAAAGACGGCGTCGAAGCGTTCTACGCGTCCAAGGGCCAGTGACCGTGACCGACGGCATCCAGTTCGGTAAAACCCTGCAGGTGACGACCACCCCGATCCCGGGGCTCGTCGTACTGGACCTGCCGGTGCACGGGGACGCGCGCGGCTGGTTCAAGGAGAACTGGCAGCGAGAGAAGATGACCGCCCCCGGGGTAAACCTGCCCGATTTCGGTCCGGTACAGAACAACATCTCCTTCAACGACCAAGTGGGCACCACCCGCGGGATCCACGCGGAACCGTGGGACAAATACGTCTCCGTCGCCACCGGCCGCATCTTCGGCGCCTGGGTCGACCTGCGGCAAGGACCCACTTTCGGTGCCGTCTACACCACCGAACTGGACCCGTCGCGGGCGATCTTCGTGCCCCGCGGCGTCGGGAACTCCTACCAAACCCTCGAACCCGACACCGCGTACACATACCTGGTCAACGACCACTGGTCCCCCACCGCGACCTACACCTTCCTCAACCTCGCCGACGAAACCGTCGCGATCGACTGGCCCATCCCGCTGGACACCGTCGAGATCAGCGACAAGGACAAGAACCACCCCCGCCTGGCCGATGTGGTACCCATGCCGCCCCGGAAGATCCTCATCACCGGCGCGAACGGTCAACTCGGGCGCGCCCTCCGCGACGAGTTCGGCGACCACCCACACATCGAGTACGCCACCCGCGACACCCTCGACCTCACCGACCCAGGACTCGCGAGCGCGCGCCGCTGGCGGGACTACGGCACCATCATCAACTCCGCCGCCTACACCGCCGTCGACAAGGCCGAAACCCCCGAAGGCCGCACCGCCGCGTGGGCCGCGAACGTCACCGCCGTAGGCCACCTCGCCCGCATCGCGACCGACAACGGCATCACCCTCGTCCACATCTCCAGCGACTACGTCTTCGACGGCACCAAAGAAGGCGAGTACACCGAAACCGACCCCGTCTCACCGCTCGGTGTCTACGGGCAGACCAAAGCCGCCGGCGACGCCCTCGCCGCCACCTGCCCCCGCCACTACATCATCCGCACCAGCTGGGTCATCGGCGACGGGAACAACTTCATCCGCACCATGGCAAACCTCGCCGCCAAAGGCATCAACCCCAAAGTCGTCAACGACCAGACCGGGCGCCTCACCTTCACCCCCACCATCGCCCAAGCCATCCACCACCTCCTGCACACCCACGCCGAACCCGGCATCTACAACGTCACCAACAGCGGCGACCCTGCCACCTGGTACGACATCGCCCGCGATGTCTTCCGCCTCACCGGACACGACCCCAACCGCGTCACACCAGTATCGACACCTGACTACTACACCGGCGTCAGCGCCCCCGTTGCCCCACGCCCGAGCAACAGCAAAATGTCCACCGTCCGCCTGGAATGCTGCGGATATCGTCCAGCACCGGCGATGGACTCGATCGCCACTTACCTCGCCGCATACCGCGCGCCGGCGATGAGTCGAGACCTCCCCTAGGGCACACCCGCTCCGCTCGCGATATCGCGAGAAGGTCAGGGCGGAACGCGCGAGCCTGCGGCGCGTCCGTGACTGCGCAGCTTCGTTACCTCCTGCTCGGCGGATGGTCACCGACGATTGGCGCAGGTAACCAAAACCGGCCACCTGCGCACCGGAGGATCCCGACATGCGGCTGTCGGTTATCGGATGTGGATACCTCGGCGCGGTGCACGCAGCGG
This sequence comes from Microbacterium sp. 10M-3C3, assembly GCF_003931875.1. Classification (NCBI taxonomy): domain Bacteria; kingdom Bacillati; phylum Actinomycetota; class Actinomycetes; order Micrococcales; family Microbacteriaceae; genus Microbacterium; species Microbacterium sp. 10M-3C3. The sequence goes on along the minus strand of NZ_CP034245.1, from coordinate 799,784 downwards.
CGATGGCCGCCATCGGGCATGACGTGGTCGGGGTCGACGTCGACTCGGCGAGGATCGAAACACTTGCTGCAGGACATCCGCCGTTCTTCGAGCCAGGGCTCGAAGAACTGATTGGAGAGGGAGTCGCATCCGGGCGTCTTCAGTTCACAACCGACCTCAAGGCCGTGCGCGGGGCTGCCGTCCACTTTGTCGCGGTGAACACACCCCAGGTCAAGGACGGCTACGCCGCCGACCTCACGTACGTGAACGCGGCCGTCCAAGGGTTGCTCCCCTTCCTCTCCCCCGGCGACCTCGTCGCCGGCAAGTCCACAGTGCCGGTCGGCACGGCGGCGACGCTCGCCGAGCGGGTCACGCCGACCGGCGCGACGCTCGTGTGGAACCCGGAGTTCCTCCGCGAGGGCTGGGCAGTGCAAGACACGATCGACCCCGACCGCCTCGTCGCGGGTGTGCCCGCGGGCGAGGAGGGCGAGCGCGCGGCCGACATCCTGCGCGAGGTCTACCACCCCTCGATCGCGAAGAACACGCCGTTCATCGTCACCGACTACGCCACCGCCGAGCTCGTCAAGGTGTCGGCCAACGCGTTCCTCGCGACGAAGATCTCCTTCATCAACGCGATGGCCGAGATCGCCGAGGTCACCGGAGCGGATGTCACGACCCTCGCCGACGCGATCGGACACGACGCCCGCATCGGCCGCCGCTTCCTCGGTGCCGGCATCGGGTTCGGCGGCGGCTGCCTGCCGAAGGACATCCGCGCGTTCTCGGCCCGCGCGGAGGAGCTCGGCCGCGGCGAGTCCGTCGTGTTCCTGCGCGAGGTCGACGCGATCAACCTTCGCCGACGCGACCGCGCCGTCGACCTCGTCGTCACCGCCCTCGGCGGATCGGTGTTCAAGAAGAACGTCACGGTTCTCGGCGCCGCCTTCAAGCCGCATTCCGACGACATCCGCGACTCCCCCGCCCTCGACGTCGCCGTGCGCCTGCACGGCCTCGGCGCGTGGGTCACACTCACCGACCCCGAGGCCATCGAGAACGCCCGCCGCATCCACCCGCAGCTGAACTACGTCGAAGATCGCGACGAAGCCCTGCGCGGCGCCGACGCCGTCATCGTCGTGACGGAGTGGGACGAGTACCGCCGCGAGCTCTCTCCCGAGCACGCGTCGACGCTCGCCAGCGGACGGATCATCGTCGACGGCCGCAACTGCCTCGACGCCGCGGCGTGGCGCGCCGCCGGGTGGGAGTACTACGGCATGGGGCGCCCGTAGCCGACCCTCGGCCAGACCGACCACCGCATGTAGAAGGCGCCGGAGCCCGTGCCCCAACCGATCACCCGCGTCCGGCGAGACCGGATGCGGCGACGCGCCGGACGGCCATCGCCGCCAGCGGGAACAGGAGGATCGACAGCATCCCGGCTCCCACCAGCACCGAGGCGAGCCACGACGGGATGAGCTGCGCGTCGACACCCTGATTGGTGACGGCGACGATGATCGGCAGGCCCGTCGCCCCCATGAGCACGATCGACGCGCGCGTTCTCATACTCGCGCCGGCGGGTGCGGCGAGCAGCGACGGCAGCCCCCGCACGACGAGCAGGGCGATCAGCGCGGCTGGCACAAGCAGCAGCAACCGCGGGTCGGCGAGCAGCGACTGCAGGTCGAACGTGACGCCGGTATAGATGAAGAAGACGGGCACGAGGAATCCGAAGGCGACAGCCTGGATCTTGCTCGCCACCGATGCGCGCAGCTCCGGCGCGGCCCCGCGGATCAGCAGCCGCCACACGATCCCCGCCGTGAAGGCGCCGAGCAGCATGTCGATGCCGAGTGCGACGCTGAGGGTGACGAGGATCCCGAGGATCAGGAACACCACCCGCACCGCGAACTGACCGGAGGTGTGCAGCGTGGAGGAGACGAAGGCGTGGAGCTGCGCTTGCGGTGCGCGCATCGCATACCAGACCGCCCCCGCCGCGACGACGATGAAGACCGCGAGCACGATCGTCGCGTAGCCCGGAGCGCGGGTGCCGAGGAAGATCGAGATCGCGATGAGCGGACCGAACTCGCCGACGGCGCCGAGCGCGCCCACACTCCGGCCGAACGGGGTGTTGAGCTCCCGCGCATCGCTGAGCAGCGGGATGAGCGCTCCGAGCGCGGTCGATGCGAGCGCGATCCCCACCACCACCGCGCCCGGTCCGGGAAGCACCAGCCACCCCACGCCGATACCCAGCGCGATGCTGATCAACCAGCCGCCCACCGCACCGGCCCCGGTGCGGCCGCGGAGCCCGACGAAGTCGATCTCGGTGCCGGCGGAGAAGAACAGCATCGCCAGGCCGAACTGCGACAGCGTCTCGAGGTACGCCTGCGGCTGCGCCCACCCCAGCACCGCGGGGCCGATGACGATGCCGAGCGCCAGCTCGAACACCACCACGTGGATCGGCACCCAGCGCGTCACCACCCGCGAGGCGATCGGCGCGAGCACCGCAACCAGCGGCACGAGCAGGAGGGAGAGGTCCACTGCACCCACGCCGCTCCCCCTCGACTGACTCCACGAAGAGCCGCCCACGCGCGCCCCTCCGGCGCATACCGGTCGAGGCTATCGCGACGCTGCAGACAGGCGCACGCGATGCACCTCGATGCGGGCGGATGCAGCGTTCCGCGACGTGTGCCCGACGCCGCGTGGCGCACCGGCGGCGGGGAGCACTACGGCATGGAGCGCCCGCCCGCCACCGTCGTGCGGTGATCGACACGCGGCCGGGATAATGGCCGCATGTCTTCTTCGGTGACCCGTCGCAACCCGACCGCGTGGTGGGGATTCTGGCTCGGCCTCCTCGGCCTGATCCTCATGCCCATCCCGCTCTTCATCGGCCTGATCCTGGGCGGCGGCCTGTCGCTCGTCGCTGCCGTGCTGACGGTGATCGCGCTGCTGAAGGGCGTCTCCCGCGGCGGCTCGGGCATCGCGCCGGTCGTGTTCGCCGCCATCTTCATCCTGCTGACGTGGGGCGGCATCTCGATCGGCGGCGGCACGATCTGGTAGGCGGTCCCTTCGACCAGCTCGCGGGCTGGCGCCGGCCCTTCGACAGGCTCAGGGACCGGGGCGGCCTCCGACGAGCTCGGGGCCGGCCCCCCATCAAGCTCAGGGACCGTGGCGAGCCTTCGACGGGCTCGGGGGCCGGTGCTCGTCAGTCGTGGTGGTGCCACAGAAGTTCGTGGATGAGGGTGCGGGCACCCGGCCACAGCGGCTCGGGCAGCTCCTCCGCCGGGAACCACGCGAACTCGAGCGCCTCGTTCCGGGCGACGGGCTCGCCCGACATCTCCACGAGGAACGACAGGCCGATTGCATGCTTGCGCGGGTCGTCGCCGAAACGCAGGATCGCCGCATCCGCCGGCTGATCGTCGGGCGGAAACCACTGATAGACATAGGCGGGCTGCGGGTCGTCGGGCAGCTGCAGCTTGACGGCGAGAGTGTCGGCGGCATGGCGCAGGAGCGCCTCGCGGATCGACTCACCGCGGCCGATCCGTCCCCCGAGGTGGCACCACACTTCGCCGAACGGCGAGGTGCGACGGATGAGCCCGAGCTGTTGCTCGGGCTGCGCGCCGGTGAAGTCCCAGCGGCGGGGGACGAAGTCGACGCACGCGATCGGCACCGACTGCTCGACAAGGGCGTAGGTGTCGTCGGGGAGGTAGCGCATACGACCGAGTCTGTCAGCGACGTGTGACAGCCGATCGAGGCAGAGGTTTCGCGGGTGTGGCACCCTTCGACAGGCTCAGGGACCGCCCTTCGACAGGCTCAGGGACCGCCCTTCGACAGGCTCAGGGACCGCCCTTCGACAGGCTCAGGGACCGCCCTTCGACAGGCTCAGGGACCGCCCTTCGACAGGCTCAGGGACCGCCCTTCGACAGGCTCAGGGACCGCCCTTCGACGAGCTCAGGGACCTCCTGGACACCGGCGCGTTGGCCGAAAGATGGGTTCTCGTCGCGCGGATGTGTTCTCGCGAAAAAAGTTCGCGCGATCGGCGGATTTCGGGGGTTCGATGTCGGAGGCCCCGAGTAGCTTTCGGGGTATGGAGAACACCGCCCGACGCGCACCCCATGGGGGTGAGTCGCACGCCTGGACGAGCGCGCGGGTCGATGCGGTGACGGCACGCGCGAAGGCGCGCGCTGCGCTGGAAGCCGCGAACATCCGCGACCTCGCCACGCTCGCGCAGGATGCGATCGCAGCGGGCGACCAGTCGGGATCGCGGTCGTCGCGGGAGCGCGACATGGCGATGCGGTCGCTGGCCGCCGAGCTGGCGCTCGCCACTCATCAGAGCGACCACACCACGCAGCGTCAGCTGTCCGACGCGTACTCGCTCGTGACGTGCTTCCCGGCGACGGTGAGCGCACTCGAGACCGGCCGTATCCAGATGCCGCACGTGGGCATCATCCACCGGATCGGCACCCGCCTCCCCGCGGAGGTGCGCGAAGCGTGGGAGTCCGTTGTCCTCGATTTCGCCGCCGACACGACTCCCGGCCGGACGAATGCGTTCGCCACCGCACTGGCCGAGAAGGTCGACCCGCGCGGAATGACCGACCGGTTCGAGACCGCCAACGCCATGCGGGCCGTGAGCGTCATCGAGCTCGACGACGGCATGGCCCTGCTGCAGGTGCGGCTTCCCGCGACCCTCGCCTACGGGATCAAAGACCGCATCCGCCGCATGGCGAAGCAGCTCAAGGCGGAGGCCGACGCCGAACGCGCCCGCATCGCCGTCGACGAAGCCGAAGCGGCGCGACGGATGGCCGAAGACGTGCTCGGCGGCGCCGCACCCGACCTCCCCGTCTCAGGCGCAGCAGAGCCTTTCATCGCCGACACCCGCAACGCCGACCAGATCCAGGCCGACCTCGTCGCCGACCTGCTGCTCACCGCGGCCCCCGCGATCGACCCGACGCTCGACCGGTCTCCGGGCGGGCTCGGTGCGATCCGCGCGGTGGTGCAGGTCGTCGTGCCCGTCACCACGCTGACCGGTACGACGGACGCCGGGGCGATGCTGAACGGACAGATTCCCGTCGACCCGGCCACCGCGAAGCGCCTCGCCGGCGACGCCCCCGGATGGGACCGGGTCATGTGCCACCCCGTCACCGGCAGTGTCCTCGCCACCGACCGGTACACCCCCACCGCCGACCAGGTGCGATTCCTCCGCGCGCGCGACCAGCACTGCCGCATGCCCGGATGCCGCCAGCCCGCCGTGCGGTGCGACATCGACCACAACCACGAACACCAGCACGGCGGCCGCACCGACGTGTGCAACCTCTGCCACCTCTGCAAACGACATCACACCCTGAAGACCGAGACCGAGTGGACCGTCGAGCAGACCGCGGGAGGGGTGCTGCACTTCACCACACCGCTCGGCCGGCACTACCGGGAAGCTCCACCGCCCCGAGTGATGTTCGTCCCCGATACCGAGCCGCCACCGTTCTGACGCAGGTCCGCGTGACGCCGTCGGCTCGCTCCGCGGCCGGATGCGCGGCCTAGGCTGGCAGCGCAACGCGCTCGCGCCCGGCATCCTCGCCGCGATCACGCTCTTCGTCGCCCCAGCGCTCATCGCCGCAGGCTGGGGCCAGGTGGTGCTCTATATCGTCGCGATCCTCGCCGCGATCGTGGGGTGGTTCGCGGCCCAGGCGAAGCAGTGGGTCTGGGTCGCGGTGTTCGCGGTTATCGTCGTGCTGTGGAACCCCATCTACCCCTGGCCGTGGGAGGGCGGCGTCCGCATCGCGTGGATCGCCGCCCAGCCCATAGCCGCCATCGTGTTCCTCGTCGCCGGCGCGGTGATCAAGGTGCGCCGGGACTGAGGGGCGCTCGGGTCAGCGGGAGTAGGTGCCCACCGTGCGGGCCTGCTGGATGACGTCGTCGCCGTACTGCGCGAGGAACTCCTCGCGCGAGGGCTCGCCCTCGACCCGGCGCGACAGGGCGTACACCCAGAAGTAGTAGTGGTGCTCGCCGTGGCCCTCGGGCGGCTGCGGGCCGTACCACTGGGCGGCACCCGCGCCGTTCGGCGCCTGCCGCACACCCTCGGCGTCGACGTCGAGCTCCGTCGTGTCCGGCGCGATGCCATACACGACCCAGTGCGTGAATCCGTTCGGCAGCGGAGCATCCGGGTCGTGGCAGATCAGCGCGAGCTCGACGGCGTCCTCGGGCACACCCGAGAAGCGGATGCGGGGCACCTCGTTGCCGCCGTCGGCGGTGAACCGGTCGGGGATGCGGCCGAGTTCGTCGAAGTCGGGGCTGGAGATCGTGAGGGTACCGAGCTTGAGCGCCATGAATCGTCCTTTCGAATCGAGAACGACATGGTGCCTCGCGACCCTGTGCGAGAGCGAGGGCTTGCGCGATCAGCCGACCGTGGCCCACGCGACGTCGACGACGCACAGCTCGCCGTCGACCCGCTTGTAGAAGACGTCGCTGGGGATGCTCGTCCCCGCCGCCGGTGCGTCGGTGCGCTGCACGTTGATGCTCCACGTCGGGTCGAGCGGCATCTGATCGCGCCAATGGTGCGCCTGGAAGGCCTCGGGCTCCCCCGCCGACAGCCCCGCGCAGTCCGTCGCGACGCCGAAGTCGGCGACCCCGTCCGCGCACGCGAAGGCCGCACTGTCACCGGATGCGGCGGTCGCGATGAGATCGTCGGTGCGCGCGATCACGGCCGCCCCCTCAGGTCACCAGATCATCGTGTTCACGCTGCAGCCGGTGAGCATGGCCGCGAGGCCTCCACCGGCGACGGCCGTCAGCATCCGACGTTTGGTCTGCATGTCCGAACCGTAGCGCGGCCGTGTTACGACAGCGTGGCGATCCGATGAGACGCCGAGTCCACTCTTGTCGGCGATCGGCGGCTCGGGCATGCTGGGGCGGTGCCGATCCTCGCGCTGCTGACCCTCGCCATCATGATCACGGCGCTGATCGACGCGATCACGCGGCGCGAAGACCAGGTGAAGCACCTCCCGAAGTTCGCGTGGATCATCCTGATCGTGCTCCTGCCGTTCATCGGCTCGGTGCTGTGGTTCACGATCGGGCGCGAATGGTCGGCACCGCGCGAGGCGATGAGCTTCGGCGACCCGCGGCGCTGGTCGGCGGATGCAGCGGCTCCGGCCCCCGCGCCGCGCCCACGGGAACCCCGCTCCACCACGGAGCAGCTGGCCGATCTCGAGCGGGAGATCGAGATCGCCAAGCTCGAGGAGGAGCTCCGGCGCCGCCGAGCGGCGACCGACGACGCCGTCTGAACGCACGGCCGCTGTAGCGCATCCCGGCGCGCCTGTGGGAAGTTCTCGATCCCGCGGGTGGCGGGGCAGTACAGTGGGGCAACCTGCTGGGAGCTCCACCAAGACTCGAGGGAGAGTCTGATGGCTACACTCATCGTCGTTCTGCTCGCCACTTGGCTGATCGTCTCGGTCGGCGCCGGTCTTCTCGTCGGCAGGGGAATCACGCTCGCCGACCGTCGCGACGAGCCGCGCCGCGCGGCCGCGCGACACCTCACGCACGTCTGACCGACCGTCGCTGTCCTCCGAACGGTCGACAGCGGTGGCGCACAGCTTTCTCATAGCGTGGGAGCATCCGCGGTGCGCGGCCTCTCATCCGTGTTCGATCACCTGAGCACGCCGACCGTCTCTGGAGTGCCGCGTGATCCCCAAGCCGGGTGCGCTCGTCGCCGTCTTCGCCGTCACCGTGGCCCTCATCGCGGCCACTCCCGTCGCTGCATCCGCCGCGCCACCGCAGAATTGCCGTCTGCTGCCGGTCGATGTCGACCCCGTCTTGCACTCCGATGCTGCGCGCGCGGAGTTCGGAGTCGATGGGACCGGCATCAAGGTCGGCGTCATCTCCAACTCGTTCGACGCCAACGCCACCTACAGCACCGCGGCGCAGAACGTGCAGCAGGGCCTGCTGCCCGGACCCGGCAATCCCTGCGGATACGAGACGCCGGTCGCCGTGCTGTCCGATCTGCACAACGTCACGCCGACGCCCGACGACGAAGGACGGGCGATGCTGCAGCAGGTGCACGGGGTCGCCCCGGGCGCCGCGCTGTACTTCGCGACGGCCGGCGCCGACCTCGGCGACCTCACCGGGGCCATCACGCTCATGAGGAACGCCGGCGTCGACGTCATCATCGACGACGTCATCCCCCTCACCGAGCCGTTCTACCAGGAGTCGCTCGAGGCGCAGGCCATCGCCGACGCCGTCGCGAGCGGCATCACCTACGTCACGGCAGCGGGGAACAACACCTTGCTCGCCCGGAATCCGGGCACCACCGAGGTGACGCCGGTCGGCTCGTGGGAGACGACGGCGTACCGCCCCGCGCCGTGCGACCCCGGCCTCGTCGTGCCCGCGGTCGCCGGATACACGACTTACGACTGCCTCGACTTCGACCCCGGCCTCGCGGCACCCACCATCACGTCGTTCGTCACCCTCCCGGCCGCGAATGCCGCGGTCGAGGTGAACGGTCGCTACTACGTGAGCCTGCCGGTGGCCATGCAGTGGGCGGAGCCCTTCGGCGAGAGCAAAGCCAAGTTCGAGATGCTGATCTCCCTCGACGGCGCGGCTCCGCTCGTCGTACCCCCGGACGGCGCCACGGACCCGCTGCGCGCGGGCAGTTTCGCCGTGGACGTCACCGACAAGCGCGATCCCACCGACCTCATCCCGGACGAGGTCACGATGGACATCTCGATCGTGCGGTACCTCGACGGCACGAGCGCCACCGACATCACGCCTCCCCTCGGCTTCGTGTTCGGAACCGACGGACCGCAGTGGATCGTCAGCTCCGACATCATGCAGTCGCAGGGCCCCGACACGGTCGGACGCTCGATCGCCGGCCACAACGGCGCACCGGCGGCGATCACGACCGCAGCCTCCGGAGCGTTCGACGACGATCGCCTGGACTACTTCAGCTCGCTCGGCCCGGTCACCTACTACGTGACCCCCGAGGGCGCGACGCCCGCCGGTCCGCTGCCGCAGCCGCAGCCGGTCGGCAAGCCCGACCTGCTCTCAGTCGACGGCGCACGCCAGAACGTCATGGTGGGAGCGCCCACGGCGACCCCGGGCGTCTTCCTCTTCTACGGCACATCGGCCGCCGCGCCGTCGGCCGGAGCAGTGGCCGCGCTCGCACTGCAGCTGAACCCGCAGCTGTCCCCCGCCGAGATCCGGTCGCTGCTCGTGGCGACCGCTGCGCCGCAGCCGTCGCCGTACCCGCTGCTGCCGGCGGCGGTGTCGGTCGGGGCCGGGCTCATCGATGCGCGCGCGATGCTCGATGCCGTGGAGGCTGCGCTGCCGGTGCCCGATCCCGACAATCCGGCCCCCCGACCCGTCCTGGCGGCAAGCGGCGGAGGCGATGCGGCGTCCGCCGGTATCGCGGCGCTCGCACTGGTCGCCCTCGGAGCGGTACTCGTCACGGTGCGCGGTCGCCGGCGTCGCGCCTCCTGATGCGGTCAGCCCGTCCATCGCGACCACAGGTCGGCGATGAGCGGGCCGACCTCGCTCGCACGCTCGGCTGACGCGGTGACGACGACCACCGGCGGCACGACGGCCACCGCGAGTGCGACGAGCACCGCGCACACCGCGAGCACCCACGCCGTAGGCGTCCGACGCCGGGTGATCGCGAGCACGAGGAGCACGAGCACGACGACCGCGCCGAGCGCCGTCGCGCCCACGACCGTGAGCGCCGGGAACGGCACGACGCCCGCGGTCGTGGCGGCGACGCCGGCGAGGAACGCGACGATCGGCGCATACAGGGCGGCCGCGACGAGCGTGACGAGCAGCGCTCCGACGGCCGCGGCGATCAGCACGCCCCGCGGACGAGGCCGGGTCATGATCGCACGTCGCTGATCACGCGCGAGATCCGCCGCTCGACGCGTCGGCGCGCACGCTCACGGCGCCGTCGCGCCTTGGGGTCGTTCCACAGCCGCACGAGCTGGTGGGCGACCGATTCGCGGGTGCGAGCACGCGTGCCCACGGCGTAAGCGCCGAGCACGACGACGGCGAAGATCAGCAGTCTGTTGCGCATACAACGAAGACGCGTCGAGGAGCCGCGTCCTCACGCCTCCGCACGCGTTCCCACGGAACGCCCAGGCACTCAGGGCTGATCAGATGAGGCTGCTGATGCGCGGGCCGGCAGCGGCACCGACCTCGTCCCCTGCGATGTAGCGGAGCTCGATGCGCGTGTCGCGCAGCAGCTGCACGAGCGTCGGGCGGACGACGAGCGACCCCCGGCCGTTCTCGTCGAGCACGGTCGAGTCGCGGACGCTGCCGCAGGTGAGCGCCTGCACCGTCGCGCCGGGGCTGCCCGAGACGTTCAGGCGCACCTCCGTGATGAGGTCGTCCCGCAGCACCACCTCGGACGAGGCGATCGTCGGACTTCCCTCGGGAAGCACCGGCGTCGGGTCGGGAGTCGGCGTGGGATCCGGGGTGACCGTCGGGTCGGGAGTCGGCGTCGGATCGGGAGTCGGCGTCGGATCGGGAGTCGGCGTCGGATCGGGCGTCGCGGTCGGCGTAGCCGTCGGCTCCGGCGGCGCGGGCGGCGGCTCCGGCGTCGCGGTCGGCGTCGGGAGCGCGGTCGGCGGCTGCGGCGCGGGCGTCGCGGCCGGGGTCGACGACGGCGTGCTCGGCCGCGGCGCGGGCGACGCGGGCGCAGCGGTCGGTGCGGGCGGGTCGGGAAGGGGCTCCGTGGCGGGCGACGTCGCGGAAGCCGTCGGTGACGGCGTCGCGGGGGCGACCGGGGTCGCGGCGGTGGTGGCGGTGACCGGCGCCGGCGCGACCGGGGCGGCGCCGGCGCGCGCGTCGGGCTGCAGCGCGAGGAGCGAAGCGCCGGCGACGAGCGAGACGCTCGCCGCGAGCGCCGTGATCGCCGCGGTCACACCGCCGACGGCGCCGGACGCTGCGGCACCGCTCGACGCCGCGGCCGCACCGGATGCCGCGGGCGCTGCCGAGAGGCCGCCGACCGCGGGAGCCGCGGGCGCGAGGGCCGCCGCATACGCGGAGCCGTCGCGCAGGGCGCCGAAAACCGCGCCCGCGGCGGCGCCGCCGACGACGAGCGGCAGGAGCGAGAACGCGAGGCGCTTCGACACGTGCGTGGCCTCGGCGGCGACGGCGGCGCAGCGCTCGCACTCGTCGAGGTGCGCGGTCATCCGCGCGCGGTCGCGGGCGCGGAGGTTGCCGCGGGCGTAGGCGCCCATGTGCTCGAGCGCCCACGCGTGCTCGCCGTCAGCGCCGTCGGCAACGATGTGCTGCTGGATCCAGGCCTCGCGGAGCCCCTCGCGCGCCCGGAACGCGAGCTGCGCGACCGCCGTCGGCTTCATGCCCAGCAGCGGCGCGATCTCGGCGGGCTTGAGCCCCTCGACCTCGGTGTACCAGAGCACCTCCTGCCAGCGGGCGGGAAGGGCGGCGAACGCCTCGGTCGTGAAGCGCCGATCGAGCGTCTCGTCGGACGTGTGCGCTTCGGCGTCGGGGTCGGGGACGGCTTCGAGGTGCTCGATGCCGACGTCCTGGCGGCGCCGTCCCCACCCGGCGGCGGTGTTGCGGATGGCGGTGAAGAGGTAGGCGCGGAACGAGCCGGTGGGCCCCCCGCCGCGTTGGAGCGAGTGGAAGATGCGCACGAACGCCTCCTGCACGAGGTCGTCGGCGTCGATGGACGAGGTGACCGCGCGCGCGACGGTCAGGCCCGACACGTAGTGGCGGCGCCACAGGTCTCCGAACGCGTCGGCGTCACCCGCGCGCGCACGCGAGACGAGCTCCGCGTCCGACATCGGAACCTCATCGTCGGTCTCGAGCCAGACGTCACTATGCACCATGTCGACACCCCCACTGACACGCGCCCCCCGGCTGCGTGCGACATGTGGTCTTATTGTCCCCCATTTGGGGGACGGAAAGGTGCACTTGACAAGATCCCCTCGATAGGGGGGACCTGGCGGCACGACGGGGACGCTGGAATCGCAGCGGAAAGAATTCGCGTCACCCGCGTAATAGATCGCGGGGGGCGGGGTCTCATCTGTGGGGAAAGCGACATCAGACCGTCTGGGGAACGGAATGAGTCACGACGCTCATCATTGGGGGCCGCATGCGCGGCTGAGCGTCGCCAGCGGGGCCCGGAACCTCCCCGAAGAGGATCCGGGCCCCGCTTCCCTGTCTGGGGGCGGCGTCCGCGCTCAGGCGCGGGTGTCGGTGCTCACGACCGAGAAGTCTGCTCCGAGCTCGATCTCCATGCGGCCGCCGTCGGTGAGCCGCAGGGTCGCCTCGTACGGCGAGGCCGTGTCGTCGTCCGCCTCGACCTCGAGGATCGTGCCGTCGGCCTCGGCGAGCGCGGCGCGCACGATCGCGTCGACCGTCGCGTCGTCCAGCGCGTTCGCGGGCGCCGAGTCGTCGTCGTCGGTCTCGGTGCGCACGACGCGCGCGTCGCCGCTCGCGGGCACGAGCACCTCCGTCTCGCTCGTCCCGGTCTCGAAGCGCACCTCCCAGTCGCCGCCGCGGCGGGTCTCGATGCGCGTCACGACGCCCTGCACGTCGGAGACGGCGCTGGCCTTCGCGACGATGCCCGTCAGGGTCGCCGCATCCGCCGCACCGGCCTCGGCGCTCGGGCCGGTTCCCGGACCGGTGCCGCCGCCGGGGCCCTCTGCCGGGCCGCGGTCGTCGTCACGTCCGGGGCCGCGCTCGTCGCCGCCGGGGCCGCCGGGGAGCTCGCGGCTGTCGGAGACCCGCGGGCCGTCGAAGCCGTCCGGGCCGTCGTCGGACAGCGCGGCGCCGAGGGCCGCTCCCCCGCCGACGAGCACGAGCGCGGCGAGGACGCCGCCGCCGGCGATCGCCCACGTCGATCCGCGCTTGTGGAGGGGCTTCTTCGCCGGCTCGGATACGGCGGGCGCGGCCGCGGGCTGCGGCGTGTCCGTGTCGGCGGGCGTCGGGAAGGGGCGGGTCTCGTCGTTGTGGTCGGAGGGCGTGTTCTGGCTCATGGTCCCATCGTGCGAGCGGGGCGCTGAAGCCACCCTGAAGCAGTCTGAAGGCGGCTTCAGGAAGTCGGCAACACGACCGTGAACCGGGCGCCGCCCCATCGCGAGGCGTCGACGTGGATGCTGCCGCCGGCCGCGACGACGATGCCGCGCACGATCGCCAGGCCCAGGCCGCTGCCGCCCGCATCGCGCGCGCGGGCCTCGTCGAGCCGGACGAACCGGTCGAAGACGCGCTCGCGCTCGCTCTCGGGGATGCCGTCGCCATCGTCTTCGACCGTGAGCACCGCCGCGCCGGCGTGCTCCACGACGCCGATCGCGATGCGGCTGCGCGCGTGACGCGCGGCATTGTCGGCGAGGTTTCGCGTGACCTGGCCGAACAGGCGCGGATCGCCGTGGACGCGCGCCGGTCCGACGCCCGCGGTGTCGACGTCGGCGCCGCCCGCGCGCAGCCGCGCTGCCTCGGCGAGCGCGAGATCGTCGAGGTCGACCTCCTCCCGCCGCAGGGGCGCGCCCTCGTCCAGCCGCGCGAGCAGCAGCAGCGACTCGACGAGGTCCTGCAGGCGCAGGCCCTCGTCGCGCACGACCGCCGCGAGCTCCGCGGTGTCGACGGCCTCCGGGTGCGCGGCCGCCGTCTCGGCGTGCTGGCGGATGGTCGCCAGCGGCGAGCGCAGCTCGTGCGACGCATCCGAGACGAACCGCCGCTGCGCGCGGGCCGCCGCATCCAGGCGGTCGAGCATGCCGTTCATCGTGCCCGCCAGCGCCGCGATCTCGTCGCCCGAGTCGGGCACGGGGACGCGCCGGTCGAGGCGGTCGCCGCGGATCGCAGCCACCTCGGCCCGGATGCGCTCGACCGGTCGCAGCGCCCGGCCGACCACGAGCCACGTCGTGAGGCCGACGACGACCGTGAGGAGGGGCACCGCGGCCAGCAGCAGCAGGCCCACGGTGCGGAGGGTCTCGTCGTTGCTCTGCAGCGAGACGCCGGCGACCACACGCGTGTCACGCTCGTCCTCGCTCACGACGAGCACGCGCTCGCCGTCCACTCGTGTGATGACCGGGTCGTCGCTCACGGGCAGGCGCACGCCCTCGGCCTCGTCGGTCGTCGCGATCACCGCGCCGGTCCGTCCGTCGATCACCTGGGCGATCTCGTCGTCGCCGATGCCCTCCAGCACGTCGCCTGGCCGCTGCCTCGGTCCCGGACCATCGCCTTCGAGACGCGCGGCGATGCCCTCGACGCGCGACTGGGCGGTCGCGAGCGCCGATGCGTCGAGACTCGCGCTCAGCGCCCCGTAGAACACCAGCGCACCCACGGCGAGCGCGAGCCCGACCACGACCGTCGCGAGGATCGTCGTGCGACCCCGCAGCGACCGGAACCGGCGCCGCGGCTCAGCCACCGTCGGCCGCCAGCCGGTACCCCGCGCCCCGCACCGTCTCGATGCCGGCGCGACCGAAAGGCCGGTCGAGCTTGCGGCGCAGGTGCCCGACGTACACCTCCACGATGTTCGGGTCGCCGTCGAAGTCGTCGTCCCACACCGCGTCGATGACGTCGCGCTTGGACAGGACGTGCCCGCGATGGCGCATGAGGTGCTCGAGCACCGCGAACTCGCGACTCGTCACGGCGACCTCGGTGTCGCCGCGCCACACGCGTCGTGCGCCGGGGTCGACGCGCAGATCGCCCGCCTCGAGCACCTGCGGCCGCGGCACGGCGCCGCGCCGGATGAGCGCGCGCAGCCGCGCCACGAGCACGACCGACGAGAACGGCTTCGTGACGAAGTCATCCGCCCCCGCCTCGAACGCCTCGACCTGGTCCCAGTCGCCGTCCTTCGCGGTGAGCATGAGCACGGGCGTCCAGTCGTCGTCCGCCCGCAGCGCCTCGCACACCTTCCAGCCGCTCATGCCCGGCATCATGAGATCGAGCACGATCGCGTCGTAGCGGTTCTCCCGTGCCCGCCACAGCCCGTCGACGCCGTTGTGCGCGACGTCGACCGCGAACCCCTCGGCCTCGAGCCCGCGTCGCACGCCGTCGGCGAGACGCACTTCGTCGTCGACGACCAGGATCCGCATGTGCCCAGTCTGGCGTGCGGATGCTGAAGCAGCCCTGAAGCGCCGATCCGCCGATGTCGGAGGCCCGGCGTAGGAAGGAAGGGTGGCCGAGCGCACCCTGCTGCAGATCTCCCGCATCTATGCGGAGGAAGCGGCGCTCGCGCTGCCGCGCGGGCAGGAGATCCTCGGCCGCTGGCCCGGCGCCGAGGTCGTGCCGGTCGCGTCGCACTGGCGGATCCCCGAGCGTACTGCCACGTGCCGCGGCGGAAGGGCTACAGCAACCCGGTCACCGTGTTCACGAACATCGACGAGATCACGCGGCATCTCGCCCGTCATATCGCCACGCAGGGCGCGAAGACCGAGGCGAACCAGTGCGACCCCGATGCGTGGGTGTACGACATCGGCGAGAACGGCGACTGCTCCGTCGAGACTGCGAGGGTCACCGACATCCGCACGTCCCCGATCGCCGAGCGCATCGCGGCGATCAACGACTTCGTCGACGCGGGATACGAGGTGCACGTGAACTTCTCGCCCGTGATCCTCACGCCGACGTGGCGTGCCGACTGGGAGGACCTGTTCGCGCAGCTCGACGCCGCACTGCACCCGCGCGCCAAAGCGCAGCTCGCGGCCGAGGTGATCTTCCTCACGCACAACGAGGGGCTCCACGAGGTCAATCTCGGCTGGCACCCGAAAGCCGAGAAGCTGCTGTGGACACCGGCCGTACAGGAGACGAAGCGCTCGCAGAACGGCGCAGAGAACGTGCGCTACCGCCACCCGCTCAAGGCGCAGAGCGTCGCGGCGCTCGGCGACCTCATGGCGCGGACGATCCCCTACTGCCGCATCCGCTACGCCTTCTGAGCGGGCGCGGCTAGCGTGAGGTCCATGCGTTCCGTCCCCCTCGGCTCCACCACCGCCCCCAACGTCGTCGCCGGCATGATGCGCATCGCCGACAAGAGCGACGAGGAGATCCGCACCCTCGTCGCCACCGCCCGGGACGCAGGCATCGACTTCTTCGACCACGCCGACATCTACGGCCGCGAGCTGCACGAGTGCGAGCGGCGGTTCGCGGAGGCGCTCCGGCTCTCGCCGAGCGAGCGCGACGCCCTCACGATCCAGACGAAGGCGGGCATCGTCAAAGACGGTCCGTCCTTCGACTTCTCCTACGAGCACATCGTCGCGTCGGTCGACGGGTCGCTCGCGGCGCTGCGCACCGACCGCATCGACGTGCTCCTCCTGCACCGACCCGACGCGCTGGTCGAGCCCGACGAAGTGGCACGCGCGTTCGACGAGCTCGAGGAGTCCGGCAAGGTGCGGGCGTTCGGAGTGTCCAACCACACGCCCCGCCAGATCGAGCTGCTCCGCTCAGCCGTCCGCCAGCCGATCGTCGCCAACCAGCTGCAGCTGTCCATCCCGCACGCGCACATCATCGCCCAGGGCCTCGTCGCCAACACGGATGACGACGGCGGCGTCACGCGCGACGGCGGCGGCGTGCTCGACTACTGCCGGCTGAACGGGATCACAGTGCAGGCCTGGTCGCCGTTCCAGGGCGAGGACGGCGTGTTCCTCGGCTCACCGCGCTATCCGGAGCTGAACGCCGTCATCGACGAGATCGCCGCGCGCCACGACGTGCCGGCGATCGCGGTCGCCACGGCGTGGATCACGCGGCATCCGGCCGGCATGCAGGTCGTCCTCGGCACCACGACCCCGCAGCGCGTGGCCGACGCCGCGCTCGGCTCCGCCCTGGAGCTGAGCCGGCCGGAGTGGTACGCGCTGTTACGAGCCGCAGGTCATCGCGTGCCCTGATCCCGCATCGGGCGGATGCGCAGGATCACGCGCGATCCGTCGCGGCGCTGCAGCCGTCGCACCAGTCGCTCGAAGCCGAGGATCGCGCGGTACTGGAAGCCGTACTTGCGCGCGAGCGCGCGGTTCGCCGCGGCGTCCCCGTGGTGCGCTCGCTCGTCACGACGAGCTCGTCGCCGTCGGGCGCGATCCACACCGGCACCCCCACCTCCTCGCCGCTGCGCTTGGTGGTGCCGAGGAGGACGAACGGGGCGGCGGAGGCGGCGGCCCACGGCTGTGAGGTCATCCCGCGACGCTAACCTGCGCCGCTCTGACGCCGCCGGGGCTTGTCAGAGCCACTTCTTCCACTTGAACACGCCCCACAGCGTGACGGAGGTCACGAGCATGAGCGCGAGCGCCATCGGGTAGCCGAACGTCCAGTGCAGCTCGGGCATGTTGTCGAAGTTCATGCCGTAGATGCCGGCGACGAGCGTCGGGCCGAAGAGGATCGCCGCCCAGCCGGAGATCTTCTTCACCTGCTCGTTCTGGCTGAGCGCGGTCTCGGTCTGCCGCTGCGTCACCAGGGTCGCGTTCACGGTCAGCGCGTTCTCGAGGATCGAGCGGATCGAGCCGAGCTTGTCGGTGATGCGCAGAACGTGGTCGTGCACGTCGCGCAGCGACCGCTGCAGCTCGAGGTCGACGTGGTACTTGTCGGCGCCGCCGCGCAGCGCGTCGAGCATGCCCCGCAGCGGCTCCGTCGCGCGCTGGAAGATGATGACCTCGCGCGAGAGGTCGTAGATCCGCCGCGACAGCTCGGCGCCGGCGTCCGAGAACAGCTGGTCCTCGATCTCGTCGACGTCGTTCTGCAGACCCGCGCACACGGGCTCGTATTCGTCGACCACCTCGTCGAGGATCGCGTAGAGCACCGCCTCGGGGCCGAGCGAGAGCAGATCGGGCGAGTCCTCCATGCGCCGTCGCACCCGCGCGAGGTCGGGCGCCTCGGCGTGGCGCACCGTCACGACGAAGTCGGGACCGACGAAGACGTGCAGCTCGCCGAATTCGACCGTCTCGGTGGCATCGAGGTAGCGCGCCGGGCGCAGCACCGCGAAGAGGATCTCGCCGTAGCGCTCGAGCTTCGGCCGCTGGTGGCCGCCGAGGGCGTCTTCGACGGCGAGCGGATGCAGCGAGAACTCCGCCGCGACGCGCTCGAGCTCTTCGCGCGTCGGCCGGAACAGGCCGATCCACGCCATGCCGTGCTTGGCCCGCATGTACTCGAACGTGTCGTCGAGGCTGTCCGGGTTCTCGATGCGGTGTCCGGAGACGTACACCGCGTTGTCGATGATCGGCACGACCCCAGTCTTCCCCCCTCGCCTATGCGACGCGTGGGCGCGTCACAGCGTTTCGTCGGCGGGGGCGAGCTCGACGAGCGCGGGATCGACCTCGCGCACCACCAGCCGCACGAACAGCGCCGCGCACACGACCATGACGAGCGCGCCGAGCGACATCGCGACGACCGGCGCGGAGGTGGGATCGGCCTGACGCGACAGCGCCGCATCGACCGAGGCGTCGATGGCGATCATGCCGCCCGCGATCGCGGTCACGGCGCCGGCGATCGCGAGCGACGCCCAGGCGGTCAGCCACGCGACGCGCTGGGCGCGCGGGGACAGCGGAAGTTCGAACACCGCATCATCGTCCTCCCGTGCCGGGCGGCGGACCCCGCCCTTGACAGCGGCGCGGAGTACCCCTCACGGCGCCCGGGTGCAAGCCCCGGATCGGGCGCCGGCCCCGGTCGTATCGTGCCAGGACACCCCCGGAGGAGAGGCGCCATGACGCGATTCGGATACACCCTCATGACCGAGCAGAGCGGCCCCCGCCAGCTCGTCGACTATGCCGTGAAGGCCGAGGAGGCCGGCTTCGACTTCCTCGTCTCGAGCGACCACTACTCGCCGTGGCTCGTGAGCCAGGGCCACGCGCCGTACGCGTGGAGCGTGCTCGGCGCCGTCGCGTACGCGACGTCGCGCGTCGACCTCATGACGTACGTGACGTGTCCGACGGTGCGCTATCACCCCGCCGTCGTGGCGCAGAAGGCCGCAACCCTCCAGCTGATGTCCGAGGGGCGCTTCACACTCGGCGTCGGGTCGGGCGAGAACCTCAACGAGCACGTCGTCGGCGAGGGCTGGCCGGCCGTCGCCGCGCGCCAGGACATGCTCGTCGAGGCGCTCGAGATCATCCGGGAACTGCACACCGGCGACCTCGTGACCTACGACGGACAGTACTTCCGCGTCGACTCCGCCCGCATCTGGGACTGCCCGGACGGCGGCGTGCCGATCGGCGTCGCCGTATCGGGTGACAGCGGCGTGGACCGCTTCGCCGGACTCGCCGAGCACATGATCGCCGTGGAGCCCGACGCCGATCTCGTGGACAGCTGGGATGCGGCGCATCCGGCCGGCGGCTCGGAGTCGGGCACCGGCACGGCTGCCTCCCGCAAGATCGGCCAGATCCCGATCAGCTGGGACCCGGACGAGAAGACCGCGATCGCGCGTGCGCACGAGCAGTTCCGGTGGTTCGGCGGCGGCTGGTACGTCAACGCCGACCTGCCCACGCCCGCGGGCTTCGCCGCCGCGTCCCAGTTCGTGCGCGAGGAGGACGTCGCCTCTTCGATCGCATGCGGGCCGGATCTCGACGCCCTCGCTGAGAGCGTGCGCCCGTACATCGACGCCGGCTTCACCGACATCGCTGTCGTGCAGGTCGGCGACGAGCAGCAGGACCGCTTCGTGTCGGAGGTCGCCGAGCCGTTGCTGGAGAAGCTCCGCGCCCTGTGACACCCCGCGCCCGGTGAGGCGGTGGCTGCGGCCGGAGCGCCCCGGCGGTCAGCGCCCGAAGGTGAGGAACGCCGCGACGACGAGCACGAGCGTGCCGGCGGCGATGATCGACACGCCCACGACGAGCCACACCGGCTGCCGGTACGGCGGGCGGATCGGCGCTCGGGAACGTGCTCTGCGGCTCGGCATGCGCCCGACGGTAGCGCACTGCCGATGACGGGCGGGTTACGGCGGATGAACCGGAGGGCACGTGCGCGGGCGCTACGTCCACTGCCGGGTGCGGGCCGCGGGCGGCTCGGACACGCCGTCGCGCACCCACCCCTCGAGCTTCCACGCCGGCACGCGGAAGATGCGCGCGACCACCGAGATCGCGTGCCCCGCCTCGGTGACCGCGGCCACGGCGAAGTGCGGCAGCGTCGGGAAGGCGCGCTCGGCGAGCACGCCGACGCGAAGGTCGGCGAACGTGCGGGGCACGCCGTGCGTGCGGCGGGGCGCGGGTGCGCCGGCGGTGTCGGGCACGCGGGTGACGTAGCTGCGGCCCGCGTGCGGAGCGGATGCCGTGCGCACGGGCTGCGCCCCGGGCGCGGACGCCACGGGCACGGGCTGCGGCACGATGGGCTCCACAACGGCGTGCTCGGGGCGGGCAGCGGCGTCGGTGACGAAGACGTACTGCGGCGCGTGGGCGGGCTCCGGCGTGCGGGGCGCGGCGGTGGTGCGTGGCTGAGGCTGAGGCTGAGGCGGCGGACCGGCCAGCAGCTCGCCGGCCGACATGTCGAGAGCTTCGGCGACGGCGTGCAGCACCGCGAGGGTCGTGCCGGCGTCGCCCGCTTCGAGCGCGGCGAGATCGGCCGTGGAGATGGCGGCGAGCGCCGCGAACTCCTGCGGCGAGAAGCCGCGCTCGGTGCGGGCGGCCGCGACGAGAGCGCCGAGACCGGCGATGGCCGCGGCATGTTGCGGGGCGACGAAGACGCCGGCGCGTCCGCCCGAAGTCGTGACCATGCGCTCATCCCCCGCATCGGACGGATGCCCCCTGCCCCGCCCTGGCATGAGGCTACACCGTCGCCTCCCCCGCCGCCGTCAGGCTCACGCGCGGCCCGACAGGATGAGATGCCAGTACACCCAGGGCAGGATGCGCCGGTCCATCACCCACGAGAAGCGCCGCTCGCGGTAGAGCGTCCGCCAGAACGGCACTGTCGGCTCGAGCCGGCCGCGGCGGTCGAATTCCGCGAACACGACGGTGCGGCGGCTCACCGTGTAGGGACACACACCGTACCCGTCGAAGCGGGCCCGGATCTCCCGGCCGCGCACCGCGGCCACGAGGTTCGCCGCCAGGACCTTGGCCTGCGACCGCAGGCCTCCGCCGGAGCGGTAGGCGTCGATCGCCGCCGCATCCCCGAGCGCCCACACCTCCGGGCGGCGCCGATGACGCAGCGTCTCGGGATCGATGTCGATCCAGCCGCCCGAGGAGCGCGGCACCGTCAGCCCGGTCGGCTCCAGCCACGCGGGCGCCGACTGCGGCGGCGCGGCGTGCAGCACGTCATACGCGAGCGTCTCCGCCGCATCCGCGGTGCCGATCGTCACCGTGCGTGTCGCGGAGTCCACGGCGAGCAGGTGGGCGCCCCGCCGCACCTCGATGCCGTACTCCTCCACCTTGCGGCGCAGCTCGGCGTCGATCGCGTCGATGCCGTGGAGCGAGCGCTCGGGTGTCACGAGGACGACGCGGATGTCGGCGAGCACGCCGGTGGCGCGCCACCAGTCGCACGCGAGATACATCGGCTTCTGGGCGGCTCCCGGGCAGGTCGTGGCGGAGCCCGCCTGCACGAAGACCACGGTGCCGCCGCGGACATCCCGGAGCACGGGCGATGCCTTCGCGGCCAGGGCGTAGTCGTAGTTCGACACACCCTCGGGCGTGTCCATCGCCTCGGCGAGGCCCGGCACCGCGTCCCAATCCATGTGGATGCCGGGGCACAGCACGAGCTGGTCGTACGGGAGGACGTCGCCCGATGCCAGCGTCACGGTGCGCGCGTCGGCATCCACCGCGGTCGCCGCGTCCTGCACCCACCGCACGCCCCGCGGCGTCACGTCTTGCTGGGGCCGCGCCGCCTCGCTCGCCCGGGCGACGCCGCCGGCGATGTGCGACTGCAGCGGCGCGAACACGTGCGTGCCACGCGGCTCGATCACCGTCACGTCGCGCAGGCCCGCCCGACGCAGCCGGCCCGCGACCGAGAGCCCGGCGTTGCCGCCGCCGATGATCACCACGCGCGCATCCATGGCGGCAGGCTAGGGGGCCGGATGCCACGGTCCGATGGGGTTGCGTCCAGCGCTCTCCCGGCTTCGGCGCACCGGCATCCGGTATCGTTGCCCGGGCAAGGGGAGTACTCCCAACGCGACGGACCCCGTCAATACGGACATCACGACGATGTCCCGGCCCGTCGGCCCGGTCAGCCGGGATGGAGGAGACCTTGGCGTAACGACACGCCTACCCACCATTGGAGTACCCCATGCAGGTGACACCCCTCATCTGGCTCATCACCATCGCGGTGACGATCGCCTTCTTCGTCTTCGAGTTCTTCGCGCACGTCCGCAAGCCCCACGAGCCCTCGATCCGTGAGTCGGCCCTGTGGTCGGCCTTCTACATCGGCCTCGCGCTGCTGTTCGGCGTCGGCATCGGCGTCGTGTCGGGCTGGAACTTCGGCGGCGAGTACTTCGCCGGCTATCTCACGGAGAAGGCGCTGTCGATCGACAACCTCTTCGTGTTCCTGCTGCTCATGACCGGCTTCGCCGTGCCGAAGAAGTACCAGCAGAAGGTGCTCATGATCGGCATCGTGATCGCGCTGGTCATGCGCGGCGCCTTCATCGCGATCGGCGCGGGCCTCATCGAGAACTTCTCGTGGGTCTTCTACATCTTCGGCGCGCTGCTGCTGTTCCTGGCCTACCGCCAGGCCTTCGCGCACGGCGAGAGCGACCCGGCCAACGGCAAGTTCATGCAGTTCGTCCGCCGTCATCTCCCGGTCTCGGAGGAGTACCACGAAGACAAGCTGACGGTGAAGAAGGACGGCAAGCGCTTCGTCACGCCGATGCTGCTGGTCATCATCGCGATCGGCTTCATCGACCTCATCTTCGCCGTCGACTCGATCCCGGCCATCTACGGACTGACCAACGAGGCGTACATCGTCTTCACGGCGAACGCGTTCGCCCTCATGGGCCTGCGCCAGCTGTACTTCCTCATCGGCGGCCTGCTCGAGCGCCTCGTGTACCTCTCGCAGGGTCTCGCGGTCATCCTGGCCTTCATCGGCGTCAAGCTCGTCTTCCACGCGCTGCACGTCAACGAGCTGCCCTTCATCAACGGCGGGGAGCCGCTGCTGTGGGTGCCCGAGATCCCGATCTGGTTCTCCCTGCTGTTCATCGGCGCCACGATCGCCGTCGCCACCGTCGCGAGCCTCATGAAGACGCGCGGCGACCGGGCGAAAGCCGACCGGGCGGAGGTCGAGGGCGAGCCGGTGATCAACGCCGACGAGTGAGCGCGGCATCGTAGCGCGCCGAAACATGTTCTCGGCAAACGCTCAGACTTCTGCCACAGTGGAGGCGCCCATTTCGTTCCACGAGAGGACCTCAATGACTCAGCAGCCCGCACCGGGACAGGACTACCCGGGCAAGACCCTCGGCGTCGTCGGACTCGTCCTGGCGATCTTCTTCAACCTGATCGGCCTCATCATCTCGGCGGTGGCCTACAACCAGTCGAAGAAGGCCGGATACAAGAACACCCCCGCGCTCGTCGGCATCATCATCGGTGCCGTCCTGTTGGCGCTCGGCATCATCTTCGCGATCATCTCGATCGTGATCGCGGTCGCCGCCGTCAACTCGGGCGCCTACTACAGCGGCTGAGCACATGCGCACGGAGGCCGGGATGCGGCAGCGCGTCCCGGCCTCCGCCGTGCTCGCGCTCGTCCTCGCCGCCCTGACGGGATGCGCCGCGCCCGCCGCATCCGAGTCCGCCGTGACTGCGCCGCCGGCCGGCGCGGCCTTCGACTACCAGCTCGGTGCGGCGTACCCGCCGCCCGACGGCGTCGACGTCGTCGCGCGCGATCGCACCGCCCCCGCGGCCGACGGGGTCTATTCGGTCTGCTACCTGAACGCCTTCCAGACGCAGCCCGGCGAGCTCGACGTGTGGCCGGAGAACACGCTGCTGCGCGCCGACGGCGAGCCCGTGATCGATCCGGACTGGCCGGACGAGGTGATCCTCGACACCTCCACCGAGACGGCGCGCACGACGATCGTCGGGATCGTCTCGGGGTGGATCGAGCAGTGCGCCCACGACGGCTACTCCGCCGTCGAGTTCGACAATCTCGACACCTTCACGCGGACCGACGGCGCGCTCACGCTCGAGGACAATCTCGCCGTCGCCCGAGAGCTCGTCGCGGCGAGCCACCGCGCCGGACTCGCGGCGGGTCAGAAGAACGCCGCCGAGTACACCCACGAGCTGCACGACGCCGCCGGGTTCGACTTCGCCGTCGCCGAGGAATGCGCGGCATTCGACGAATGCGACGCGTACGCCGACGTCTACGGCGCGCACGTGCTCGCGATCGAGTACGTCGACGCCCTCCCCCGACCCTTCGCAGACGTGTGCGCCGACGCCGCAACGCCGCGCTCGACGATCCTGCGCGACCGCGACCTCGTCGCCGCCGGCCAGCCCGGCTACGTGTACGAGCGCTGCTAGCGCGTCGACCACCACGCCCATGCGACGAGCACGGGCTGGAAGAACAGACGCTGGAAGCGTCGCTCGTCGGTGTCGAGTCCGAAGGCCGACCGTCGCTTGCGCCACTGGTCGATGTTCCCGGGGAACACCGCGATGAAGAACGCGGCGAGCGCCGCGCCCACCCGGCGCCGCTCCTTGGGCAGAGCCAGCAGCGCGACACCGAACGCCGCCTCCACGACTCCGGACGCGACGACGACCGCGTCCTTGTCGAGCGGGAGATCCTCGACCGCCCAGTCGGGCACCTGCGCCTGGAAGTCCTTCCGAGCCCAGAACAGGTGGCTGAGGCCCGCGAAGATCATCGCCGTTGCCAGGAGCCATCGCGCTGCCGTCCGCATGCCCGTCAGCCTACGCGCGCACGCGGTACTCGGCCGACCCGAGCACCTTCTCGACCGTCATCTCCAGGACGACCCGGTTCGGGTTCTCCCGCGGCTGCCGATAGCGCGCCGCATACAGCGCCACCGCGCGGGCGACCGCATCCGCGTCGTCGGTGACGACCGCGGGCCCCTCGAACGTCAGCCAGCGCGGTCCGTCGACCGAGCAGACGGCGGCACGACCCGAGCGGGCGGCGTTGACGAACTTCTGCGTTCCGCGCGAGCCGATGACGCGCACGACGCCGTCCTCGAGCGTGAACCCCACCGGCACGACGTGCACACGGCCGTCCCGTCCGACCGTGGAGAGCGTGGCGAGGTGATAGTCGGCGAGGAAGGCCCGCCCGGCGTCTGTCAGCACGACTCCAGCGTGCCATCCCGACGGCGGCGCGGCGCCCCTCGGTCCTGTCCCGACGCAGGGACCGGCGCGCGCACGGTGATGCGCGTCTGCACGATGCGTGCGGTGAGGGGCGGCAGATGAGCGATCTCGATCGGCCGCCGCCACGGTTCGTCCGACCTCTTCATCATGACTCCGGGGGTTCGCGCTCCACTGTGAGCCCGCCCCTGCCGCTTCGCCGACACCCTTGACAACCGGCCGCGCGGTTGCCCGCGCGAGGCCCGGTCGTATGCTGGGAACCCGCCCCGGCGAAAGACGCGCATGACCGACTCCCCCACCCCCGAGCACGGCCCCGAGCAGGAGCCCGATCCGCGGAGTGCGCAGAGCCGCCGGAGCTTCCTGAAGTTCGCGGGCATCGGTGCCGCGGGCCTCGCGGCGGCCGCCGGCACCGCGTTCGGCCTCTCGCGCGTGGCGCAGCCCGGCGGCGCCCCCGCGCCCGGCGACACGTCCGCGCCCACCCCGTCGATGAGCGTCGCGCCCCGGGCGGCCGGACCCGGTTTCGACCACCTGGTTGTCGTCATGTTCGAGAACCGGTCGTTCGACAACCTGCTGGGATGGCTGTACGACGAGGAGAAGCCGCCCCGCGGGCAGAGCTTCGACGGTCTGCGCGCCGACATCGCGAACGCGACGCACGCGGGCGAGTCGATCGCCGCCCACCGCTACTCGGGGCCGACCGACGAGGTGATGTCGAGCCCGCGCCCGGATCCCGGCGAGGAGTACCCGCACGTCAACACGCAGCTGTTCGGCACCGTGGACCCGGACGAAAACCGCCACAAGAAGATCCGGGACATGACGGCGCCGTTCAACGCGCCGCCGGCCGGCGCCGCCGCATCCATGAGCGGCTTCGTCCAGGACTACATCGACAGCTTCATCGCCGATCGCAACCGCGAGCCCACCGCCGAGGAGTATTCGGTCATCATGGGCGCGTTCGACCCGGCGATGCTGCCGGTCATCTCGACGCTCGCGCGCAACTTCGCCGTCTACGACGCGTGGCACTGCGCGGTGCCCTCGCAGACCTTCTGCAACCGGTCGTTCTTCCACGCCTCGACATCGCACGGCTATGTCACGAACGGGCATCACGGCGGATACAAGAAGTGGTTCGGGGCGGAGAACGACTCCCCCACGATCTTCAACCGGCTCGAAGACGCCGGGCTGGACTGGGCGATCTACTACGACGACGTCTCGGTCGTCCCGCTCACCGGCTTCATCCACGCCCCCGCCCTCGAGCCGTACTTCGCCACCGATCACTTCCGCGCGATGTCGCGGTTCTGGGACGACGTGGAGAAGGGCACGCTGCCGGCGTACGCGTTCGTCGAGCCGCGCCTGGTCTACGACCACAACGACATGCACCCGCCCGTCGGGCCCATGACCGAGACCGACGACGACGGGCGCATCATCACGGGCGCGGCGATCTCCGACGTGCGGGCGGGCGAGGCGCTCCTGCACAAGATCTACTCCGCGGTGCGCTCGAGCGCGTCGCCCGAGGGCTCGAATGCCATGAACACGATGCTGCTGGTGACCTTCGACGAGCACGGCGGCACGTTCGACCACGTGCCGCCGCCCGCGGCGGCGGTGCCGGAAGGGCTTCCCGCGCGCACCGAGATGGGGTTCGCGTTCGACCGCCTGGGCGTGCGGGTCCCGGCGATCGCCATCTCCGCGTACACCGCGAAGGGCCATGTCATCCACGACGCGATGCACCACGGCTCGGTGATCAGCACGCTCACGACGAAGTACGGCCTCGACCCGCTGACGGCACGCGACAGGGGCGCTCCGACGATCGACAACGCGGTGACGCTCACGACGCCGCGCGACCCCCGGGACTGGCCGTCGACTCAGCCGGCCTACGTGCCACCGAACCCCGAGAGCAAGCGCCCCTTCGACGCCGGCGCCGCGGATCGGCCGCTCAGCCCTCCGGGCGTCGGGCTCGTCGCGATGCTCGTGGCGAAATACGGCGCGCCGGGCGAGCCCATCCCCGAGACCTATCAGGAGGCGTACGACGCGCTCCAGCGGCACGGAGACGGCATCTTCGGCGCCCGTGCGACGCCGACCTCGACGCCCTGACCGACCTCAGGCGACGCGAGCGTGGACGCGCTCGCCGGCCGCGCCCGGAATCGCCCGCTCGAGGTCGAGCACGAGCCCGCTCGAGGAGTTCGCGGCGTTCGCGAACTCCTTCAGCACCTGCGGGTCGAGCATCTCTGTCTCGTCGGTCTCGAAGACGAAGCGCAGCGGGATCGCGGGCTGCATCCACAGCGTCGACCGCCCGCCCGGGACATCGCCCGGATGACGCCACGACAGCGTGAAGCTCTCGTTGCGACGCAGCTTCGTCGCGATCACGACCTTCACGTGCGCCAGCAGACGGTCGGGCACGTGCACGGGTTCGGTCGCGTTGCCGTAGTACAGGGAGCCCATCACATGTTCCTTTCCGCCAGCAGTGCGTCGATGCAGGCATATTACTAACCCATCGAGATACCAGGCAACAGAACGAAAGCCGAGCGCCTGCACGCGCACACATCAATCGCTTGGCTAGTAATCACCGTGCCTAACTAAGATGGGCGGCGCACCGCCCGCCACCCCGACCCTGGGAGGAGCCGCACCGTGACGACAACGGAGACACCCGACGCCGCCCTCTCCGCCGCGCTCGCCGTCGAACGCCTGCGCCTGTCGGAGGCCCGGCTCGCCCGCCGACGGCAGACCGCGTGCGGCCCGAGCGAGAACGCGCGCGCCGCGATGCGCTACATCCTCGACCGAGCCGACGACGGCGAGGCGGTGACGCCGTCGGAGATCGCCCAGCACCTCGGGGTGTCGGCCGCATCCGTCACCGGCATGCTCGACCGGCTGCACAGCGGCGGACTCATCGCCTTCGAGCCGCATCCGCGCGACCGGCGGAGCAAGCTCGTCGTGCCCTTCGATCGCTCGATCGATCTCACCGACGTGGATCCGCTCACGGCGCAGATCCGCGACCTCGCGACGCGGCTCACCCCGCGCGAGGCCGAGCACGTCGCCGAGTTCCTGGCGAGCGTCCGCGAGGCCGTCGACGCCGAGTGCGCCTAGGCGCGCTCGGGCTCGCGAATCGCATCCGGATCGGGCTCCGGGGTCACCGCGAGTCCGTTCGGACTGTTCGCCTCGCGCATGAGGTCGTCGATCCAGTGGCGGTTCAGCGCCGGCGGGCGACTGCCGTAGAAGTGGAACACGAGCGGGATCGCGGGATGGATCCACAGGCTGCGCGATCCGCTGCCGTCGCCCACCGTGTGGTGGAACATGAACGGCTCGCCGCGGCGCAGCTTGTTCATGAAGACCACCCGCAGGTGGGACAGAGTGCGATCCTCGATGTCGAATGAATGACCGAGGGCGTTGTAAACCAGTTTGCCCACTTTCCGAGCGTACACCGCTGTGCGGGCTAACTATCGAAGCTTAGGCTGCCTAAGCATCTCCGGTCGGACGAGCTGCGCGCGGTTTGTCCTCCATTCGGTGGACATGCGTAGTAGCATGGTGTGCGCGGCCCGGCACCGGCCGCCCGAGCCCTCGACGACGTACACTCCGATCCGCCGCCGGGGGCTCCTGCTGTCCGGACCGTCGTCGCCGGTCTGCAGATCCGTCGGATAGAGTCCATCCGTGAGGAGACCGCGGTCGACGCCGGCCCAGCGCCGCCGGGTGAAGACCGGTCTTGTGATCGGTGCGGTCGCCGTCGGCGCGATCATCCTCGTCGCGGGCGTCGCGGTGATCGGCGTGAACGCGCAGAACTTCTTCCAGATGCTCGCCGCCCGTCCGCCGGCCGTCGGCACCACGATCGTCGCCCCGGACGAGTCGAAGGCCGCGCAGTTCGCGACGGATGCCGCGGACATGAGCGCCGAGGAGCGTGCGGCGACGGACTACCTCGCGGCGCAGCCGACGGCGTACTGGCTGACCCCCGAGCTCGATCCGATCGACAAGGTGTGGGATCGCGTCGCGCACCTCGCCGCCGAGGCACGCGAGCAGAAGGCCGCGCTCGCCGTCGTCGTGTACGGTCTCCCGGGACGCGACTGCGGCAACCACTCCGCCGGCGGCCTCGACCCCGACGCCTACGTGCAGTGGACCGACCTCATCGGCCAGGCGCTGCGCAACGCGCAGGACGTGCAGAAGATCGTCATCCTCGAACCCGACAGCCTCGCCCTCGCCCCCGAGTGCGGCAACCTCGCCGAGCGCGTGCCGCAGCTGCAGGGCGCCGTCGAGCGGATCGCGGGCGTGAACACGTGGATCTACCTCGACGGCGGCCACTCCAGCTGGCTGCCGGCTGAGCAGATGGCCGACCTGATCCGGCAGGTGGGCGTGCTCGACAGAGTGCGCGGATTCGCCACGAACGTCTCGAACTATCAGACGACCTCCGCCGAGTTCGACTACGCGCACCGCGTGTCCGAGCTGCTCGGTGGTGCGCACGCCGTCGTCGACACGTCCCGCAACGGCGCCGGTCCGGCCGGGGCCGAGTGGTGCAATCCCCCGGGGCGTCTCGTCGGCACGCCGGGCGGCGAGTACGGCGACGACGTCGTCGACACGAACTTGTGGATCAAGCCCCCCGGCGAGAGCGACGGCGCCTGCAACGGCGGGCCCGCGGCCGGCGTGTGGTGGCCCGAGGCGGCCGTCGAACTCACCCGCGAGGCACGCTGACGCGCCGCCGTGCTCGGCCGCCGTCGGCGACCTGGGAAGTGTGGGAGGATGTGGCAGACCTCCCGCGGCCGCGGGCCAGCGCACCATTCCGCGGCAGCGGCGACGACCGATCGGAACCTGTGAGGCCCTGACCATGAGCGACTCCGCCGACGCGCAGAAGACTGCGGTGATCGTCGAAGACGATCCGGATATCCGCCACCTTCTCGTCGAGGTCCTCGAGTCGGCCGGCTTCTCCACGGTGTCGGTGGGCAACGGCATCGACGGCGTGCGCGCCGTCATCGCCTATCAGCCGCTGATCACGACGCTCGATGTGAACATGCCGGGCATCGACGGCTTCGAGGCTGCGCGCCGCATCCGCGCCCAGTCCGACACGTACATCATCATGCTCACGGGCCTCGAGGACGAGGCCGACGTGGTGCTCGGCCTCGGGGCGGGCGCCGACGAGTACGTCGTCAAGCCGTTCCGCCCGCGCGAGCTGCGCGCCCGCATCGAGGCGCTGCTGCGCCGTCCCCGCGCCGGCGGCACCGCGGCCGCGGCCGCGCCCCGCCAAGGGCCGGTCGGGCCGTCGTTCCCGGGCGCACGCGGCGCGACGCAGAGCATCCCGGTCGTCCAGCCCGACGGCGGGCTCTCCGGCGTCCCGGTGGACGACGGGCTCGACCAGCACGCGCCGACGGCGGCCATGCCCGCCGGGCCGGTCATCGTCCCCTCGACGCAGGGCCCCGAGCCGCACGGCGTGGCGGGCACGGAGATCGCCACCCGCGGGCCGGCCGAGCTGGTCACGACGGGTGACAACTGGCTCGTGCACCGCGACCTCCAGCTCGACCCCGACTCCCGCATCGTGCTCGTCGGCGGCCATGAGCTCGAGCTGACGCGCACAGAGTTCGATCTGCTCGCGACCCTCCTGGAGTCCAAGCGCCGGGTGCGCAGCAAGGCCGATCTCACGCTGGTGCTGCGCGGCGAGTCATACGTGACGAGCTACTTCGTCGGCGAGGCCGACAAGCGCGCGATCGAAGCGCACATGACGAACCTGCGCCGCAAGCTCGGCGACAACCCCGCCAACCCGCGGTACATCGAGACCGTGCGCGGCGTCGGCTACCGCCTCACTTCGGAGCTCATGGCCTCCTAGCCCCGCGCCGGGCGTGAATGTACGGATGCTCCGGCCCTCCCCAGGGCCGGAGCATCCGTGTTTCCGATGCGTCGGGTGCGCTATCAGACCTTGTATCCGTGGTGACGACGGACGAGCTTGGTGAACATGAGGAGCGTCTGCAGGACGGTGACGACACCGACGATCGGCCAGCCGATCCACAGGATCGAGGACTGCACGACCGGACCCACGAGGTTCCACACGACGGCGAGGGCGATGCCCACGGCGATGAGGACGATGAACGGCGCCCAGTGCCCGAGCCCGCCGCCGCGCTCGGCCTTGGCCTGCATGGCCCAGTTGTCGACCTTCTTGCGGGACAGGAACCGGCTCCACGAGCGGACGAAGTGGCTGATGCGCACCCACATGAACATCTCCGCGGGGAAGACCAGCAGCGCGAAGAGCACGTCGCGCGTGTCGCGGTACTTCATCGTGTAGGCGATACGGAGGTTCAGGAGGACCGCGACGGCCGGCGGGATGAGCCACAGCGGCGAGAAGACGAACGCGTTGATCGACAGCGAGCCGGCCAGCAGCGTCAGGAACGCGACACGCACGAACAGGTTCGTGAGCATGCCGAAGTTCTCGAACCAGCGAAGGCGCAGGTTGGGGTGGAAGGGCTGGCCCTTCGTGTCGCCGCGCTGGCCGGGCCACATGAGCTCGATCGCGCCGTAGGTCCACTTGACCTGCTGGGCGTCGTAGCCCGAGAGCGTCGTCATGCCGCCGACGTTGGCGCGGGCGAACGGGCTGATCTTGGTGAGGTAGCCGGCGCTCTTGATCTGCAGCGACAGCAGGGAGTCCTCCACCTCGGAGTCCTTCACCCACGGCGTGACCTGGTGATTGGCCTTCATCGCGTCGCGCAGCGCGTTGGTCGAGAAGATCGAGAACTGGCCGCCGAGCACCGCCATGTTGCGACCGCGGAGCAGGTTCTGCAGGTTGAACGCCGCGAACTGCGTGCGCTGGCCGGCGATGAGGAACTTGGCCATGAGACCCTTGATGGGCCGGTCGTCGATCGAGTAGATCGCGGAGATGCCGCCGATGCGGGAGTCCGAGACGGCCTCCGTCTCGAGGTACTCGACCGCCTTCTCGTGGGCGATCGTGTCGCCGTCGACGCCGAGGAGATAGTCGTAGCCCTCGACCAGCGAGTAGCCGTAGTTCAGGGCGCCGACCTTCTTGTCGGGGTTCTTGCCGATGTCGTGGACGAAGACCTCGGTGAACTGCTCGCCGAGCTCGTTCACGATCTCGTGGGGGCCGCTGTACTCCGAGGCGATCTTCACCGTCGCGTCGGAGGTGTTGTTGACGACGACATGGATGACGTCGGGCACGCGGGTCTGGTTCAACAGCGCCTCGATCACCTCCGCGATCGACTCCTCCTCGTTGTACGCGGGGATGACGCAGCCGATCGTCGAGCGGTGCCCGGTGGCGTTCTCCAGGACCGAGGCGAAGTCGTCGGCGAAGCCGGCCTCCGTGGTCGCCTGGACCGGCTCGTGGGCATACGACGTCGGCGCGAACCCGGGACGGGCGATGGCGGTGCGCGGATCGGTCACGATGAGTCCTTCGGTCGGAGGGGGTGCCGTCGGTGGCGGCAGGACCCACATTGGTACACTCGCCGCAGGGAATAGGCCCGATTCCGGTGAGCGTGACCGCAAGATTTGCTCAAGATCGCATCGGGCCCGCTCCCCTCGGGGAACGGAGCCGGGCATGGGCCCTTTCGGCGATCTGATCGCGGCGATCGCAGCGACCGTGGTCGCCCTGGTCGCGCTGCTGATCGTCGGCGGCCGCCTGCATCGGGACCGCGGCCTCCGCGGGGACTTCGTGCTGTACTTCGGCGCGGGGGCGATCGCGGCGATGGTGTGCGCCGCGATGAACATCGCCGAGGCGCTGGGCGGGGGCGCCGTGGCCGCCGCCGTCGGCAACGCAACGAACGTCCTGGCGCCGATCGCGCTATGGGCGGGCGCGCGGCGCGTGAATCGCCGCCCCGCGATCGGCGCCCTCTCCGGCGCCGCCGTGACCCTCCTCATGCTCGCGATCACGTTCGTGGTGCCGCTGGATTCCGCCACCCTCATCAAGACCGCCCTGATCGCGGTGTTCGGCATCCTCGCCGCCGTCGAGCTGCGCCGGCGTCCTCTCGGCGCCCTCTCCGGCGCCCGGACGATGTCCGCCGCCCTCGCGCTCTTCGCGGCCTACAACGCGACGCGGCTGATCGTGGCGGCCGCGGCGGGCATGCACTCGGCGCTGTGGGACACGGTCGCGTCGGCGCAGATCACGTCGCTCGTGAGCGCCGTGACCATCGTCGTGGTCAGCGTCGGCGCGCTGGTGCTCGGACGACGCCTCCTCGACGACCCCGAGCCCGGCACCCGCACGCACGCGCGCCGCTCGTTCCGTGAGGACGCGATCGCCCGGCTCGCGCAGCATCCGCTCGTCGCCGTCCGCGTCGGGCTGCCGGACCTCGACCTCGTGCGCGCCGCGCACGGTCACGCCCGCTCCGACGCGCTCCTCGAGCAGGTGACGGATGCGGCGCGCGCCCACCTTCCGGGCGGCACCGCCGCGGTGGTGTCGCGCGACACGGTCGGCGCTCTCGTCCCCGAGCTCGCCGAAGCCGACTGGCGCGAGCTCCGCCGCACCCTGACGGAGGCGCTGCGCGACGACGACATCGGCGACCCCGAGGTGCGGTGGGCCCGCGCGACGATCACGACGCCGGAAGAGCTGGACGCCTTCTTCCGCCCCGGCGCCGGCCGCGTGCGGGGCGAGACCCTCGCGGCGCGGCGTCGGTGACCTCAGCCGGCGGCGCCCGCCGGGTAGATCGCGATCGGCACGTACTGGTACACGGTCTGCTGCGCGAAGGAGCTGTCGGTGTTCGCGGTGCCCTCCACCGACACGTTCATCGAGAACTCCAGCGTGACGCCGTACGCGTCGGCGGGCAGCTGGTGGATGGTGGTCTCGGGCACCAGCAGGCCGCCCTGGAACGTGTTCAGCAGCAGGCCCTTGTCGGAGCGGATCGTGTCGCTGGGCACGAGCGTGCGGGGGTCTGCGCTGAACTGGAACGGCTGCTGCGTCTGCCCGGAGGTCTGCGCCGTCTGCGACGTGATGCTGATGTTGGAGATGAAGACTCGGCGCTTCTGATCGAGCGTCGCCTTGTCGTCGACGCGCGTGTCCTGCACGTTGACCGCGAAGCCGAAGGTCTTCGGCGCATCCGTCGTCCACTCCATCGTGCGCTTGGAGTCGACCGCCCACACGTCGAGGGTCAGGACGAGCCCGTCTGCGACGTCGGTCTTGAGCGACACCGACCCGTCGTAGGTGAACTGGGAGTTGAACGCCATCGACGCCGACGGTTGCGGCGCGGGCGTCGCGACCGTCGCGGGGACCGAGGTCTGGCCGGCGGGGTTCGTGCCCTGGATCGCGTTGAACGCGTCGACGACCTGCGAGCAGCCCGTGAGGGACAGCACGCCGGCGAGGGCGAGGGAAGCGGCCAAGGCCGCGGTGCGCGCCGAGCGGCGCGGGGTCGGGAAAGGCATCGGGGTCTCCTGAGGCGGGGTCACGCAGGTGTGCGGGGTCGGGTTGTGAACCACCGCGCTGCGGGATGCAGGCCTCAGGGGGAGTCTGCCGGTCGGCGGCCCGGATCGGACCGACGGCGGAGCAGAGACAGGATGGCGGCAAGCAGACTACACCATGGTGGGTAGACTGCGCTCTATGGCAGCCGCGAACCCCTTCTCGGCGCCCGCGGCGACGGAGTCCGGTGCGACCGAGGCCGACGGTTCCCCCCGTTCCCGCACGCGGTCGATCTGGCTGCTGCAGCTGGTCCTCGCGGCGAGCATCGTCGTCACGGTGCTCGTGGTGCAGGCCATCGAGCCGCGGCTGTTCGGGATCTGGAGCTTCTCGGCGGGCGTCGCGGTCATCATCGCGCTGACAGCAGTGGCGCTCGTGGTCCCGTGGCCGCGCGTGCCGCGGTGGGCGATCATGATGCTGCCCTTCGGCGATCTCCTCGGCATCAGCCTGCTCGCCTTCGACAGCGATCTGCGGTTCGGCTTCTTCTGGGTGTTCCCGATCACGTGGATCGCGACCTACTTCTCCCTCGCCGCGCTCGCCTGCGGGCTCGGCGTCGTCGCCGTCGTGATCCTCGTCGACGCGACCGTCAACGGCCCCAGCTCGGTGACGGCGCTGCGCTTCATCGTCGTCGTGCTCTCCCTCGCCTTCATCGGGCTGACGACCTACCTCACGGCGCGCCAGAACAAGGCGTTCAAGCATCTGCTGCGTCGACAGGCGTCGCGTCTGCAGGGCACCCTCCAGCGCGTGCAGGGTCAGGAGCGGCGGGTGTCGCAGATGCTGAACGGCCTGGACACCGGCATCGCGCGCCTCTCCCGCGGCGGCGAGGTGCTCGCGCTGAACGACACATACGTCTCGCTGTACGCGATCGACCGCGATGACCCCAAGCGCCCCGGAGGCGCCGTCGAGTACGCGTCGCTGCGCGGCGAGCCTCTCCCCGAGGCCGACCGGCCGTTCGCCCGCGCGGCGCGCGGCGAGATCTTCGAGGACGAGCGGGTGTGGCTCTTCGACACGGCCGGTCAGTGGCACGCGCTGTCGGTGTCGACGCGCCGGCTGACCCCGGCGGCGGACGAGCCCGACAGCATCCTCCTGATCGTGCACGACGTCACGGCCCTCATCGAGGCCGAGAGGGCGCGCGAGCGGCTCGCCGCGGTCGTGTCGCACGAGCTGCGCAACCCCCTCACGGCGATCCTCGGGCACGCCGACCTCGCCCTCGACAACGACGACATCCCCGACAAGACGCGCGAGCAGCTCGAGGTGATCGACAACGCCGCGCTGCGGATGCAGACGCTGATCTCCGAGATCCTCGCGGGGTCGCGGAAGGACGCCCTCGATCCCGCTCCCACCGAGCCGGCAGACCTCCGCCGCGTGCTCGAGGCCTCGCTCGAGTCCTTCCGCCCCGCGGCCGACGGTCGACGGGTGTCGGTCACCGTCGACCTCCCGCCCCGGCTGCTCGCCCGCGGCGACGCGTTCCGCCTCCGCCAGGCCGTCGACAACGTGCTGAGCAACGCGATCAAGTACACGCCCGGCGGCGGGTCGGTCACGGTGACCGGCTCCGAGGACGACGGCGTCGTGCGCCTGACGATCGCCGACACCGGGATCGGCATCGCGCCGGAGGATCTGCCCCGCATCTTCGATCCCTATTTCCGCGCGCAGTCCGTGCGCGAGAGCACGACGACCGGCACCGGGCTGGGGATGGGCATCATCCGCTCGATCGTCGAGGAGTCCGGCGGCAGCCTCGACGTGCAGAGCGAGCAGGGCACGGGCACGACCGTCACGATGACGCTCCCCGCGGCCGGAAGCGACAGCTGACATGGGGGGACTCGCCGTCGCGAACCTCGGCATCGCACAGGTCGCCGTGGCCACGCTCGGCACGGTCATGATCATCGGGCTCGGCTTCCTGCAGCGTCCGTCGCGGGCGTCGCTGCTGTGGTCGCTGGCCTTCGTCCTGGCCATGGTGAGCACGTGGGTCACTCTGGCGGGCGAGTCGCTCGGGATGGAATCGGTCCGGCGCGCGGGCCTGGGCGTCATGCTGGGTGCGCCGGCCCTCATCTGGTCGGGATTCCGCGCGCGGCGCGGCGTGCAGGCGCTGCCGTGGGTGGCACTCGTGCAGTCGGTCGTCACCGCGCTCGTCCTGGTGGCGGTGACCGACCCGATCGCCTACAACCTCACCTTCCGCGCGCTGTTCTTCGCAGCCGGCGTGTTCGCCGGTCTCACGCTGTGGGAGATCCGGCGCTCACCGGACCGTCACGACCGGCTCGTCCTGCCCCTGGCCATCGTGTCGGGGGCGTTCGTGGTGCTCGGCGTCCTGATCCTCCTCGCTGCCGTCGTCCTCCCCGTGCAGCAGAGCGACCTCACCCTCGTGCGCATGCTCAACGCCCTCGGCATGCTCGTCTATCTCGTGTGCGCGACCGTCACCCTCCTCTTCTTCACGTCCGTCTCGCCGGTCGGCGTGCACACGGCCGCCTCGTGGCCGCAGTTCACCGTCACGGCCGTCGATCGCCTGCGCCGTGCCTCGGCGGCCGCCGAGACCTCGTGGGCTCTGCTCGCCATCCGCATCGACGACCCCGAAGACATCCGCGCGACGCTCGGCGACGCCGTCTTCTCACGGCTCGCCGCGGGGTTCGAGGACGTCGTGGCGCGCTCCTTCCCCGCGGAGGCCGACATCGGCCGCGAAGGACGCGGACGCGTCGTGGTCCTCGTCGCGCGTCCGGGCCCCGTGCTGCGCGAGCATGTGCGCGCCGCGCTGCGCCGGATCACCGAGCTCGAGGCGACGACCAGCGTCGCGGTGCAGCTGTCGGCGAGCGTCGGGTGGGCGCCGGCCGACATCGTCGGGTACGACTTCGACGCCCTCCTGGCCGCCGCCGACCGCGCGGCCGACGAGGCGTCGCGGCAGGGCGGTGACCGCTGGGAGCGGATCGGGGCGCGCGGTCAGTCCTGACCGGCGATCGCGACCGTCAGCGAGTCGGTCGTCGTCTGCTTGGCGTACTCGTTCGACGTCGGCGTGGTCTGCACGAGGAACTCGTACGTGAACTGCAGCGTCACGAACGTCGCCTCGGCGGGGACCTCGCCGATGTTGAACGTCTGCGAGTAGCTGTACGGGTTCAGCACCGGGTATCCCGCGGTCTGGTTGGACTGGTCGACCTGGGCCTCCAGCGGCGCGAACGTCGTCGTCGCGTTGGCGGGGACCGCGATCATCGAGACGCGCTGGAGCCCGACCTGCTGGCCGTCGTTCGGCGTGACCGTCGTCGTCATCGACAGGCTGACGGGTTTGAGCGCCGACGCCGTCCAGCGGTCCATCGACAGCGTCGACCAGTAGTTGACGTCGGCGGCCACGGCGCCCGCCTGGAGCTTCCGCTGCGTCGATCCGCTCGAGAGGTCGTTGGGCACCGGCTGCGGCGCGGCGCTGGCGGAGCGCGACGGCGTGGGGGTCGGCGTCTCGCCGCCGGCGTTCGGCAGATTCCACGGGGCGGGACCGCATGCGGCGAGCGCGAGTGCGGCGGCGAGCGCCAGAGCGACGCCGGAAACGCGACGTCCGCTGGTTCGGACCATGGACGTCCCCTTCCCTCGTCTCGCCGACAGTCTAGGGTGCGGGCGCCGTCGGGACGTCCATCTCGACGGCGGGCGCTGGTTAGGGTGGTCGCGTGGCCGAATACCCTCTGACCCCCGCTCGACGGGTCGCCGGACGGGTGGTCGCATGGAGCCTCGCAGCGGTCCTCACGGTCTTCGTCCTCGCCGCGGCGTGGATCGGCGTGCGCGGCTACCTCGCGTACACGCACCTCCAGGATGCCCGCGCCCAGGCCGCCGACGTCACGGCGGCGCTGTCCGATCCGGCCTCGGCCGGCGACGTCGTCGCCCGCGTCTCCGCGGACACCTCCGCCGCGCGCGAGCTCACCAGCGACCCGGTCTGGCGCCTGGCTGAGGGACTGCCGTGGCTCGGTTCGCAGCTGTCGGCGGTCGCGACGGTCACGGCCGCCGTCGACGACGTCGCGAGCGATGCGGTGCGACCGCTCACGGATGCCGCCGCATCCTTCTCGCTGGATTCGCTCCGTCCCACCGACGGGCGCTTCGACCTGGCGACCCTCGCGGCGCTGCGCGAGCCCGCGGCGACGACGGCGGAGCGCCTGCGCGCCGCCGCGGCCGACATCGACGCCGTGCGCACCGAGGAGCTGGTCGCGCCGCTGCGCGCCCCGGTGTCCGACGTGCAGGATCTGCTCGACGAGGTGGCGGGCGGCGCCGACGCGCTGGAGCGCGCCACGACGCTCATGCCAGAGATGCTCGGCGCGAACGGCCCGCGCAACTACCTCGTGCTGTTCCAGAACAACGCCGAGTGGCGCTCGCTCGGGGGCATCGCCGGAGCGATGGCGGTCGTGCACACCGAGGACGGCCGCATCTCGCTCGCCGGGCAGGGAGACACGGGTGACTTCCAGCGCAACATCGGCCCCATCACTCCGCTGCCGTCGGAGCTGCAGCAGATCTTCGGCACGCGGCCGACGCGCTTCATCCAGAACGTGACGCAGGTGCCGGACTTCACCGTCGGCGCGCCCATCGCCCGCGAGATGTGGCGGAACGTGTTCGGCCTCGACGTCGACGGGGTCATCGCCGTCGACCCGGTCGCGCTGTCGTACTTCCTTGAGGCGACCGGACCGGTGACCCTGCCGACGGGCGATGTGCTCTCCGCCGACACCGCCGTCCCCCTGCTCCTCAACGAGGTGTACCTGCGGTACGAGAACCCACGCGACCAGGACGCCTTCTTCGCCGCGGCCACGGCCGCCGTGTTCGGCGTCGTCTCCTCGGGCGACACGGATCCGAAGAAGCTCGTCGAGGCGCTCGCGCGCGCCGGTCAGGAGCGCCGCCTCGCCCTGTGGAACGCCGATCCCGTCGATCAGGCCGTGCTGGACGGGACATCGCTGCAGGCGCGGCTGCCCGAGAGCGACGACGAGACGACGCGGTTCGGCGTGTACCTGAACGACAGCACCGGCTCGAAGATGGACTACTACATGCGGGCCGCGACCTCGGTCGGCTGGTGCACCGACACGGAGGGCGCTCCCGAGGCCGAGCTGACCGTGCGCCTGCGCAGCGACGCCCCCGCCGATGCCGCGACGCTGCCCGACTACATCACCGGTGACGGCTCGTTCGGGACGCCTGCCGGCTCCACCGAGACGCTCGCCTACCTCTATCTGCCACCGGGTGCGGAGGTGGTCGGCGCGGTCGCCGACGGCTCCGGCGGTGCGACCGGCTTCGGCGGCGGCTATCACGACGGCCGGCGCGTGCTGACGTGGTCCACGGTGCTGGCTCCCGGCGAGGAGGCTGTCGCGACCGTGCGCGTGCGCACGAGCCAGACACCGCACCTGGAAGCGGTCGTGACGCCGCTCGCGACACCTCTCGAAGACGCGGGATTTGCCCCGGCGTGCTCCGCTACGGGAGAATGAGCCGACCTGCGCTCCAGCCCCCCGTGAAATCGGCTCGATGACCTCCCTGCTCCCCCGCGTCACCGCGACCGTGGCCCTCACCGCCGCGGCGGTGATCGGCGTTCCCGCCGCTGCATCCGCCTACCCCGCCGACGACTCGGCGCGCGTGTCCGACGCGGTCGTCGAGCCCGGTGGCACCGTCACGCTGACCGTGCAGGACGGCACGTTCGCCCCGGAGGAGCAGGCGACGATCACCGTGACGGGTGAGAACGGCGCCGGGGCGACCTTCGCGATCGTGCGCGCGGCGGTGTCGACGGCGACGTACCGCGATGCGCGCACCAACGCCGCCGGCGGCCTCGACCCGGTGCGCGTGACCTTCCCCGCGGATGCCCGCGGCGCCTACACGCTCGCGGTCTTCACGTCGTCCTCGCCCGGCGACACCGTCACCGTGACCGTCAACGGTCTGAGCGCGACCGGCGCGGACTTCGGCCCGTACGTCGGCGTGACGATCGGAGCCGCGGCCCTCGCGGTCGCCGGCGGCGGGATCGCCGTCGCCACGGCCGTCGTCCGTCGTCGCCGCGACGCGCTCTGAGCCGCAGGGTCGGCCCGCTCAGGCGACCGAGTCGCGGGGTGCCGCCGCCCGGCCCGCGGTGACCTCGGCGGTGACGAGGATCGGCAGGTGGTCGCTCGAGCCCTGCGGGAGCGTCCGGATGTGCTCGATGTCGAAGCCCTGCGACGTCGCGAAGTCGTAGTGACCGCGGAAGAAGCGGTACCGCGTGTACGTCCGCGCGTCGCTCAGCGTGAGCTCGTAGCCCTGCGCCCGCACCTTCTGCCCGAGGTTCTCCTTGAAGACCGGGTAGTTGTAGTCGCCGACCATGAGCGCCGGCAGACCCGCGCCGAGCGCCTCGAGCTCACTGAGAGCCGTGCGGATCTGGTGACGGCGGAGCGAGTTGAGCGCCGTGAGGGGCGCGGCGTGGAAGGAGGCCACGATGATGTCCCGCCCGTGGTCGATGTCATGCAGGCGCACGCCCAGCAGGCGCTCCTCGGCGGGCTTGAGCACATAGTCGTGCAGCGATTTCTTCAGTGCGAGCGCCCGGACGTCGACCGCGCGGAAGGTGTTCGCACGGTAGTACACCGCGAGGCCGAGCCGGTTGCGCTGCGTCGCCTCCGCCAGCCGCAGCCCGGCGATCTCGTCGGGCATGTCCTTCGTGTCGCATTCCTGCAGACACAGGACGTCGGCGCCGTGGCGTTCGACGAGGGTGCTCAGCTCCCCCGCCGCCCGGTGCTTGCGCAGGTTGTACGAGATGACTCTCATGGCCGTTCCACCCTGGCACACGGCTCGCACGGAGGGACCCGCTTGACAGCGACACCCAGCGTTTCCCAGGGTGGCGCTATCCGGCGTCGCGCCGGTTGCGGGTCTGCTGCGCGCGGGCGGCGAGCAGATCGTCCGCAGGGTAGCCCACCTCGACGAGGGTGAGACCACGCGCCGCGAGGACCTTCGTGTCGGCGGTCCGGGCGCCGTCGTCGCGGATGCGGACGACGTCCTCGACGCGCAGGCGCCCCTCGCCCACCGCCGCGCATGCTCCGACGAGGGCACGCACCATGCTGTGGCAGAAGGCGTCGGCCCGGACGTCGGCCACGAGCACGCCGTCGGACTCGCGCCGCCACCGGAAGTCCAGGAGCGTGCGGATCGTCGTCGCCTCCTCGCGCGCCTTGCAGTAGGCCGCGAAGTCGTGGAGTCCGATGAGCGAGCGGGCCGCCGCATCCATCGCGTCGAGGTCGAGACGCCCGCGGATCGTCGTCGTGCGGGCGCGCTCGAGCGGGTCGTACGGCACGGTCGCGTCCGCGAGGCGGTACTCGTACGCGCGCCACACCGCGGAGAACCGCGCGTCGAATCCCTCGGGGGCGCGTGCGGTGCGCGCGACGGTCACTTCCGGATACGCGCCCAAGAGCCCACGGATGCGTCCGGCGAGCGCGTCGACCGGGTCGCCGGCGTCGCGACGTCGCGGCAGGCGCCGCACCTGGTCCTCGTCCAGGTCGACGTGGGCGACCTGCCCGCTCGCGTGCACGCCGGCGTCGGTGCGCCCGGCGACGACCAGCCGCGGCCGCGTGCCGAGGATGCGCTCCAGCGCATCCTCGAGCGTCCCCTGCACCGTGCGCAGACCAGGCTGCGCCGCCCAGCCGCGGAAGTGCGTCCCGTCGTAGGCGATGTCGAGACGCAGGCGCACCTCGCCAGCCTAATCCGCCCTCCCGGCGCGCCTCCGTCACCGGCGGAGGCGTCGCTTAGACTGGCGTGTCCGCGTATCCCCGATACCCGCCCGCGACTGATCTCCCCCACCGCTCGCCTATGACTTCCGACCCGAACGTCCGTCGCGCCCGCCTGTCCGGCCTCGACGGCCTCCGCGCCGTCGCGGTGCTGCTCGTCGTGCTCTATCACGCCTTCCCCGAGGGGCCGCTGCCCGGGGGCTTCGTCGGCGTCGACGTGTTCTTCGTGCTGAGCGGTTTCCTGATCACGACGCTCCTGCTGCGGGAGCGCGACGCGCACGGACGCGTCGCGTTGCGACGGTTCTGGGCGCGCCGCGCGCGACGGCTCCTTCCCGCGATGGCGGTCGTCATCACGGTCTGCACGAGCCTGGCGTGGCTCGTCGGCGGCGACGTGCTCAGCCGCATCGGCGCCCAGGTGGCGGGGGCGGCGACGTTCGCCTACAACTGGGTGTCCGTCGGCATCGGCGACGGCTACTTCTCCGCCGCGACCCCCGAGCTCTTCCGCAACTTCTGGTCGCTCGCCGTCGAGGAGCAGTTCTACGTGCTGTGGCCGCTCCTGCTGCCGCTGGTCCTGCTGCTGCGCCGCCGCGCGCTGCGGGTCGCGGTCGCCACCGCGGCGGCCGCCGCATCCGCGGTCTGGATGGGAGCGCTCGTCGCCTCGGGCGCGGACACGACGCGCGCCTACGTCGGCACCGACACGCACGCCTTCGGACTGCTGGCGGGCATCGCGCTCGCCTTCGCGCTGCACGGGCGGACCGACGCTCCCGCCGTGCCTCCGCGCGCACCGGCACGGATCCTGGGGCTCGCGGGAGGCGTGCTGGGCCTCGCGGGGGTCATCGCGATCGCGCTGCTTCCCGCGACCGAC
This sequence comes from Microbacterium sp. 10M-3C3, assembly GCF_003931875.1. Taxonomy (NCBI): domain Bacteria; kingdom Bacillati; phylum Actinomycetota; class Actinomycetes; order Micrococcales; family Microbacteriaceae; genus Microbacterium; species Microbacterium sp. 10M-3C3. The sequence goes on along the minus strand of NZ_CP034245.1, from coordinate 756,827 downwards.
GGCATCGGCACGTTCCCCGGCGCCCTGGCCGGAGCCAGCGTGCTGACGGTCGGGGCGATCGCCGCGGCCGTGCGTCCGGGCTCGTGGTTCGGCCGCGCGCTCGACGTCCCGCCGCTGCGCTGGCTCGGCGACCGGTCGTACGGGATCTACCTGTGGCACTGGCCGCTGCTCGTGCTCGTCACCGCACGTGACGGCGCGATCACGCCCCAGGCCGCACTGGGGGCACTCGTGCTCACGCTCGGGGCCGCCGAGCTGTCGTACCGGCTCATCGAGACGCCCATCCGGCGTGACGGGTTCCGCGGCGCCGCGCGGGCGCTGCGTGCGCAGATCGCGGGAGGTCCGACGCAGCGGCTCGCGGGCATCGCCGCCGTCGCGATCGGCGCCCTCGTGCTCGGCGGCACCACGGCGGCCATCGCGAGCGCCCCCGCGCGCACGAGCGCCGAGTCCGCGGTCGCCGCCGGCATCCAGGCGCTCCGCGAGCAGGCGGAGGCCCCGGATGCGTCGCCCACGGTAACTCCGTCCATCGCACCGACGGGCGGGACGGCGCCCTCCCCCGCCGCCACGACGAGCGAGCCGGCCGGTGCCGACATCACCGCGGTCGGCGACTCCGTGATGCTGGCGTCGGCGCCGGCGCTCGTCGAGCGCTTCCCGGGCATCGACGTCGACGCCGCCGTGTCGCGCTCGATGTACGCCGCGCCGGGCATCCTCCAGCGCCTGGCGGACGAGGGGCGCCTGCGGGAGGACGTCGTGATCGGTCTCGGCACGAACGGCGCGATCGATCCCTCGACCCTCGAGGACGTGCAGCGGATCGTCGGGCCGGACCGCGACCTCATCCTCGTGACGGCCTCCGCGCCGCGGGAGTGGATCGCGGGCGTCAACGACGAGCTCGCGGCCTTCGCGCAGCGCCCCGGCGTCGAACTCGCCGACTGGGCCGCCGCGATCGCACCCCACGAGGACCTGCTGGCGGGCGACCGCATCCACCCGGGCGACGCGGGCGGACGGATCTTCGCGGACACCGTCGCATCCGCCATCGAGGCCGCGCGCAACGAGCGCGTGCAGGCCGAGCAGCGCGCCGCGCTCTTCCGCGACGCGGTCGCCCGCGTCGCCGACGCCGACCGCGGCTGACCCCCGGAACGACGAAGCCCCCGTCCATCGGACGGGGGCCTCGTGCAGGTGCGGATGCGTTACTTCGCGGCGTCCTCGGCGGCGGCCTCGGCGGCCTCACCCTCGGCGGGCGACTCCGCGCCGGCGTCGGCGGACGCGTCGTCGGTCGCATCGGCCTCGGCGACCGCGTCGGTGGCCTCGGCCTCGGTCTCGTCGGCGGCGCTCTCCTCGGCGGGAGCCTCCTCCGCGGCGGGCGCGGGCGTCGCGGCGGCGGGCGCGGCCTTCTTCGACGACTTCACCTTCGGCGTCACCGGCTCGAGCACGAGCTCGATGACCGCCATGGGCGCGTTGTCGCCCTTGCGGTTGCCGACCTTGGTGATGCGCGTGTAGCCGCCCTCACGGTCGGCCACGAGCGGCGCGATCTCGGTGAAGAGGACGTGCACGACCTCCTTGTCACCGATGACGCTCAGCACGCGACGGCGCGCGTGCAGGTCGCCGCGCTTGGCGAACGTGATGAGGCGCTCGGCGAGCGGACGCAGGCGCTTGGCCTTCGTCTCGGTCGTCTGGATCGACTTGTGCGTGAACAGGGCCGCGGCCAGGTTCGCCAGCAGCAGACGCTCGTGGGCGGGGCCGCCTCCGAGGCGGGGACCCTTCGTGGGCTTGGGCATTCTCAGTTACTCCTGGAAGAAATCGTGTCGGGAAGCGTCGGCGTCAGACGGTCTCGTCGTCGTAGCCGCCGTAGAAGTGGGCGCCGTCGAAGCCGGGCACCGAGTCCTTCAGCGACAGACCGAGCGACGTGAGCTTGTCGCGCACCTCGTCGACCGACTTCTGACCGAAGTTGCGGATGTTCATCAGCTGCGTCTCCGACAGGGCGACGAGCTCCGAGACGGTGTTGATGCCCTCGCGCTTGAGGCAGTTGTACGACCGCACCGACAGGTCCAGGTCCTCGATCGGCATCGCGAGCTCGTTGGAGAGCACCGTCTCCACGGGCGCGGGGCCGATCTCGATGCCCTCGGCCTCGACGTTCAGCTCGCGGGCCAGACCGAACAGCTCGGTCAGCGTGCGACCGGCCGACGCGACGGCATCGCGCGGGGCGATCGACGGCTTGGTCTCGACGTCCAGGACGAGCTTGTCGAAGTCGGTGCGCTCACCGGCACGCGTGGCGTCGACGCGGTACGACACCTTCAGGACCGGCGAGTAGATCGAGTCGATCGGGATCTGGCCGGCCTCGGCGTACTCGTTGCGGTTCTGCGTCGCCGACACGTAGCCGCGACCGCGCTCGATCGTGAGCTCGAGCTCGAACTTCGCGGTGTCGTTGAGGGTCGCGATGACCAGGTCGGGGTTGTGCACCTCGACGCCCGCGGGAGCGGAGATGTCGGCCGCAGTGACCTCGCCGGCGCCCGTCTTGCGCAGGTACGCCGTGATGGGCTCGTCGCGCTCGCTCGAGACGACGAGCTGCTTGATGTTGAGGATGATCTCGGTGACATCCTCCTTGACACCCGGGATGGTGCTGAACTCGTGCAGCACGCCGTCGATGCGGATGCTGGTGACGGCCGCGCCGGGGATCGACGAGAGGAGGCTGCGACGCAGCGCGTTGCCGATCGTGTAACCGAAGCCGGGCTCCAGCGGCTCGATGACGAAGCGGCTGCGGAACTCCCCGATTTTCTCCTCGGTCAGAGTGGGACGCTGTGCGATGAGCACTATGGGTTCCTTTCGATCACGTGCCCGCTATATGACACGTGCAATTGGGGTGAGGTGTTGAGTTGTGTTCGAGGATGCTGCGGCCGCCGCACAGGGCGGGGCCGCAGCATCCGAAGCGTGCGGTCCCTGAGACGTCGAGGGTCAGACGCGGCGACGCTTGGGCGGGCGGCAGCCGTTGTGCGCCTGCGGCGTCACGTCCTGGATCGAGCCCACCTCGAGGCCGGCGGCCGTCAGCGAGCGGATCGCGGTCTCGCGGCCCGAGCCCGGGCCCTTCACGAACACGTCGACCTTCTTCACGCCGTGCTCCTGCGCCTGACGGGCGGCGGACTCGGCCGCCATGCCCGCGGCGTACGGCGTGGACTTGCGCGAGCCCTTGAAGCCCACGCCACCCGAGGACGCCCAGCTGATGACGGCGCCCGACGGGTCGGTGATCGAGACGATCGTGTTGTTGAACGTCGACTTGATGTGGGCCTGGCCCACGGCGATGTTCTTCTTCTCCTTGCGGCGCGGCTTGCGCGCGGCGCTCTTGGCCTGTGCCATGTGCGTTCTCTCCTAAACCTGTGCGCGCCCGCTTACTTGCGGCCGGCCTTCTTCTTGCCGGCGACGGTGCGCTTGGGACCCTTGCGCGTGCGGGCGTTCGTCTTGGTGCGCTGACCGCGCACGGGGAGGCCGCGGCGGTGGCGCAGGCCTTCGTAGGAGCCGATCTCGACCTTGCGGCGGATGTCGGCGGCGACCTCGCGGCGCAGGTCACCCTCCACCTTGTAGTTGCCCTCGATGTAGTCACGGAGCGCGACGAGCTGGTCGTCCGTGAGGTCCTTGACGCGGATGCTCTCGTCGATCCCCGTCGCGGCGAGGATCTCGTTCGAGCGGGTACGGCCAACGCCGTAGATGTAGGTCAGGGCGATGACCACGCGCTTGTCGCGCGGGATGTCGACGCCGGCGAGACGTGCCATGCGGCTCTCCTAGGAGTGTCGTGGAGGTGTGGAGCAGGATCGGTGCCCGGGCCTCCGCCCCGAGGTGTCCCCGTCGCCGTCGACCCGTCGGGCCGGCGGCGGCGGTTCTGATCCTGCCGTGGTGTGTATTGAGTTAGGGGTTCGCAGGCTGCGCAGGGCGCAGCATCCGATCAGCCCTGGCGCTGCTTGTGACGCGGGTTGCTCTTGCAGATGACCATCACGCGGCCGTGGCGGCGGATGACCTTGCAGTGGTCGCAGATGGGCTTGACGGAGGGGTTGACCTTCATGATTTCCTGTTTCGCTGTCTTCGCCGGGCACGCTTGCGCCTGGGGCGTTACTTCTCGGCCGGCCTAGCGGTAGCGGTAGACGATCCGGCCGCGGGTGAGGTCGTAGGGGCTGAGCTCCACGACCACGCGGTCTTCCGGAATGATGCGGATGTAGTTCTGCCGCATCTTGCCCGAGATCGTGGCGAGCACCTTGTGTCCGTTGGTCAGCTCGACGCGGAACATCGCGTTGGGCAGCGCTTCGGAGATGACGCCCTCGATCTCGATGACACCGTCTTTCTTCGCCATATACTCGCTAACGCTCGTTGCAGACCGGCCGGTCTGCGGTGGGTGGGGTTGATTCCGGTGCTTCGACACGCCAACGAAGGCGCAAGGCACCAAAGATCAATAGTACGTGCTAGGACCGCCTCCGGCAACTCGCCCGACCCCGCACTCCTCCGCCCTCCGCGAACACCCCGCCGCGCCGAACTACTGCACGCGGGCGACGATGTCCTTCTGCGGGTCGCCGGTGAGGTCGGTCTGGTTGCTGAGCACCGTGCCGTCGATGGCGATCGTCGGCGTCGCGATGCCGGCCTGGCCGGGCTGGACAGGGGTGTCGCGCGTCTTCGCCGTGACGTAGCGCTGGTACGTGCCGTCGCTGATGCACGAGGCGACGTCTCCGGATGCGCCGGCCTGCTCCGCGAACGCGGCGAGCTGGTCGTCCGTCAGGCCCGCGGTCCCCTCCTGGGGCTGGTTCGCGTAGAGCGCCTGCACGAACGGGAGCACGGCGTCGGGCGTGTCGACCGCGACGCAGTATGCGGCGTTCGCCGACCGCGTCGAGTACTCGGTGCCCTGCGACTGGCGGTCGAGGATCGAGATCGGGTGGATGTTCAGCGTGATCGTCCCATCGCTCGAGAGCTGCTGGAGCGTCTCGCCGTAGGTCTGCTCGAACTGGTTGCAGATAGGGCACATGAAGTCGATGTACGTGTCGACCGTCTTCGGACCGTCGCCGACCGCGATCGCACCGGTGTCGGCGTTCACGACCGCGCTCTTGGGGGGCTCCCCCGGCGAGGTCGCCGCGACGTTGCCCAGCCACACGACGACCCCGACGGCGACGAGGACGACCACCACCGCGATGCTCACCCACACCGCGAACCAGTTCGTCTTGCGCGCGACAGCAGCCATCAGTGTCCGATCTCCCGGGGAACGATTCCGAAGGGTGCCAGGCCGGCGGCACCGCCGTCCGGTGCCGTGAGCACCCAGATTCCTCCATCGTGCACGGCCACGCTGTGTTCCCAGTGTGAGCCGTCCGACCCGTCGAGCGTCGACACCGTCCAGTCGTCGTCCTCGACGAAGGTGGCCTCGTCGCCCGCCACGACCATCGGCTCGATCGCCACCGCGAGCCCCGGGCGCACCTCGGCGCCGGGGTCGGGCGTGCGGTAGTTGAAGATGCTCGGCGACTCGTGCATCTTGCGCCCGATGCCATGGCCGACGTACTCGCGCAGGATGCCGTAGCCGCCCTCGGGCGCGTTCGCCTCGATGTAGTCCTGGATCGCCGCGCCCACTTCGCCGAGGCGCCGCGCCGTCGCGAGAGCGGCGATCCCCGCCCACAGGGATCCCTCGGTCACGTCGGACAGGCGCTGACGCGCGGTCACGATCTCGCGCGGCGCATCGCCGGGCACGATGACGCTGATGGCCGAGTCGCCGTTCCATCCGCGCAGCTCCGCGCCGGCGTCGATCGACACGAGGTCGCCGGCCTGGAGCACCCGGTCGCCCGGGATGCCGTGGACCACCTGCTCGTTCACCGATGCGCAGATCGTGTGGCGGTAGCCGCGCACCAGCTGGAAGTTCGAGCGCGCCCCCCGCGAGCGGATGACGCGCGACGCCTCCGCGTCGAGCTCGAGCGTCGTCACACCGGGACGGATGAGCGCGCTCACCGCGTCGAGCGCCGCCGCGGTGATGAGCCCGGGCTCCACCATCGCCCGCAGCTGGGCGGGCGACTTGTAGACCGAGGACCGGAACGCCACGTCAGGCGGCGGCCGTGCGGCCGAGTCCGCGGGCCTCGAGCGCCGCGAAGATGCGCTCGGTCACCTCGTCGAGGCTGCCGACGCCGTCGATCTCGTCGACGAGCCCGCGCGTGCCGTACACGCCGAGGATCGGCGCCGTCTCCGACTCGTAGATCGCCAGGCGGTTGGCGATGACCTCTTCGGTGTCGTCCGCGCGGCCCTGCTCGACCGCGCGCTTGCGCAGCCGCTCGATCGACTCCTCACGCGGCACCACGAGCGCGATGACCGCGTCGAGGCTCTCGTCACGGCCGCCGAGGAACTCGTCGAGGTGCATGACCTGGCCGAGGTTGCGCGGGTAGCCGTCCAGGAGGAAACCGTCCGCCGCATCCGCCTTCGAGAGCCGGTCGCGCACGACGGCGCTCGTCAGCTCGTCGGGGACGAGGCGCCCCGCGTCGATGATCTCCTTCACCTGCACTCCCAGCTCGGTGCCTTCGGCGACGTTGGCGCGGAACACGTCGCCCGTCGAGACGACGGGGACGCCGAACGCCTCGGCGATGCGCACGCCCTGCGTGCCCTTGCCCGAGCCCTGCGGACCGACGATGAGGAGACGTGCCATCAGCGGAGAAGCCCTTCGTAGTGGCGCTGCTGCAGCTGCGCGTCGATCTGCTTCACCGTCTCCAGGCCCACGCCCACGATGATGAGGATCGATGCACCGCCGAACGGGAAGTTCTGGTTGGCGCCGACCGTCGCGAGCGCGATGAGCGGCAGGAGCGCGATGAGGCCGAGGTAGATCGAGCCCGGCAGCGTGATGCGCGTGAGCACGTAGTCGAGGTACTCCGCGGTCGGACGGCCGGCGCGGATGCCGGGGATGAAGCCGCCGTAGCGCTTCATGTTGTCGGCCACCTCGACGGGGTTGAACGTGATGGCCACGTAGAAGTACGTGAAGCCCACGATCAGCAGGAAGTAGATCGCCATGTACAGCGGGTGGTCGCCGCGCGTGAGGTACTGCGAGATCCACGCGACCCAGCCGGGGACCTCCTGGCCGGGCTGCGGCTGGTTGAACTGCGCGATCAGCGCCGGGATGTACAGCAGCGACGAGGCGAAGATGACGGGCACGACACCGGCCATGTTCACCTTGATCGGGATGTACGTGTTCGTGCCGCCGTACGTGCGGCGTCCCACCATCCGCTTCGCGTACTGCACCGGGATGCGGCGCTGCGACTGCTCGACGAACACCACGAGCGCGACCACGACGATGCCGACGGCCAGCACGAGGAGGAAGACCTCGAAGCCGCGCGAGGCGAGGATCGCGCCCATCGCCGCCGGGAAGGTCGCCGCGATCGAGGTGAAGATGAGGATCGACATGCCGTTGCCGACGCCGCGCTCGGTCACGAGCTCCGCGAACCACATGATGAGGCCGGTGCCGGCGGTCATCGTGATGATCATGAGCAGCTGCGCCCACCACACGTCGTTCGTGAGGATGTTCTCGCACTCGGGGATGCCGGTCTGGCCGAACAGCTGCCCGCTGCGGGCGACCGTCACGAGCGTCGTCGACTGCAGCAGCGCGAGCGCGATCGTGAGGTAGCGCGTGTACTGCGTGAGCTTGGCCTGGCCCGCCTGCCCCTCCTTGTAGAGGGTCTCGAAGTGCGGGATCACCACACGCAGCAGCTGCACGATGATCGTCGAGGTGATGTAGGGCAGGACGCCCAGCGCGAAGATCGACAGCTGCAGCAGCGCGCCGCCCGAGAAGAGGTTGACGAGGGAGAGCAGGCCCTCGGTCCCGCCGGACTGGTCCAGACAGGACTGCACGTTCGGGAAGTTCACGAACGGCGTGGGGATGTGCGCACCCAGACGGTAGATCGCGATGATCCCCAGGGTGAAGCCGATCTTCCGCCGCAGGTCGGGCGTGCGGAAGACCCGCGCGATTGCGCTGAACAAGTGGATTCCTCCAGAACGGTTCCGGCGCCCCGGGGGCGCACAGAGGACCAGCCTAACGCAGAGGGCCGGAGGCGAACGGCCTCCGGCCCTCTACGGGGTTCGGGTGACTCAGTTGACCGAGCCGCCCGCCGCGACGATCTTCTGCTCGGCAGAACCCGAGACCTTGTCCACCGTCACGTTCAGCTTCACCGAGATGTCGCCGGTGCCGAGCACCTTGACCTTCTCGTTCTTGCGCACCGCGCCCTTGGCGACGAGGTCGCTCACGGTGACGTCGCCACCGGTGGGGTACAGCTCCGCGAGCTTGTCGAGGTTGACGACCTGGTACTCGACGCGGAACGGGTTCTTGAACCCGCGCAGCTTCGGCGTACGCATGTGCAGCGGCATCTGGCCGCCCTCGAAGCCGGCGCGCACCTGGTAGCGGGCCTTCGTGCCCTTGGTGCCGCGACCGGCGGTCTTGCCCTTCGAGCCCTCACCGCGGCCGACGCGCGTCTTGGCGGTGTGCGCACCGGGGACCGGGCGCAGGTGGTGCACCTTGAGCACGCCCGGGCGCGAGACCGGAGCGTCCTTCTTCGGGGCAGCCTTGGCGGCGGGCTTGGCGTCCGCCTTGGCGGCGGCCGGCTTGCGCGCGGGCGCCTTCTTCTTGGGGGCCTCGGCCGTCTCGGCCTCGACCTTCTCGTTCTCCGCCATCAGTCGATCTCCTCAACCTTCACGAGGTGCGCGACGGTCTTGACGTAGCCGCGCGTCTGCGCGTCGTCGGGACGGACGACCGAGTCGCCGATCCGCTTGAGACCCAGCGAACGCAGCGTGTCGCGCTGGTTCTGCTTCTCGCTCACCTTGGACTTGATCTGCGTGACCTTGAGGCGCGCGGCCATCAGGCACCTACCTTCTGCGACGCGGCGGCCTCGGCGCGGACGAGCCGGGCCGGCGCCACCTGGTCGAACTCCAGGCCGCGACGGGCGGCCACGGCACGGGGCTCCTCGAGCTGCTTCAGCGCCTCGACGGTCGCGTGCACGATGTTGATCGTGTTCGACGAGCCGAGCGACTTCGACAGGACGTCGTGGATGCCGGCGCACTCGAGCACGGCGCGCACGGGACCACCGGCGATGACACCGGTACCCGCGGCGGCCGGACGCAGCAGCACGACACCGGCAGCGGCCTCGCCCTGCACCGGGTGCGGGATGGTCGAGCCCGAGCGCGGCACGCGGAAGAAGTTCCGCTTCGCCTCCTCGACGCCCTTCGAGATCGCCAGAGGCACCTCACGGGCCTTGCCATAGCCGACGCCCACGACGCCGTTGCCATCGCCCACGACGACGAGCGCCGTGAAGCTGAAGCGACGACCGCCCTTGACGACCTTCGACACGCGGTTGATCGTCACGACGCGCTCGAGGAACTGGCTCTCGTTGCGGTCGCGCGAGTTGCGGTCGCGGTTGGGGTTGCGCTCGCGACCGCCGCGGCGGGCCTCGCGCTGCTCGCGCTGGCCCTCCGCCGCCTCGGGCGCACCCTGCGGCGTCTCGGTCACTTCGGTCTCCTGGTTGTTGGTCACGTCACTCACAGGTTGAGCCCTCCTTCGCGGGCGCCGTCGGCGATCGCGGCGACGCGGCCGGCGTAGCGGTTGCCACCGCGGTCGAACACGACGTCGGTGACGCCGGCGGCCTTCGCACGCTCGGCGACGAGCTCGCCGACCTTGCGGGCCTTGGCGGTCTTGTCACCGTCGAACGAACGCAGGTCCGCTTCGAGGGTGGATGCGGATGCCACGGTGTGGCCCTTCGCGTCGTCGACGAGCTGGACGAACACGTGGCGCGCGGAACGGGTCACGACCAGGCGCGGGCGCGCCTCGGTGCCGACGACCTTCTTGCGCAGGCGCGCGTGACGACGCGCGCGTGCGACCGACTTCGACTGCACAGCCATGCTTACTTACCAGCCTTTCCGGCCTTGCGGCGGACGACCTCGCCCGCGTAGCGCACACCCTTGCCCTTGTACGGCTCGGGCTTGCGGATCTTGCGGATGTTCGCAGCCGCCTCGCCGACGGCCTGCTTGTCGATGCCGCTCACGGTGAGCTTGTTGTTGCCCTCGACCGTGAACGTGATGCCCGCGGGGGGCTCGACGAGCACGGGGTGCGAGAAGCCGAGCGCGAACTCGACGGAGGAGCCGCGCTGCGCGACACGGTAGCCCGTGCCCACGACCTCGAGGCCCTTCGAGTAGCCCTGGGTGACACCGATGATGTTGTTGTTGATGAGCGTGCGGGTCAGGCCGTGGAGCGACCGCGACTCGCGCTCGTCGTCGGGGCGCGTGACGACGACCTGGTTGTCGTCGACCTTCACCTCGAGGGGGCGCGCGACGGTGAGCGAGAGCTCGCCCTTCGGGCCCTTGACCACAACCGCCTGGCCGTCGACCGTCACGGTCACGCCGGCGGGGATGTCGATGGGGAGACGTCCGATTCGCGACATGTCAGATCACCACACGTAGGCGAGGACTTCCCCGCCCACGCCCTTCTGCTCGGCCTGGCGGTCCGTGAGGAGGCCAGAGGAGGTGGACAGGATGGCCACGCCCAGGCCGCCGAGGACCTTGGGGATCTCGGTCGACTTGGCGTACACGCGCAGGCCGGGCTTCGACACGCGCTTGATGCCGGCGATCGACCGCTCGCGGTTCGGGCCGTACTTGAGGGTGAGCGTGAGCGTCTGACCGACGCGGGCGTCCTCGACGGCCCACTCCGAGATGTAGCCCTCCTGCTTGAGGATCTCGGCGATGTTGGTCTTGAGCTTCGAGCTCGGCAGCGACACGGCGTCGTGGTGAGCCGAGTTCGCGTTGCGCAGACGGGTCAGCATGTCTGCGACCGGGTCTGTCATCGTCATGGATGTCTTCTTTCGTTCATGAGGTTTCGGCTGCCGTTACACGACAGACGACCTTCCATGGGTGCCGTGTCCCGGACGGGCACGGCGGGGTGGTGTGTCAGGCCTGCTGGTCGTCCGTGCGGAACGGGAAGCCCAGCTGACGCAGCAGCGAGCGGCCCTCGTCGTCGGTCTTCGCCGTCGTCACGATCGTGATGTCGAAGCCGCGGACGCGGTCGATGCGGTCCTGGTCGATCTCGTGGAAGACCGACTGCTCCTGCAGGCCGAACGTGTAGTTGCCGTGGCCGTCGAACTGCGCGCCCGACAGGCCACGGAAGTCGCGGATGCGGGGCAGGGCGAGGTTCACCAGACGGTCGATGAACTCCCACGCGCGGTCGCCGCGGAGGGTGACGTGCGCGCCGATGGGCTGGCCCTCGCGCAGCTTGAACTGCGCGATCGACTTGCGGGCCTTGGTGACGACCGGCTTCTGGCCGGTGATCTTGGTGAGGTCGTCGACCGCACCATCGATCACCTTGCTGTCGCGCGCGGCCTCGCCGACACCCGTGTTCACGACGACCTTGACCAGGCCGGGAATCTGCATGACGTTGGCGTAGCCGAACTCGTCCTGCAGGGCCCTCTTGATCTCGGTGTTGTACTTCTGCTTCAGGCGGGGCTGGGTCTTGCCAGCCACCGCGGCAGTCGCGGTGCTCATGTTCAGAGGTCCTTGCCGCTCTTCTTCGCGTAGCGCACGCGGACCGTGCGCTTCACGCCGTCCTTGACCTTCTCCTCGACGCGGTGGCCGACGCGCGTCGGCTTCTTGCTCGAGGGGTCGACCAGGGCGACGTTGGAGATGTGGATGGGGGCCTCGAACGTCTCGATGCCGCCCGTCTTCGTGCCGCGCTGGGTCTGACCCACGCGGTTGTGCTTGGTGACGTAGTTCACGCCCTCGACGATGACGCGGTTCTGCTCGACGAGGACCTCGAGGACCTTGCCCTGCTTGCCGCGGTCGCCGCCGCGCTCGGGCTTGGCGCCCGAGATGACCTGAACCAGGTCGCCCTTCTTGATCTTCGCCATGATCAGATGACCTCCGGGGCGAGCGAGACGATCTTCATGAACTTCTTGTCGCGAAGCTCACGGCCGACCGGTCCGAAGATGCGGGTGCCGCGGGGCTCCCCGTCGTTCTTCAGGATCACGGCGGCGTTCTCGTCGAACTTGATGTACGAGCCGTCGGGACGGCGGGTCTGCTTGACGACGCGCACGACCACGGCCTTGACGACGTCGCCCTTCTTGACGTTGCCGCCGGGGATCGCGTCCTTGACCGTGGCGACGATGACGTCGCCCAGGCCCGCGTACCGGCGGTTGGAGCCGCCGAGCACGCGGATGGTGAGCAGCTCCTTGGCGCCGGTGTTGTCGGCGACCTTGAGGCGCGATTCGTTCTGGATCACTTGGCCTTCTCCACGATCTCGACCAGGCGCCAGCGCTTGGTGGCGCTGAGCGGACGGGTCTCGTTGATGACAACCAGGTCGCCGATGCCGGCGGTGTTGCCCTCGTCGTGCGCCTTCACCTTGGAGGTGCGACGGATGACCTTGCCGTAGAGGGGGTGCTTCACGCGGTCCTCGACCTCGACGACGATCGTCTTGTCCATCTTGTCGCTCACGACGTAGCCACGACGCGACTTGCGGTAGCCACGGGCGTCAGCGTCGCGCACGTCGTGCGCGGCGCTCTCGTGACCCGCGACCCGGGGGGTCTCCACCTCGGCGGCGGCCTTCTTGGCGGCCGGCTTGCGCGCCGGCGCCTTCTTCTCGGTGGTCTCAGCCATCACTCGGCCTCTTCCTTCGCGGCCTCAGGCGCAGCATCCGCCTTCGAGGCCTTGGTCTTCTTCGCCTTGGTCGACGCGGCGACCGGAGCGGGCGTGGCACGGATGCCGAGCTCGCGCTCGCGGATCACCGTGTACAGCCGCGCGATGTCGCGCTTGACGGCGCGGATGCGGCCGTGGCTCTCGAGCTGGCCGGTGGCCGACTGGAAGCGGAGGTTGAACAGCTCCTCCTTGGCCTTGCGCAGCTCCTCGACCAGGCGCTGGTCTTCGAACGTGTCGAGCTCGCTCGTCGCGAGCGTCTTGGTGCCGATCGCCATTACGCGTCGCCCTCCTCGCGCTTGATGATGCGTGCCTTCAGCGGCAGCTTGTGGATGGCACGGGTGAGCGCCTCGAGAGCGAGCTGCTCGTTGACGCCCGCGACCTCGAACAGGACGCGACCCGGCTTGACGTTGGCGACCCACCACTCCGGCGAGCCCTTACCCGAGCCCATGCGGGTCTCGGCGGGCTTCTTGGTGAGCGGTCGGTCGGGGTAGATGTTGATCCACACCTTGCCGCCACGCTTGATGTGACGGGTCATCGCGATACGAGCGGACTCGATCTGACGGTTGGTCACGTAAGCGGGCGTGAGGGCCTGGATGCCGAACTCGCCGAAGGAGACCTTCGTGCCGCCGGTGGCCTGGCCCGAGCGGCCGGGGTGGTGCTGCTTGCGGTACTTGACCTTGCGGGGGATAAGCATCAGGCAGACGCTCCTTCTGCGACGGGGGCCTCGGCGCGGGGGCCACGACGACGGTCGCCGCCGCGGTCGTCACGACCGCGGGACTTCGGCGCGTTGGCCTGCTCGCGGGCGAGCTCCTTGTTGGTCAGGTCGCCCTTGTAGATCCACACCTTCACGCCGATGCGGCCGAACGTCGTCTTGGCCTCGTAGAAGCCGTAGTCGATGTTGGCACGGAGCGTGTGCAGGGGCACGCGGCCCTCGCGGTAGAACTCGGAGCGGCTCATCTCCGCGCCGCCGAGGCGGCCGGAGACCTGGATGCGGACGCCCTTGGCGCCGGCGCGCTGCGCGCCCTGCAGACCCTTGCGCATCGCGCGGCGGAAGGCCACGCGGGCGGAGAGCTGCTCGGCGATGCCCTGCGCGACGAGCTGGGCGTCGGCCTCGGGGTTCTTCACCTCGAGGATGTTGAGCTGGATCTGCTTGCCGGTGAGCTTCTCGAGGTCGGCGCGGATGCGCTCGGCCTCGGCGCCGCGGCGACCGATCACGATGCCCGGGCGGGCGGTGTGGATGTCGACGCGGACGCGGTCACGCGTGCGCTCGATCTCGATGTTGCTCACGCCGGCGCGGTCCAGCTGCGTCTGCAGGAGCTTGCGGATCTTGATGTCCTCGGCGACGTAGTCGGCGTAGCGCTGGCCCGGCTTGGTCGAGTCCGAGAACCACCGCGACACGTGGTCCGTGGTGATGCCGAGGCGGAAGCCGTACGGGTTGACCTTCTGGCCCATTACTTGCTCGCCTTCTTCTTCGTGCCGGCCGTCGCGGCGGGTGCCTCGGCCGTCTCCGGCGTCGAGAGCACGACCGTGATGTGGCTCGTGCGCTTCTTGATCTGGAACGCACGACCCTGCGCGCGGGGCTGGAAACGCTTGAGCGTCGTGCCCTCGTCGACGTACGCGTTCTTCACGTACAGGTCGGCGTCGTCCAGGTACTCGTTCGTCGAGTCGGCCTTCACGCGAGCGTTCGCGATCGCCGAGGCGACGAGCTTGTAGATGGGCTCGCTCGCGCTCTGCGGCGCGAACTTGAGGATGGCCAGGGCCTCCTCGGCCTGCTTGCCCTTGATGAGGGCGACGACACGACGAGCCTTCTGAGGGGTCACGCGGATGTGTCGCACACGGGCGATGGACTCCACCATTTCTCTCTCCTCTCAGCGCCCCGCGTCAGCGGCGGCGGCCCTTCTTGTCGTCCTTCTCGTGGCCGCGGAAGGTGCGGGTGGGCGCGAACTCGCCCAGCTTGTGGCCGACCATGGTCTCGGTCACAAACACGGGGATGTGCTTGCGACCGTCGTGCACGGCGATCGTGTGCCCCAGCATGGCGGGGATGATCATCGAGCGACGCGACCAGGTCTTGATGACGTTCTTGGTACCCGCCTCGTTCTGCGACACGACCTTGCGAAGCAGGTGCTCGTCGACGAAGGGGCCCTTCTTGAGACTGCGTGGCATCTTCCTCTACTCCTACTTGCGCTTCTTGCCGGCCGTGCGACGGCGGACGATGAGCTTGTCGCTTTCCTTGTTGGCGTGGCGGGTGCGGCCCTCCGGCTGACCCCACGGCGTCACGGGGTGACGTCCACCGGAGGTCTTGCCCTCACCACCACCGTGCGGGTGGTCGACCGGGTTCATCGCGACACCGCGGACGGTCGGGCGCACGCCCTTCCAGCGCTTGCGGCCGGCCTTGCCCCAGTTGATGTTGGACTGCTCGGCGTTGCCGACCTCGCCGATCGTCGCGCGGCAGCGCGCGTCGACGTTGCGGATCTCGCCCGAGGGCAGACGCAGCTGCGCGTACGGGCCGTCCTTCGCCACGAGGCGGACGGACGCACCGGCCGAGCGCGCCATCTTGGCACCGCCGCCGGGGCGGAGCTCGATCGCGTGGATCACGGTACCGGTGGGGATGTTGCGCAGCGGCAGGTTGTTGCCGGGCTTGATGTCGGCGGATGCGCCGGACTCGATGATGTCGCCCTGCTTCAGCTTGTTCGGCGCGAGGATGTAGCGCTTCTCGCCGTCCTTGTAGTGCAGGAGCGCGATGCGCGCGGTGCGGTTGGGGTCGTACTCGATGTGAGCGACCTTGGCGTCGATGCCGTCCTTGTCGTCACGACGGAAGTCGATGACGCGGTACTGACGCTTATGACCGCCACCGATGTGACGCGTCGTGATGCGACCCTGGTTGTTGCGACCGCCGGTCTTGGCCAGCGGGCGCAGCAGCGACTTCTCGGGCGTCGATCGGGTGATCTCGGCGAAGTCCGCCACCGACGAGCCGCGGCGACCGGGCGTCGTGGGCTTGTACTTGCGAATAGCCATTGTTCTCTCGTCCCTGTCCCGACCGTCAGCCGACTGCCGTGAAGATGTCGATGGTGCCCGACTTCAGCGTGACGATGGCGCGCTTGGTGTCCTTGCGCTTGCCCATGCCGAAGCGGGTGCGACGGGCCTTGCCCGGGCGGTTCAGCGTGTTGACCGCGGCGACCTTGACGCCGAAGATCTTCTCGATCGCGAGCTTGATCTCGGTCTTGGAGGCGCGGTTGTCCACGTAGAACGTGTACTTGCCCTCGTCGATGAGCCCGTAGCTTTTCTCCGAGACGACCGGCTTCAGGATGATGTCGCGCGGGTCCTTGTTCACGGCGGTCATGCCGAGACCTCCTCGGTGGCGTCGGCCTTCGACGCGACGAACGCGTCGTAGGCGGCCTTGGTGAAGACGATGTCGTCGGAGACGAGCACGTCGTAGGCGTTGAGCTGGTCGAAGCTGAGCACGTGCACGTACTCAAGGTTGCGGACGCTCTTGATGCTCAGCTCGTCGTCGCGCTCGATGACGACGAGGACGTTCTTCGTCGGCGCGAGGGCGGACAGCACGGCGGCGGCGGCCTTGGTGGACGGCGCGCCGTCGATGCCGAAGGACTCCACGACGTGCAGACGCTCGCCGCGGGCGCGGTCGCTCAGGGCGCCCAGCAGCGCGGCGGCGATCATCTTCTTGGGCGTGCGCTGGCCGTAGTCGCGCGGCTTCGGGCCGTGGACGATGCCACCGCCGGTCATGTGCGGCGCGCGGATCGAGCCCTGACGGGCGTTACCCGTGCCCTTCTGCTTGAAGGGCTTGCGGCCGGCACCGGAGACCTCGCCACGACGCTTGGTCGAGTGCGTGCCCTGGCGGGCGGCGGCGCGCTGGGCGACGACGACCTGGTGGATGAGCGGGATGTTCGTCTTGACGTCGAACAGCGACGCGGGAAGGTCGACCGAACCGGCCTTCTTCCCGTCCGCCTTGACGACGTCGAGCGCGAGAGTCGAGTCAGCCATGAGTTCAGGCACCCTTCACTGCGTTGCGGACGTAGACGATGCGGCCGCGCGCACCGGGGACGGCGCCCTTGACGAGCAGCAGACCCTTCTCGGCGTCGACGGCGTGCACCGTGAGGTTGAGGACGGTCACGCGCTCGCCACCCATACGGCCGGCCATGCGCATGCCCTTGAACACGCGGCTCGGCGTCGACGAGGCGCCGATCGAACCGGGCTTGCGGTGGTTGCGGTGCGCACCGTGCGAGGCGGAGACACCCTTGAAGTTGTGGCGCTTCATGACACCCGCGGTGCCCTTGCCCTTGCTCGTGCCGACGACGTCGACGAGCTGGCCGGCCTCGAACAGGCCGTCCACGGTGAGCTCCTGACCGAGTGAGTAGTCAGCGGCATCCGCGGTGCGGACCTCGGTGAGGTGACGGCGCGGGGTGACGCCGGCGGCCTCGAAGTGGGCCGTCAGCGGCTTGTTGACCTTGCGGGGGTCGATCTGGCCGTAGGCGATCTGGACGGCGTTGTAGCCGTCCTTCTCCGGCGTGCGGACCTGGGTCACCACGTTGGGGGCGACCTCGATCACGGTGACGGGCACGAGCTTGCCGTTCGCGTCCCAGACCTGGGTCATGCCGAGCTTCGTGCCCAGCAGGCCCTTCGAAACCTTGGAGTTGATGTCAGCCATGTCGGACCTCAGAGCTTGATCTCGATGTTGACGTCGGCCGGGAGGTCGAGACGCATCAGCGAGTCGACGGCCTTGGGCGTCGGGTCGATGATGTCGATGAGGCGCTTGTGGGTGCGCATCTCGAAGTGCTCGCGGCTGTCCTTGTACTTGTGGGGCGACCGGATGACGACGACGACGTTCTTCTCGGTCGGCAGCGGCACGGGGCCGACGACGGTGGCGCCGGCGCGGGTCACGGTGTCGACGATCTTGCGAGCCGACGAATCGAGCCCCGCGTGGTCGTACGACTTCAGGCGAATGCGGATCTTCTGTCCCGCCATTGTCTGCTCACTCTCTTTCTCGCGTCTTACCCGACCCCGGGCATCGGACGCACGGTGGCGCTTGCGCGCCTGGCACTTTCCGCTCTCGCGAGCGATGCTGCACCGCTGTTCAGCTGTCAAACCGGATGCAGGCATCCGGCCCAACCCTCCGCGCGCACGCGCGCGTCTCCGGATGGAGCTGAGGGTTTCGGTGTGATGTTCTGCTGCCCGCGGCCTAGGTTCTTCGCTCTCGCGGACCTATGCACTGCCCTGGCAGTGATCCCGGAGCACGCGCGAAGCGGCTCCCGGAATGTGGAACTGGAACAGTCTACGTGCACTCCGGGCGTGTCGCAAACCCGGGCGTGTCGCGCGTCCTGGTACCGCCGACGACCTCGCCATACCTCCGCCGAAAGTGCATCGTCGAGGCGAGAGTGCACCTCCGGCGATGCACTCTCGCCATCATGGTGCACTCTCGTGGTCAGGGCAGGAGGCCCTGCGCGCGCAGGAAGGCAGCGAACGTCGACATGCCCGCAAGCCGCTCGCTCCCCCACCGCACCGGTGTGAACCCGGTCGCGGCGATGACGTCCGTCTCGCGCGCCCGCTGCGCACGGAGCACCCCGCGCATGTCCTGACCACTGGTCAGGAGCGGGTCGAGGTACTTCGCATCGCCGTCGAACTCGCCGAAGCGGCGCAGCCGTGGCCAGGCGAAGTCGAGGAATGCGCGTCGGCCGCTCGGGAGGCCGACCTCGTACTGCAGTTCCGGATCCTCAGCGCCGAGGATCCGCATCCACAGCCGCGAGACGCTCTCCCCTGGACGGTCCGCGCGCCCGTCGCCGATCGGCGCGAGGAAGCGGGCTTGACGGATGCCGCGGGCTCCCGGCATCCGCGACCATCGGACGATCAGCCGACCGCGCAGCTCCTCCGCCGCATCGCGGTCGTACTCGTCGTGGCCGCGCCACGCGACCTGGCGCAGAGCCGCGTCGAGGACGGAGATCGCCGCTTCCTTCCGCGCGGTGCGTACGACGTCGGCGACCGTGCGCTCGAGCGAGGTCACGAGGACGCCGCGCCGCACGGTCACGTCCTCGGGTGCGAGCGGACCGCTGTGGCGGAAGACACCCGGGCGGCTGCGCGCGGGCCGCTCGTCGGGGTCGAGCACGTGCACGCGGGAGTCCTCTGCGCCCCACAGCGGCAAGCCGTGCAGCGCTGCCGCGGTCTCGAACGCGAAGACCGGACGGTCCTGGCACATGTGCGCGTGGGCGCGGGCGCGCAGCCGCATCCGCTCCTCCGGGCGCGCCGCGACCCACGGCGCGCGCTCCGTCCACACCCCGCGGCACACCGCGACGAGCCGGCGCTCGCGGATCGCCGCTCGGAAGGCCGCGTCGCGGCCGCTGCGGAGGTGATCACGGGCCAGCAGAAGGCGCGGCGCATCCATGCCCGCGAGCCTTCTCCCCTGCCCGGCGACGGAAGACACGAAGGACGCGGCCCGTGCACACCGTCCTCACGCGTGCGCCTGGGGAGGACCGCTCGCCAACCTCGCCGAGAGTGCACCGTTCACGCGAAGGTGCACCGTCGGGCGAGCGGTCTCGCCGCGACGATGCACTTTCGAGAGATCGGGCTACTGGTTGCCGACGTGCTTGTCGACGTTCTCGCGCACCTGGTCGACCTTCGCGCGCTGCCCCTCGGGCACGACCTTCTTGATCGCGTCCGCGGCGCCGTCGAGGATCCTGTCGCTCACCTCTTCGGCCTTCTCGCTCTTGAGGGCATCCTCGATCTTGTCGCGGTTCTGCTCGAACAGCTGCTTGCCCTTGTTGACGATGTCGTCCACGCCCATGTCGTCCTCCTCGGTGGGTGTCGCCGCCATTGTGCCGGGCGGAACCTGGACGGAGAAGGGGTTGCGCGCAGCACGAAGGCCCCCCACCCGTGGGTGGAGGGCCTTCGGTGAGGTGCTTACGCCTGCTCGGCCTGGCGGCGGCGGATGACCGCCACCGAGGTGACCGCGATGCCGGCGGCCAGCAGCGCGCCGCCGCCGATCCACACACCGGTCATCGACGCGGCGTCGATACCCGTGGCGGGGAGGCCGCTGCCGCCCGAGCCGGCGACCGTGAAGGTCGTCGAGGCCGGGTCGGTGGACGCGCTGTCCGCGGTCAGGGTGTAGGTGCCCGAGGCGTTGGCCGGGAGCGTCACGGTGACCGACGCCGTGCCCTGGGCCGAAGCCGTCTTGGTGATGGACTTGCTGTTGACGGCGGCCTTGACGACCGCGAGGGTCGCGCCGGCGGCGTTCTCACCCGTGAGCGTGAAGGTGACCTGCTCGTTGGGGTCGAAGCCGCCGAACGTGAAGGTCGCGGTGCCGCCGGCGGTGACGGTCGCAGGTCCCGAGACGACGCTGGCCGGCGGGTACCCGTCGGCGAAGGCCGCGATGGGAGCGGCGGTGAAAGCCGCGGCGGCGATGACGACCGCCGCAAGCTTGGTGCGAAGGTTCTTCATTCGGTACTCCGATGCTGGGAAGTTCGTACGGTGGGGACGAAACGAAGCAGCATGGATGTATCCGCGGTCGAGACGGATGTGGAAAGTGGCACCTCTCCCACTGCTTCTCGACCCAGGCTAGCGGTGTTCTCAGCGAAATCACAACTCAGGGCCAGCGCGAGCACCAAACCTTCATCGGGACGTAACAAACGACGACGGGGCCGGGCCCGAAGGCCCGACCCCGTCGCGGGAAGTCCGAGGACTTACTTGATGATCTTCGTCACCGTGCCGGCGCCGACGGTGCGGCCGCCCTCGCGGATCGCGAAGCCGAGGCCCTCCTCCATGGCGATGGGCTGGATGAGGTCGACCTTCATGTCCGTGGTGTCACCGGGCATGACCATCTCGGTGCCCTCGGGCAGCGTGATGACGCCGGTCACGTCCGTGGTACGGAAGTAGAACTGCGGACGGTAGTTCGTGTAGAAGGGGTTGTGACGGCCACCCTCCTCCTTGGAGAGGATGTACGCCGTGCCCTCGAACTCGGTGTGCGGGGTGACCGAACCGGGCTTCACGACGACCTGGCCGCGCTCGACGTCGTCACGCTTGGTGCCGCGCAGGAGCAGACCACAGTTCTCGCCGGCCCAGGCCTCGTCGAGCTGCTTGTGGAACATCTCGATACCCGTGACCGTGGTCTTCTGCGTCGGGCGCAGACCCACGATCTCGACCTCGGAGTTGATCGCGAGCGTGCCGCGCTCGGCGCGACCCGTGACGACCGTGCCACGGCCGGTGATGGTGAAGACGTCCTCGATGGGCATGAGGAAGGGCTTGTCCTTGTCACGCACCGGGTCGGGGATGGACTCGTCGACGGCCTCCATGAGGTCGAGGATGGACTGCGTCCACTTCTCGTCGCCCTCGAGCGCCTTCAGGCCCGAGACGCGCACGACCGGCGCGTTGTCGCCGTCGAAGTCCTGCGACGACAGCAGCTCGCGGACCTCGAGCTCGACGAGCTCCAGGATCTCCTCGTCGTCGACCATGTCGGCCTTGTTCAGCGCGACGAGCAGGTAGGGCACGCCGACCTGCTTGGCGAGCAGCACGTGCTCGCGCGTCTGCGCCATCGGGCCGTCGGTGGCCGCGACCACGAGGATCGCGCCGTCCATCTGGGCGGCACCCGTGATCATGTTCTTGATGTAGTCGGCGTGACCGGGGGCGTCGACGTGGGCGTAGTGACGCTTGGGGGTCTCGTACTCGACGTGCGAGATGTTGATCGTGATGCCGCGCTGGCGCTCCTCGGGAGCGGAGTCGATCGACGCGAAGTCGCGCTGCACGTTGGTGGCCGACGGGTACTTGTCGGCGAGCACCTTCGAGATCGCGGCGGTGAGCGTGGTCTTGCCGTGGTCGACGTGACCGATCGTTCCGATGTTCACGTGCGGCTTGGTCCGCTCGAACTTGGCCTTAGCCACTGGGTCCTCCTCAGGACGTCGTGTAGAGGTTCCGGGCGCTGGATTGCGACCGGTCGTCTACGGGGATGGTTCTCAGATTACTAGAGAGTCGGTATTGAGTTGGGGTGGATGCCGGGAGTCCGCCCGCGGGCGGAGCCCCGGCATCCAGGGCGGCGTTACTCGCCCTTGGTCTTCTGGACGATCTCGTCCGCGACGGCGCGCGGCACCTCGGCGTAGCTGTCGAACTCCATGGAGTAGACGGCACGGCCCGAGGTCTTCGAGCGCAGGTCGCCGATGTAGCCGAACATCTCCGACAGCGGGACGTTCGCGCGGACGACCTTCACGCCGGCCGCGTCCTCCATCGACTGGATCTGGCCGCGGCGGGAGTTCAGGTCGCCGATGACGTCGCCCATGTACTCCTCGGGCGTGCGCACCTCGACGGCCATGATCGGCTCGAGGATCACCGGGTTCGCCTTGCGCACGGCCTCCTTGAAGCCCATCGAGCCGGCGATCTTGAACGCCATCTCCGACGAGTCGACGTCGTGCGACGCGCCGTCCATGAGGATCGCCTTGACGCCGACCATCGGGTAGCCCGCGAGCACGCCGACGTTCATCGCGTCCTGGAAGCCCTGGTTGGTCGGCTCGATGTACTCGCGCGGGATGCGGCCACCGGTGACCTTGTTCTCGAACTCGTACGTCTTGTCGGCCGTGACCTCGAGCGGCTCGAGCGCGAACTGGATCTTCGCGAACTGACCCGACCCACCGGTCTGCTTCTTGTGCGTGTAGTCGTGACGCTCGACGGCCTTCTTGATCGTCTCGCGGTACGCCACCTGCGGCTTGCCGACGTTGGCCTCGACCTTGAACTCGCGCTTCATGCGGTCCACGAGGATGTCGAGGTGCAGCTCGCCCATGCCCTTGATGACCGTCTGGCCGGTCTCGGCGTTCTGCTCCACGCGGAACGTCGGGTCCTCCTCGGCGAGCTTCTGGATGGCGACACCCAGCTTCTCCTGGTCGGCCTTGGTCTTGGGCTCGATCGCGACCTCGATCACGGGCTCCGGGAAGGTCATCGACTCCAGCACGACCTGCGCGGCGGCGTCCGAGAGGGTGTCACCGGTGGTGGTGTCCTTCAAGCCGATGACCGCGTAGATGTGACCGGCGGTGACCGAGTCGACCGGGTTCTCCTTGTTGGCGTGCATCTGGAAGATCTTCCCGATGCGCTCCTTCTTGCCCTTGGTCGAGTTCACGACCTGGGCGCCGGAGTCCAGGTGACCGGAGTACACGCGGATGTAGGTGAGGCGACCGAAGAACGGGTGCGAGACGATCTTGAACGCCAGGGCCGCGAACGGCTCCTCCCGGTCGGGGTGGCGCTCGATGATGGTCTCTTCGTTCTTCGGGTCGTGCGCCTCGATCGCGGGCACGTCCAGCGGCGAGGGCAGGTAGTCCACGACCGCGTCGAGCATCGGCTGCACGCCGCGGTTCTTGAACGCCGAGCCGCACAGCACCGGGTAGACCTCGGAGTTGATCGTCATCTTGCGGATGGCGGCCTTGATCTCCTCGGGGGTGAGCTCCTCGCCGCCGAAGTACTTCTCCAGCAGCGCGTCGTCGGACTCGGCGACGGTCTCGAGGAGCTTCTCGCGGTACTCCGCCGCCTTGTCGGCGAGGTCGGCCGGGATCTCCTGGATCTCGTACTTGGCGCCCATCGTCACGTCGCCCTTGGCGTCGCCGGGCCACACCAGGGCGCGCATGTAGACGAGGTCGATGACGCCGACGAAGTCGTTCTCGGCGCCGATCGGGATCTGCAGGACGAGCGGCTTGGCCTTGAGGCGGTTCACGATCGTGTCGACGGTGAAGTAGAAGTCCGCGCCGAGCTTGTCCATCTTGTTGACGAAGCAGATGCGGGGGACGTTGTACTTGTCGGCCTGACGCCACACCGTCTCGGACTGGGGCTCGACGCCCTCCTTGCCGTCGAAGACGGCGACCGCGCCGTCGAGGACGCGCAGCGACCGCTCGACCTCGACCGTGAAGTCGACGTGGCCGGGCGTGTCGATGATGTTGATCTGGGTGCCTTCCCAGAAGCACGTCACAGCGGCCGACGTGATCGTGATGCCGCGCTCCTGCTCCTGCTCCATCCAGTCGGTGGTGGCAGCGCCGTCGTGCGTCTCGCCGATCTTGTGGTTGACGCCCGTGTAGAAGAGGATGCGCTCGGTCGTCGTCGTCTTGCCGGCATCGATGTGCGCCATGATGCCGATGTTGCGGACCTTGTTGAGGTCGGTGAGCACTTCTTGTGCCACGGGGTCTGTTCCTTACCTGTTGTGAGGTGGTGTGCTGCCTCGCGCGGGTCCGGAGCCGGCGGTCACCGGCCCCGGACCCGACGCGGGTTACCAGCGGTAGTGCGCGAAGGCGCGGTTCGACTCGGCCATCTTGTGGGTGTCCTCGCGGCGCTTGACCGCGGCACCCAGGCCGTTCGAGGCGTCCAGGATCTCGTTCTGGAGGCGCTCGGTCATGGTCTTCTCACGACGACCCTTCGCGTAGCTCACGAGCCAGCGCAGGGCGAGCGTGTTGGCGCGGTGGGGCTTGACCTCCACCGGCACCTGGTAGGTCGAACCGCCGACGCGGCGCGACTTGACCTCGAGCGTGGGCCGGACGTTGTCCAGCGCCTTCTTGAGGGTGGCGACGGCGTCCTGGCCGTTCTTCGCCTCGACACCGCGGAGGGCGTCGTAGACGATCGACTCGGCCAGCGACTTCTTACCGTCGATGAGGATCTTGTTGACGAGCTGCGTGACGACGGGAGCGCCGTACACCGGGTCGTTGACGACGGGACGCTTCGGGGCGGGACCCTTACGAGGCATGGTTCTCAGCCCTTCTTCGCGCCGTAGCGGCTGCGAGCCTGCTTACGGTTCTTCACGGCCTGGGTGTCCAGGGCGCCACGGACGATCTTGTAGCGGACGCCGGGAAGGTCCTTCACACGGCCGCCGCGCACCAGCACGAGCGAGTGCTCCTGCAGGTTGTGGCCCTCGCCCGGGATGTACGCGGTGACCTCGGTGCCGTTGCGGAGCTTGACACGGGCGACCTTGCGCATCGCCGAGTTGGGCTTCTTCGGGGTGGTCGTGTACACGCGGGTGCAGACACCGGCCTGCTGCGGGTTCGACTTGAGCGCCGGCGCCTTGGTCTTGGCGACCTTCGGCGAGCGCCCCTTGCGAACCAACTGCTGAATGGTTGGCACGTTCTCTCCTTGATAGTGCTGCACGGTGACAGCGTCGTGGTCTCCCCCGCCGCATCCGGATCTTGCGATTCATGACGTGGCGGGCTCACGCGGATCCACCGGCGCGACAGAATGTCTGACGCGGGATTCTGGTGGATATGCCGTGGGGGTGGCCTGTTCGCAGGCCGTGCCCTGAGATGGTGCGCACGTTACCCCGGACGGCACGCCCGAAGGCATGACGCACGGCGCGCGTGAACGCACACCCGCTCAATGATACGCGCCTTTTCGGGGTGCGGGCAAACGAGCGGATGCAGCGCGATCAGCTCGCGTCGCCCGCCCACACGGCGTGCGCCCCCTTGCGTCGAAGGCGCCGCGCGACGCCCGGCCGGATGACCCCCTCCGCGACGAAGACCCGCGACGGCGCTCCACGTCGTCTCGGGCTGCATCCTCGGGCGGCGTCACGCAGGGGTCGGGCGCCACCGCATGGTCGCCATCATCAGGTCGCCGAGACCTTCCAGCGTGTCGACCGCATCCGCGATCTGTGCGGAGTCGGCCACGAGGACCGTGTACTGGAAGTGCAGCGCCCGACGCGTGTCCGGCTCGTCGACCGGCACGAGGTAGTGGCTGGTACGGCCGACGAGCGTCGCGGCGTCATCGGCCACCTTCTCGGCGCGGCGCCACACCAGCATCGACGTCTCGGTGCCCTCGGGCCGCTCGACCTCGGCGCCCTTCGCCATGCGCGAGGCGGCCGCGTCCCAGTCGACACCGCTCGGCAGCACGAACGGGGCCACCAAGAGGCCCGCCGGCAGCATGACGCCGTCGACGGCCGGCGGCAGGTAGGCGTCGAACGCCCGCGAGTCGCGCAGCGCGGCCCGGAACCGCGAGAGCATGCCCCGCACCTGCAGGATCAGCTCGGGGCGACCTGCCGCGCGCATCGCCGCGAGGGACGGCGCCGCGGCGTCCTCGCTCGCGAGCTCGGCGGGCGCCACCTTCCGCCATCCCGGCGGGAGGAGGATGGAATAGAGGGTGGGCCGGACGGCTCCGGTCAGCTCTTCGCGCAGCGTGCTCACGGTCGCCGCTCCTTCCAGGGGCCGAGTGTCGGATCGGCGCCGACGGCACGCGCACGCCGCTCGTCGGCGAGACGCGTGCGCACGAGGTAGTCCAGGACGAGTGCGCGAACCGCGATCACGTCGTTGCGGTGCCGCTCGGCGACCGGCTCCTGCTGCGCCCACCACCGGTCGAGGGCGTCGAGCACGCTCGTGGTGTCGGCGGGGTCGGCGAGCCCCGACCCGATCGAGGGCGCGGTCGGAGCTGTCCCCGCGCGGCGGGCACGCACGTACAGCACGATGGCGCCGACGCCCGCGACGACGAATCCCGCCAGCCCGAGGACGACCGGCCACGGGTCGGTGTCGTCGACCTCGGACCAGCGGAAGGCGGGCACCGACGCGGCGAAGAGCAGGAGCAGGATGCCCACGACCAGGTGGATGCGGGCGGGTGCTGCCGCGCCCCACAGCGCGCCGCTGGCGCGCAGCGGCTCGAGCCACCACAGGATGCCCACCGAGATCAGGGCGATGACACCCGCGAACGGCATCCCGACCTGAAGCTCGAGCGCGGGGCCGCCGGTGCGCGGGCTGATGGCGACCAGCGCCACGGCGAGCGCCGCGAGCACGATCGCGGCGATGAGGAGCACGCGGTGCCAGGTCCTCGCGTCCCGCGAGGCCGCGGCGGTCGCGCCGCGCCGGGCGTTGCACTGCTCGACCGCCGCGCGCCGCGTGGCCTCGCGGTCGCGCTCGGCTCCGGGAACCGCGGCGAGGAACGCGACGCGGGATGCGTCGGCGAGGGCGCTCTCGCCGTCGCGGTAGTCGGCGGCGTCGACGAGTCGCTCGATGCGGGCGCGCGCGGCCGCGTCGACCGCGCTCATGAAGCGGTCGCCGACGCGAACTCGATGCCCGCGAAGAGTGCGTCCAGATCGTCCAGGCGTCCCTCGAGCGCGTTGACGTCGAAGTCCACGGAGAGCACGTACGTCACCCAGCCCGCAGTGACACCCAGGTACTCCGCCTTCGGGACGAGCATCGGCTCTCCGTCGGTGCCGGGCCGAGCGACGACCCCGAGCGAGAGGCGCCGCACCGCCGCACGCTGACCGGCCGCCTCGACGTCGGTCAGCGCCGGCGTCACCGCCGTCATCGCGAGTTCGGGCAGCAGGTCGGCGGGTGACGTGCCGTCGTCCTCACGGGCCTGGACGAAGATGTCGGCGAACCCGCTGGGCTCGGCGTCGTTCGGATAGTGCCAGAAGCGGAAGGAGACGTGTTCGGCGGGGAAGAGGGCGACCGAGAGCGCCTCCTCGCGGACGGCGTCGCGGACCGCCTCACCCCCCTCCCGATCCCGCAGCGCGGCATCGGCGACCCACGCAGCCCACTCACCGGCGTCCGCCCAGGGGCTGTCGACGTAGTCCAGCGGCACGTGGATCCAGCGGTCCGGGTCGTACGGCGTGGTGAACGGCACGGCAGGCACGGGTCAGGCCTTCCCCTTGATCGCGGTCATCGGAACGGGTTCGGCACGAAGTCCGGCATGTCCGGCAGAGGTACACCGAGGCCCTGCGCGGACTGGTAGACGCCGTAGCCGGCGTTCCAGACGTTGGTGCCCTGCAGGAGCGGTCCGGGGTTGGCGAGATCTCCCAGCCAGTTGCGACTGGCAGGACCGATCCGGCCGCCGGGCCAGGCGCTGGCCATGCGCTCCGCCAGCGTGGCCGCTTGTCCGTCGAGTCGCGTGCCGCCGTAGCGCAGCGCGTTCCACGTGCTGCGTCCCCAGTTGGACGTCACGGAGTTCAGGAAGTCGTCGGCGATGCCGGGAGCGCGCGCCTCACGGGCGGCGCGCCCGCCGTAGCGTCCGCCGGCCCCCGCGATGCTCCGGATGTCGGATGCCACGGCGTTGCGGCCGGCGGTGATCGTGGCCCGCGTCGCACCACCCATCCCGAGGGCCCCGCGGAAGGCGCCCGCGAAGCCCTGGCCCGCGCGCAGACCCTTGCCGAAGGCGCCGAGGAACGGCACGACGCCGATCGCGTCGAACAGGATGTCGGTCATGCTCACGCGTTTGGATCCGCACGCCATCATCGTGAGGTGCGCGATCAGGGCGATGGCGCTCAAGGCGGCCGCGACCGCGAGCAGAACGGCCGCGATCGGACCGGTGATCGCGAGGGCGGCGATGACGAGGATCGTGCCGAGGATCGTGGCCACGGTCGCGATGCCGTCGAGCAGGTCCTCCCACCACGAGTCGTTGATGCCGGACGCATCGAGCGCATGCTCGACGCCGGATACGGCGTCGTCGTACGCGCTCTCCCAGGCGCCGTACCCGCTCTCGAACGACACCCACAGGTCGTCGAGCGCGCTGGCCGCCGTGCCTTCGGCCGTCTCCGCGTCGCTGACGGCGCTGGCCGCCGCCGCCTTCTGCGCGTCGGTGGGGTCGTCCTCCCACGGCATCGTGTGATCGAGGTCGTCGGCCTTGTCGTGGGCGTCGTCGAGCTTCTCCTGCGCCTGCTGATGCGCCTGATGCGCTTGCTGAATCTTCGAGACGAGGGGGTCGACGGTCTGGCTGCGGGCCGTGCGGAGCGCAGCGGAGTACGTGACGAGCACGGGGCCGGTGCCCGAGTACCGCTTGGCGACCTTGTGCAGCTCACCGGCCAGCTCGCCGGCCGACTCGCGGATCGCGTCGAGACCCTTCGCGGTGTAGCGCTCCTCCGACGACAGCTTGTCGAGCTCGGTGGCCGTCCACTCGAGCTGCTCGCCGATCGTCTTGTAGCTGTTGCCCGCTGACTCGATGTCGTCGGGATCGCCGTCCAGTTCGGTCAGGACGTAGTGCTTGTTCGGGGAGCTCAGTCCCCCTCCGGTGTAGCTCATCCGTCGCTCGCCAATGCCTGATCCTGCTTCTGCAGGCCTTCGATGAACTCTTTCAGGTGATCGTGCACGTTCTCGAGGGAGTCGCGGATGGTCTCGCGGTTGCCGTTCCACCCCGACTCGAAGTCGCCCACCTTCGAGCGCAGGCGACCGTCGCCGGCCGGGCGGCCGACCGCGTCCTCGACCTTGTCGGTGTTGTCGCCGAGATCGTCGAACTCGGCCATGAACTTCGCCAGGTTGTCCCGCATCGTCCCGAGGTCCTCGAGATCGACGTCGATCCCCGCATCAGACACGCGCCACTCCTTTCGCCGGACGAGACCGTGGGCGCACCCTCCGGCGCGCCCACGGTCATCGGATGATCAGTTGCCGGCGAGTGCCTGGTCGGTGTCCTTGATCGCCTGCATCATCTTGCGCAGCGACTCGCCCATGTCCGAGATGCCCTCGATGGCCTTCTCCAGACCCGTGGTCAGCTCCGTGTACCCCTCGCCGAACTTGCCCGACGCGTGCTGCGTCTTAAAGTCGTCGCCGAGGAGGCGGTCCACGTCGTCCTTCAGGCGACGCAGCACGTCGCCGATCTCCTCACGACCCGAGTCGAGCTTTCCCGCCATCGACTCCATCTCGCCGTACGAGGCCTTGAAATCCGACACAGCACATCCTTCCGTCTCAGGGGATACCGGAGAGTTCTCCCCCGGCCGCCACCGATCCTAATCAAGACCGGCGGTCCGAATCAGGGCTTGCGCGCACACCTGGGGATAGTGCGGGACGTCCCGTGCACCGGCCGGCCGCACCAGCCGACATGGGGATAGTGCGGTCACTCACCGACGAGCGGCAGCTGCACGAGCACCGATCGGCCGTTCTCGACGAACAGGCCGCGACCGGGCGGGAACTCATGACGCTGGACCTTCGGGAACGGCACCTTGAACAGCGCGTCGCCGTCATAGGTCTCGGGACGCAGGGCGATGCCGTGCCGCGACGCCTTCAGTTCGCCCACGAGGCCGTAGCTGCTCGTGAACTGCGACACGTCGCCGTCGCCGACGAGAAAGTGGTCGCTGCGGTTGACGGCCTGGAAGAGCTCCTTCAGCGGACGCTCGGCGTCGGTGTCGGCGTACTCGGTGAGGTTCTCCACGACGATCATCAGCCGCGTCGTGAGGGTCTCGTCGGCGACGATGTCCTTGAGCTCCTTCGCGAGGGCGCGCACGTCCTCGGGGGACGAGGCGGTGCGCTGCCATGGCCGGAAGCCGCGCAGGACGGCACGGCGTCCGCCGATGTGCAGCATCCGGACCGCAGGGTCGAAGCGCTCCATCGCCGTGATCAGCCCCCGCATGGCCGTCGTCTTGCCGCTCTGCGGCGGACCGGCGATGACGAACGTGCCGATCGGCTCGAAGCCCCGCGGGCCCAGGGTGTCGTCCGCGATGCCCAGCACAGGCATGTCGTCGACGCGGTCGGGCAGGCGCACGGGATCGAGATCGGTCGGCAGCGATCCGATGTTCTCGGCCTCGGGCGCGCCCGCGGCACGCAGACGCTCGGCGAACTCCTGCGCCGCGGCGTTCTGCTCGGCCACGTTGGTCGTGCCGCCGACGACGCCGATCTGCGTCTCCAGCCCGTCGACGATGGCCCGGCCCGGCACGCTGCGCTCGTTCAGGACGTCCTTCGGCACGCCGAGGATCGAGTACGACCCCTCGTCGGCCATCCGCAGCACGATGCGCTTGCTCACGTTCGCGCTGACGGCGGTGGGGACGGAGCCGTAGCGGTCCGCCGTCGCGACGATGTGCACGCCGAGCGGGCGGCCCTCGCCGAGGATCCGCATGAACACGGCGTAGTAGGGCGCGCGCGCCGAGACCGTCTCCCAGTCCTGCTTGAACACGCCGAAGCCGTCGACGAGGAGCACGATGCGCGGTTCGTCGGGGCGTCCGGCGAGCTCCCGGTACTCCGACAGCGTGGAGGCGTTGACCTCGGAGAATCGGCGACTCCGGTCGTCGAGCACCCCGCGGAGGGTGCGCAGCAGGCGCTGGACGCGCTCGGCGTCGTCGCCGGAGACGACCGAGCCGACGTGCGGCATCGTCTCGAGGGAGCGCAGCGCGCCGGTGCCGAAGTCGAGCCCGTAGACCGCCACGCGGCCGAGGTCGGGCCGTGCACCGGCGGCGATGCCGATGCTGCGCAGCGCGACGCTCTTGCCCGACCCGCTCGTGCCGTAGACGAGCATGTGACCGTCGGTGTCGGGTTCGAAGTACACCGCCTCCTGCCGCTGGCGCTGCGGGATGTCGGCGAGGCCGAGCGGGATGCGGGCGTCGCCTTCCAGCGGGAGGTCGCGCAGGTCGATCGTCGTGGCCAGGTCGTCGAGCCACGGGCGGCGCGGCGCGGGGATGCCTGCTTCGGATGCGGCGGCCACGGCGGTGGCGACGAGCCGCTTCTGGTCGTTCGGGCCGAGGTCCGCGTCGTGCGTGTCCGAGGCGGCCTCGCGGTCGTCGTCGTTCTCCCACACCGTGATGGAGCCGAAACGCAGCTCGGCGACCCGGATCTGGGCGCGGTCGGGCTCGTCGGTGGTCCATCCGCCGGCGTACGCGGCCTGGAACGGGACGAGACGACCGGGCCCTGTCTTGGCGACGCCGCGCCCGGGGATCGACGGGTCGAAGCCCGCGGCGACGTCGTCGCCGAGCACGTCGGTGGAGTCCGCCGCATCCGCCATGCGCAGCGCGACGCGCAGGTTCGTGTTGGCGCGCAGGTTGTCTTTGATGACGCCCGCGGGCCGCTGCGTGGCCATGATGAGGTGGATGCCGAGCGAGCGGCCGCGCTGGGCGATGTCGACGACACCGTCGACGAACTCGGGCACCTCGGTCGCGAGGGCCGCGAACTCGTCGATCACGAGCACGAGCGCGGGCGGCGTCTCGGGGTCCTGGCGCTTCTCCAGCTCGAGCAGGTCCTTGGCCTTCTTGCGGTTGAACAGGTGCTCGCGGTGATGCAGCTCCGCGCGCAGGCTCGTGAGCGCCCGGCGCACCAGGTGCGGGCTGAGGTCGGTCACGAGGCCGACGCAGTGGGGCAGGTCGACGCAGTCGGCGAAGGCCGAGCCGCCCTTGTAGTCGACGAAGAGGAACGTGACGCGGTCGGGACTGTACTCCGCGGCCATCCCGAGCACCCACGTCTGCAGGAACTCGCTCTTGCCCGAGCCGGTCGTGCCGCCCACGAGCGCGTGGGGGCCCTGTGTGCGCAGGTCGAGCGACATCGCGTCGGGGCTCCCCTGCCCGATGAACGCCTTGAGGGTGCCCGCGCGCTTGAGCCGGGGGCGGGGACCGCGCGAGCGGTCGATGATCGAGTTGTTCTGCCGCCACCGCTCGATGACGGCGCCGGTGTCCTCCGCGCGCTCGGTGCCGATGAGCCGCAGGAGCGACACGCTGGAGGGGAGGTCGGACGAGTCGGGCGCGACCGAGCTGGAATCCACGACCGGCGCCATGCGCTTGGCGAAGTGCTCCGCGTACTCGCGTGAGACCCCTTCGATCCGCACGTTCTCGGCCCGCTCGCCCGCGCGCACCCAGCCGACGACCGCGTCGTCGAGCCCGCCGGTCACGTCGACGAACGTACGGCACGCCGCCGGGAGGGACTCGACGGTGGGCGCGACGAAGATCGTGTACACGCCGGCGTCCGGGCCGCGTTCGATCAGCTGCGTGAGCCGCGCGCGGTCGACGGGCGCGTCGTTGGTCACGAACAGCACGAGGGAGACGTCGCCGGTGTCCTTCGCGCGCTCCACGGGGCGGTCGCCCACCGACTTACCGAGCTCCATCGACGTGTCCTGCGGTGCGAGCGGCCCCTTCGGCGTCGGCGTGCCCGACAGGCGCTCGAGCACGGCGCCCTCGAGCGCGTTGAGGAGCACGGTGCCCGCGGACGGGCTGTCGGCGAGCGCGATCTCGGCGAACGGCGACTGCGGGCTCGTCGTGTGCGGCAGCCACTTCATCCACTCGACGTCGTCGGTCCACGCCGGGTCGACGATCGCCGCGGTGATGACCTCGTTCGGCGCGTGCAGGCCGAACAGCTGCACGCCCAGCCCGCGCAGCACGTCGGCGACCTCCGCCTTGCCGCCCGCGACGCCGATGGCGCCCGCCGAGGGCAGCAGCTCGACCAGCGGTACGTCGGCGATGTTCGCGAAGCGCGTCCGCAGCGCGTTCACCCGGTCGGCGTACTCGGCGATGCCGCGCTGGTCGGTCGCCTCCTGCACGGTGTTGCGACTGCGCGCGGTGCCGGTGCCCAGCCGCAGCGACAGGAAGTTCCAGTGCTCGGGGCGCCGCGTCCACATGAGCGGGCCGAGCCGCATCGCCTCGTCGTAGATCGTGGCGGTGGGCGGCGCCTCCTGGCGTCGGCGCTCGCGCTCGATCGTCGCCTCCTCGAGGAGCGCCTCCTCGAGCTCGTCGAGCTGCCGCTCGAACGTGTCGATCTCCAGTCGCAGCTTCTTGCCCTGCTGCGTGCGCTGGCCGATGAAGTTGCCGAGCATCATCATCGGGGCCATGAAGACGATCAGCAGCGAGGTCGGTCGCTGTATCACCGCGAAGAGCGCGAGGCCGAGCAGGATCGGCGCGACGACCATCGGCCACGGGAACAGCCGCGGATCGGCCTCGGTCGGGATGACCGGATGCCGGTGCTCGTGACCGGCATAGCGCTTCTCGACGCGCGGCGAGCGGTTGAACAGCAGGCTGCCGCCACGTTCGAACACCCGCTCGGCGACGCCGTCGTCCTCACGCGGCGTCAGGACGAACGTGACGTCGGTGCCGCCGATCGTGACGACCTGACCCGGGCGCGTGCGCACGCGCGGCACGACGCCGCCGTCGACGACGAGCCCGTTGGCGGAGTTGAGGTCGATGAGCTCGATCGTCTGGTCGATCTCGACGCGGGCGTGGCGCTTGGACACCATCGCGTCGCGCAGCACGACCTGCGCGGGCTCCGCGCGGCCGATGATGGACGTGCCGTAGGGCAGCGGCACGACCCGGCCCGCCTCGGGGCCGTTGAGGATGTGCATGACGGCCGCCGTGCCGCCACTGGCCGCGTACGCCTCCGCCGTGGCGGCGACGACCGTGGCGTCGAAGCCCGAGCCCACGGGGGCGTCGGCGACGAGCGAGGTGGGGTCCAGCTGCACGGGATCGTCGCCGGCCGGGGCGACCAGGAGCGTCGGGGTGACGCTGGGCGAGACGCGGGACGAGTCGACGAGCGCACGGGCGACGTCCTCGACCGTGGCCGTGGCGTCGGCGGTGACGATGACGTCGACCTCGGGCGCGGCTTCGCGGCGCAGCGCGAGCTTGAGCTTCATGCCGTGGGGCTCCCCTGTCGGACCTGGAACATGCGGCCGCCCGCGCGCACGACGCTGCCGGGCTCCAGACCCACCTGCGCGCCGGGGACCAGCGTGGTCTCGGTGCCGTCGGCCGCGATCACGACGGTGCCGTTGCTCGATCCCTGATCGGCGATCCACACACCGCGCGGGTCGGCGCCGAAGGCCAGATGCGTCTTGGACAGCAGCTTCTGCGGGTCCTCCAGCGTGAGCAGCACGTCGGCGGTCCGGCCCACGGGGGGCTCGGGCGCGCGACCGAGCAGGCCGAACTCGGGAACGGCTACAGTCGAGCCGTCCTCGAAGACGAGGTGGTGCGTGTGGCGCGGGACATCCGCGATGAGTCCGTCGGGCGCCGGCGGCGGCGGCTCGCTCCATGGACCGCCCGCGAGGCCCACGACCGCGGCGCGCGAACGCCGTTCCGCGGCGGCAGGTCGGTCGGTCTCCAGGGCGGCGCCTGATGCGAGGGACGGCAGCGCCTCGGCGACTTCGCGCAGGGGCAGCTCGAGCTCGCGGACGGCGCGACGCAGCGCACGCTGGTCGAACGGGTCGAGTCCGGCGCGCGCGTCGATCAGCCAGCATCCGCCGATCCGGTCCAGGATGCTGCGTCCCCGGCCTTCGCGGTCCCACAGGCCCGAGGACAGGAGGATGACGGGGCCGATCATGGGGACGAGGGAGCTCGCCGCGAGGACGAGGGCGCGCAGCACGACACGCCAGAACCCGGGACGGCCGAGGTCGCGCACCGAGACCGAGCGCAGGCGCATCGACGCCTTGCCGACGGTGACGCCCCGCCGGCCGTGCAGCACGAGCTGCAGCAGGGCGAACACGCTGGGCGCCGCGGCCCCGACGGCGAGGAGGGTCACCGGGCCCCACGAGACGTCGCCGCCGGTCAGCAGCATCGCGCCGAGGACCGCGGGGGCGGCCAGCAGCAGCCACACGAGCGCGTCGATGACGAAGGCCCACACCCGCACGCCGGGCCGGGCGGACACGACCCCCAGTCGTGCGGCGAACGCGGGGTCGCCGAGGTCGTCGTCGGGACGCACGGGCGCCTCGGCGGCTGCGGTCATCGATCCCCCTCGAGAGCTTCCGACATGACCGTAGCAAAGGCCCGGGGGCTGACCGCGTGCTTGACGACGCGCCCTCGCGGGCCCTATGCGCGCGGCGTCACGGCAAGAGCGCGAGCACGAGCGCTCCGACGATTCCGCCGGCGACGATCACCGCGATGCCCGCGACCAGGAGCACGACGGGGAGTCGGCGCGATGCGCGCGCGGGCGCGGGAGGCGGGTCCTCCGGAGCGAGAGCCCGCGGCGGCTCCGGCGCCCGACGCTCGACGACGACGGGCTCGGCCGCGCGGGGGCGGTACACCTCGCGCGCCGCGGGGTCCGGCACGTACGCGTCGGGCTCGGCGGCGCGAGCGGTCGCGGGGCGTGCGGCGCGGCGCGTCGTCGGCGGGGAGGTCGTGGCGCGCAGCTGGGTGCGCCGGAGCACGGTCTCCTCGACGGGCCCCTCGGATGCGGCGGCCTCGTCGGATACGGCGGCATCCGGAGCGGGGTCGTCGGGGGGCGGGGCGACGGGCTCGGTCTTCGGCCGCGGATCCTCCGCAGACTCGGACCCCGAGCCACTCCGTCGGCGGCGCACGAGGCGCGTCCCCTCGTCGGGCGTCGCCGGATCGGCGGGCACGATCGCCGGGGCCGGGGCGTCGGCCGCCGGCCAGGGCCGGAGCCGACCGGCCCACAGGGTGACGTCGTCGGCGTCGTCGCCGGCACTCACGGCCGGGTCATCCGTCGCTCCGGGTGAGCCGCACCTCCGCGTCGCCGAGGAAGAAGCGGTCGCCCGCCTCGATCTCCTGACCGGGCTGCGCCTCCACCTCGGTGCCCATGAGCGTCGCGAAGAGCACGCCGTTGGTCGAGTCGAGATCGGTCACGTACCATGTGTCGCCGCGCAGCTCGAGCCGCGCGTGCGTCTTGGACACGGTACGGGTCTCGTCGGGGATCGCGATGAGCTGCGCGCCCGGATGCGCCGGGTCGGCCGCCGGCCGCCGGCCGAGGATCACCACGTCTGAAGCGAGCTCGATCGGAGACCCGCCCGGGGGGATCAGCGCCCACGGGATGCGACGGCGTCGCGCGATGACGGTGCGATCGAGGGCCTCGAGGTCGTCATCGTCCGTGTCGTCGGCGCGGTCGTCGTCCACGGATGCGGCCGCGGCCGGCGCGTCCGCGGGGATCTCCGGCTGCGCGTACAGCGCCGAAACAGACGCGCGCGCCGAGCGCGGCGCTCCGGCATCGGGTGCGCCGGCCACCGCCGAGATCGCCTCCGACAGCTCCGGGAACGTGTCGTCCGCGGCGGCGGGCGCGGGCGAGCGCAGCGCGGGCGGCGGGGGTGCCCACGGCTCGGGTTCGGGCTCGCGCGACGCGTCGGCACCGGCAGCCGGCGCCGCATCCGGCTGCGGCGACGCCGGGGCCTCAGCAGGCGCCGGCACGTCGTGGACGGGCGCGACGGGCGTCTCGGCTCCGTTCGGCCCGGACAGCGACGGGCGGATGCCCGGCACCGAGGCGATCGGCGCGATCGGCGCCGGTGCGGCGGGCGCGGCGGATGGCGCTCGTCCGGCGACGCGGTCGCCGGAGTCGACGGCATCGTCGTCGGCCGGATCCGCCGCGGCAGGGCCGACGGTCGGCAGCGGGCGGGGCGGGATCGGAGGCGGCCCCGCGGACGGGCCGAACGACGGCGCGGCAGCGGGCGCCCACGCCGACGCCGCGGGCGCGGCCGCACCCGCCGCGGGCGAAGGGAGCGTCACACGCGCGGTCTCGGGCGCGTGCGGGGCAGCCGCCGGCGGCGCGACGGCGGCGGGCGCGGGCGCCGCGAACGGACTGGCGTCGGGACCGCGCCGCGCGGGCCCGGGAGTCGGCGCGGCGCCCGCGCCGATCCACCGCGCCGACCCGAAGCCCAGGACGCTGGCCCAGATGATGAAGAGCAAAGCGGCGAGCACCGTCATGCCGGCGCCGTAGCCGAAGTCGCGGTTGATGCGGTGGGCGGCGACGATCAGCAGCACCCACGCGACGATGCCGCCGACACCGGGGATGAGCGCGACGAGGATGAGCCACGGCGAGAATCCGCCCAGCTGCAGCACGGTCGCCTGGTTGAGGATCGGCACCCAGCCCTTCCAGGACTGCTCCCCCGCCTTGCGGAAGAGCGCCGCGAGCGCGAGGGACTGCCAGACGTACAGGACGACGATCAGGACGAAGGTCATCAGCCCCAGGAGGAGCCCGACGGAATCCGAGTTCATGACGTTTCGCGCCCGCGGCCGCCGGCCCGGCGCCTCCCCCTCTCGACGATGCGCATCACCCGCTGCGACGCCTGCGGCGCCACGACCCGGACGAACGACCTCAACGATACGGCCGCGCGGATGCGCCGCCACACTCCGCGCTCGCGCGCCATGGCGCGTCGCTCCTCTTCGACGATGCGCCAGAACTCCGCCGCATCCGCCTCGCTCGTGCTCTCGCGCGAGAACACCGCACGATCGGCCCGCTCGGCGAGCAGGGCGCCCGAAGCCGTGCCGAAGGCCGCGGCGATCTCTCCGCGCGTGGCCGCGCGGGGCGAGTGACGCCCGGCGTCGACCCCCGCGTCGACGTATTCGTCCCAGCCGCCGGCGATCGCCGACACCGGCGCGGCGCGGCGCCGCGCCCGGCGGCGGGCGGCCTTCGCCGCGAGGATCGCGAGGAAGGGGCCGAGCACGACGGCCAGGACGAGCAGCACGATGCCGCCGATCCGGACGACCGGCCACAGCCACGCGAGATCCCAGCCGCCGGCGTCCGGGCCGTCGTCGTCGCGGGCGGAGTCCTCCTGCACCGGCTCCGGCGGAACCACCTCGTCCACCGCGTCCGGACGCACCTCGGTGACGTTCTCGGGATCGCGCTGCTGCGTCACCTCGAGGCTCGGCGACTGCTCGGCCTGCGGCGTCACGTCCAGCGGCACCCACGTGCCGTCATCGTCGCGCACCTCGGTCCATGCGGCGAGGTCGCGGCCGCGGCACACGCCGTCCTCGCACGTCGGCAGGGCGGCGTCGGAGCTGCTCAGCCGCGCGCCGAGCACCACCCGCGCGGGGAAGCCGAGCTCCTTCGCGATGAGGGCGACGGCGACGGCGAACTGCTCGTCGTCGCCGACGGCGGCCACGTAGTTGCCGGATGCGGCGGCCCGCGGGTCGCCCTCGCGCTCCAGGAGGCGCGCGAACAGCTGGTCGACGCGGGCGAGCGAGTGGCCGGCGGCGCTCGGCTGGAACGCGTACCCGGGGCGCTCGGCGACCCACGACGGCGGCTGGGCGGCGTCGATGCTCAGCGCGTGGCTCAGGTAGCCGCGCTCGCGCAGCAGGTCGACGAGGCCGGAGAGGGCGGCGCCGCCGCTGCCGGTGGCGTGCTCCGCGACCCATGCGCGGAGGTTCTCGGGCGGCTCGACGCCGCCGAGGTCGCCGCCGGGGGCCGCGAGGCCCGACACGTCGGGCAGGGCCGGCTCGACGGCGCGCAGGCGGTAGGCGTCGCCGGTGCGCAGGCCGCCGCCGGCGACGTCGACCCCCGCGTCGTCGGCGGCGCTGTAGTAGAAGCGGTCGGCGAGCGCGGCGGCACGGTCGCCGTCGAACGAGACCGAGGCGAGCCGCCCGGCGGTGGGCGTCCAGATGGTGTCCCACGCGTCGATCTCGACGCGGATGCCGACCGCCGATCCGGTGCCGGCATCCCGCACCGACGGCACCCGCACGTAGGGCGTCGACGGGCCGTCCGCGCCCGCACGGAAGGTCTCGCCGTCGTACGCGTCGAGCACGGCGACGCGGATGCGCTCGGGCGCCGCGCCGGGCTCCGCGCTCACGCGGAACATGACGGCGTCGGCCCGCTCGTCCTCGAACAGCGTGCGGTACTGCGCGAGAGGGCTCACCGCCGCGGCGAGCTGACGATCCGGGCCGGTCGCCGAGCGCAGCACGTCCCGGTCGGCACCGCGCGCGGCCCACGGGACGACGGCGACCGCGGCCACGAGGGCGGTCACGAGCATCCCCGCCCCGAGCGCCACGCGCCGCCGGTCGGTGCGCGTGGGCCGTCGCGACATCCGCACCCCGCTGGCCGCGGTCGCGCGTGCGAGGGCCTGCAGCCGCTCGTCGCGACTGCGCCACGCGAGCCACAGCACCCCGGCCGCGAGTCCACCGGCGCCGAGCACGGTCTCCACCGGCGCGTACCACGTGAGCGGGCCGAGCACGAGCGGCGCACTCACGGCGGTCCGCCCGAAGAACAGTCCGAAGCCGAGCATGGCGAGCACCACCGGCACCGCCGCCGTCGCCCACCGGTCGGCGCGCCACGCCAGCCGCAGGGCGACCGCCGTGCCGACGAGGAACACCACGAGCGCGGGGATGAGGAGGTTGCGGTACGCCCCGACCGGCAGGTCGACGGTGACGAGGTCCTTCCACGCGAACAGCACACCGGCGAAGGCCTCTCCGAGGCCGCGGAGGAGGTCGGCCGGACCGCCGAGGCGCGCCGGCACGGCGAGGGGCACGCTCGCCAGGACGAACACGCCCGCGAGGAGGGCGGCGATCGCTCCCGCACCCCACCGGCGCCACGTCGCGACGGCGACGACCGCCGCGCCGGCGAGCGCCCCGACACCCGCCGCGAGCGCGAACGACGCCGACGCGTAGATCGGCCAGGCCGCGACGGCGGCGAGCGCCACGCCGACCGCGACGTACACGGATCCGCCGAGCACGCGTCGCGCGCCGCCGTCCTCGCCGCGCGGGCTCACGTCGACGCTCCGCGCAGCAGGAGCCCCGACAGGTCGTCGAGCGTGCCCACGGTGAGGACCGTGAGGCCCGTGACGGTCTGCATCCGCGGGTGAGCGCGCTCGTCGCAGCGCACCGCGACGACGGTCGTATCGGCCGGGAAGGCGAGGGCGGCCTGGCGCAGGCGACCGAGCTCGACGAGCGAGCCCGTGACGACGTACGCGATCGAGTGCCGGTCGCGAGTCTCGGCGGCCAGCCGGCACACGTCCTCGACCGGCATCGTGTTCTCGAACCGGTCGACGGCGCTGAAGCCGTCGAGGAGCGTGCGGGGCGTGACCGTCGGCAGGTGCCGGATCGCGCGGAGACGACCGCGCACGACGCGCGGGATCTCCGAGCCGGTCACGACATCGAGATCGCGGGCGTCGCGGACCGCGCGCACACCCAGGGAGGCGGCGGTGCTCACGGCGAGCTCGAACTCGTCGTCGTCGAGGTACTCCTGTTGCGCGGCGCCCAGCACGACCGCCATGCGCGAGCGCCGCGACTCCTCGTACTGGCGCACCATGAGCTGCCCGGTCTTGGCCGTCGACTTCCAGTGCACCTGCCGCCACGCATCGCCGGGCGCGTACTCGCGGATCGCGTGGAACGACATGTCGGCGTCGACGATCCGTCGCGAGGGCGCGCCCTCGAGGTCGCGGATGAGGCCGGCACTCGTGCTCGGGAGCGCGACGGTGCGCGGGTGCACGTACAGGTCGTGCACGTCGGCGAACGCGTGCTCGCGCCGCAGCAGCCCGATGGGATCGCTGCGGACGGTCGTCACCGGGCCCACGCGTACGACGCCGCGACGCAGGGCCGGGATCTCCAGGGGCTGCGCGACGGTGTGCCGGGGTCGCAGCAGCGGCACGCCGAACTCCACGAGCCCGCGCCCGACGGGGATGTCCAGGCGCCCGGGCAGGGCGATGCGGCGCCCGTCGTTGCGCACGACGATCTCGCCCGCGAGCGTCTGCCCCGCGATGATCCGCTCGTGCGCGAGCGTCAGGTCGACCTCGTAGGCCCGCGCGCCGAAGAGGAACGGCACCGCCATGACGATCAGCAGCAGGGCGATCGCGCCCGCGACCATCCACTCCACCCACCCGAACGCGATGCCCGCGATCAGTCCCGCGCTCGCCGCGGCGGCCACGAGAGCCCCAGCCGGCCGCACGGTGCGCCCGGCCCACGTCGCCGCGGCGACCATGGCGCGGACCGCGGCGCGCCACGCGAGCGTCGTCCACACCACCGAGCGCACGAGCGGGCTCGGGCGCCGCGACGACATCGTCGTGGTCAGCGACGTGCGCGACGCGGTGGCCGCCGACGTGCGCGTGAGGCGCGATTCGGTGAGGCTGGACGGGGCGGAGGGCGGTGTCATACGGCCTCGCGCTGCGCGGGCGGGGCGACGTCGAGGAGCACCTGGCCGATGACCGCCTCCGGCATGACGCCGTCGAACTCGGCCTCGGGGTGCAGGATCAGCCGGTGCGAGAGCACCGCGACGGCGAGCGCCTTGACGTCATCCGGCGTCGCGTACGTGCGGCCGAGCGACGCCGCCCGCGTGCGGGTCGCGCGCGTGAGCGCGAGCGCTCCGCGGATGCTGACGCCCAGTCGCACCTCGTCGGCCGAACGCGTCGCGTCGACGAGCCGCGCGATGTA
Organism: Microbacterium sp. 10M-3C3; assembly: GCF_003931875.1. Classification (NCBI taxonomy): domain Bacteria; kingdom Bacillati; phylum Actinomycetota; class Actinomycetes; order Micrococcales; family Microbacteriaceae; genus Microbacterium; species Microbacterium sp. 10M-3C3. The sequence continues at coordinate 715,495 of NZ_CP034245.1, read as the reverse complement.
GTCCAGCACGAGGGCGTCGACGTAGGTCTCCGCGGCGAGGTCGGCCATCCCCACGAGCGCCTGCGGCGTGATGATCGGGGAGAGCTCGGCGGTCGCCAGCGGCGCGCCGTCGAGGATCCGCACCGTCGCGGCGTGGTCGGGGTACCCGAGCGACGTGCGCATCATGAAGCGGTCCAGCTGCGCCTCGGGCAGGCGGTACGTGCCGGCCTGCTCGACGGGGTTCTGCGTCGCGAGCACGAGGAAGGGGTCGCCCACGGGCCGCGTGACGCCGTCGATCGTGACGCGCCCCTCCTCCATGACCTCCAGGAGCGCGGACTGCGTCTTGGGGCTCGCGCGGTTGATCTCGTCGGCGAGCACGATGTTGGCGAACACCGGTCCGGCGTGGAACTCGAACTGGCCGGTCTTCTGGTCGTAGACCGTCATGCCGGTGATGTCGCCGGGGAGCAGGTCGGGCGTGAACTGGATGCGCGTGTTGGTCCCCTGCACCGACTGCGCGATCGCGCGCGCGAGGGACGTCTTGCCCGTGCCCGGCACGTCCTCCAGGAGCACGTGACCGTCGCTGAGCATCGCGGTGAGGACGAGCTCGACGACGCGGCGCTTGCCGAGCACGGCGCGCTCGACGTTGTCGGCGATCTGCGAGAAGGTCTGGGCGAACCACGTGGCCTGCTCCGGGGTGATCGTCATGGGTGCGGTGTCCTTCTCGATGGTGCGGGGGCGGTGCGGGCGGTCAGGGGGTCGTGGGCGCGGAGACGGCGGGGGTGCAGTCGCCGCCGAAGCTGATGCCGGTGGCGTCGTTCAGGCCCCACTTGCCCCACGCGACGGTCAGGCCGATGTCACGGACGGAGGCGGCGAGCGCCGGGACGGCACGCGGGTCGTCGGCGTTGGTGGGGAGGGCGTTCCCCTGCGCGTCGAAGTAGCGCACGCGCGACCAGTCCGGCGTGATCGTGGCGGCGCCGTCCGTCGAGGACTGGCTGATCGAGAGGCGGCCGCCGCCCTGGCACGCGGCCACGGCCCACCGCGCCTGCACCTGATAGGGCGCGCTCCCGGCTTGCGGCTGCACCTGCCCGCGCTCGGACTGCGTGCCCCAGAAGCGGTGCTGGAAGTAGACCTTGATCTGCGGGTCGCGCTCGAACACGTCCGTGCCCGGACCCCAGTTCTCGTAGAGCACGTCATTGTTGCGCGGCGGCGCGCTGCCCTCGTCGATGCGGTCGATGCGCCACCGCGCGACGCGGTTCTGCTCGTCGATCTCGGGGCGGGCGCCCACGTGGAACGTGTAGCCGGTGGGCGCCGCCCTGTTCTGGTCGGCGCGCACCGCCTGCTGCACCTGGGCCTCGCCGAAGCCGCCGTTCCCGCCGAAGTGCGACTCGGCGCACGCGACGAAGCTGTATTCCTCGCCGTCGCGCTGCCCCGGGAAGCTCTCGGTGCTGCCGCCGGCGCGCGGGTCGCACTGCCAGGCGCGGTCGGCGGGGACGACGTCGAACCATACGTCCGACCCCGTGCCGTTCGGCTGCGCCGTCACGACGGCGTCGATGCGCACGGTGCCGTCGCCCGAGGGGACCGAGGTGAGGGCCAGCGACAGGTTCTGCGGCGCGCCGACGCCGTTGGCCTGCACGACCGCGGCCTCCCCCGCGGGGCGTCCGCCGAGCCCCGGCGGAAGCGTGAACCGGGAGAACGCCGTGACGGTCACGTCGGTGCGGGAGTTCGTGCCCACGCGGTAGCGATCGACATCCACGCGGTCCTGGCCCGGGCGGATGGTGACGTTCTGCGTCTCACCCGTCGCGCTCGCGATCTGGATGTAGCCGGTCTCGGCGCTGTCGATGCCCGCGATCGAGAGCGCGATGACGCCGCCCTCGTCGCCGTTCGGCTTCGGCGTCCACGTGACGGACGACGGTGTGGCGGGGGTGTCGTACGCCCACGCGGTGGTGCGGACGCTTCCTCTCGACTCGCCGACCCCGTTCACCGCCCACGCCTCGTACACGCGCTGCTCGCCGTTGGGCGCCGCGATCACGGGGCACACGCCGTCGCTCGCGCATCGGGCCACCTCCGCACCGCCCGAGCGCACGACGAAGCCCGACAGTCCCGGGTACGCCAGCCGCGCGTCGCCCGGATCGATCCGCAGCGTCACGGCGCCATCCGCGTAGGCGGTCTGCCGGATGCTCGCGGGTGCCTTCGGATACCCCTGCAGGTCGAGCAGGATGCGCCCGTCGCGCTCGGATGCGGTGACCCGGCCCTGCGCGTCGCGCACCGAGAAGCTCGCGGTGCACGTCGCGCCCGGTGCATCCGCGGTCCACGACGCAGCCACGCTCGTGGGCGAGGCGACGCGGAAGCTCACGCCCACGCACGCGCCCATGGGCCGCACGTCGACGACCTCGAGCGGCGTGCGCGGCAGCGGGTTGACCTCGCCGCTCGCGCCGATGACGCCGATCGCGCACCCACCGCCCACGGCCTGCGAGCACTGCTGGGCGACCGAGCCACCCTGCGGCAGCGTCGAGGGTGCCGCGCCCACCCGCAGCACGAGGCGCGCGGGGGTCACGGCGGTGTGGCTCGTGACGCCGACGACCGCGGCGGTCTCGGTGCCGGGCACGGCACGGTCCTTGCCGACGACGGTGACGACCGTGCCCGCGAGCGACACGTCGAACGCGCCGCCGCCGTAGTCCAGCGAGTACTGGATGCCGTCCCAGTCGGCGCGCGCGAGCTGCCACGTCGTCATGTCGCGCAGGTCGTACGTCGCCGTCTCACCCGGACCGACCGTGAGGGCGGCGGGGCGCAGCTCCGGCTGGGGGTCGCGCGCGATCACCGCGATCGGCACCGACAGCGTCGTCCAGTCCTCGCTGCCGGCCAGGCGCACCGGGACGACGCACGCGTCGGTCCACGGGGCGCCGGCGCCCGCGTCGTAGCGGACCGTGGTGCCCGACTCGACCGTGCACGACGCCTCGGCGCGTGCGCCCGACGCCTTGAGGTCGTCGCCGACCTCGAGCGCGGCGCCGCGGGGCAGCGCCACGAGGGAGGCCATGTCGAACGTCGTGGCCGCGAGCTCATCGACCTCGCGCGCGCTCGTGCCCGCCCGCAGTGCCAGCGCGAGGTCGTCGTCGCCGGGGACGCGCAGGAACGCGTAGGTGGTGATCTCCTCGTCGCCGACCTCGCCCGTGATCGCGAACGGGATGATCCGGGTGGTCGCGGGCAGCTCGCCGCTCAGCTCCCGCCCGTCCAGGCGCACGCCGTCCGGCTCTCCCCACAGGCTGATGGTGAGATCGCCCACGTCGCCGCGCGACCACGTCGCCTTGCCGGTCAGCACGTCGACGCCCCGGGCGAACTCGTCGCGGTTCTCCGCCGTGAGCACGGTGTCGGCGACGATCGGGTAGTCCGGCACACTCTCGCGCACGACCTTCACGACGATGAGGCCGCGGCCGGTGTTGCCGGAGTCGGAGGCGACGTCGTAGAGGAACGACATCGTTCCCGGCGCCGTGCCGGCGGCGATCTCGACGCCCGACGTCGACACGGTGCGGATCTGCTCGGCCAGGCGCGCGTACTCGGGGTTGGCGCTGCCGTCGTCCGCGAACGTCTCGGGCAGGTCGGGCCGCACGTCGGTGAGCTCCAGGCGCCCCTGGGTGGGGTCGATGTCGTTCGCGAGCGGGCTGACACGGATGGTGTTGTCGGCGCCGGCCTGCACCTGCACATAGTCGGTGAAGGTGATGGGGCTCGGATTGGCCTCGGCGTCGAGGATCCCGATGCGCACGGTCCCCTCGCCGGTGGCGCCGGCGGCGTCGACCACGCGATAGCGGAACGAGACCTGCCCGCTGTCGCCGGGCAGCGCGGAGTACACGATCGACGCACCGTCGGCGGAGATCGCCGCCGAGCCGCGCTCGGGCTGCGACACGATCCGGTCGAGCGTCACGACGTCGCCGTCGGGATCCATGCCGAACCCGTCGAACTCGATCGTCGTCGTGCCGCCGCTGAGCACGCGACCTTCGAGGCGATCGGGGACGGGCGCGCGGTTGGACTCGTCGGCCAGCACCGCGATCCGCACGGTCGCGGTGCTGACGAGGGAGGGGGAGCCCGTCGTGTAGACGGAGTAGTCCACGGCGTACTCCCCCGGCTCGGCGGGAGCGAGGTAGCGCAGCACGTCGCCGGACGAGAAGGCGAGCGCATCCGCGGTCGATGAGCGGATCGAGGACGGATCGAGCGTCGGTCGTCCGCCGGCGGGCGACACGTCGTTGCCGAGCACCGGGATGTCCACCTGGGCGCCGGCGCGCACGGTGACGGCGTCGTCGACGGCGATCGGCGCGAGCTCGGGCGCGGGCGGCAGCAGATACACCGTCGCCTCGCCGCTGACGCGCGCACCCGCATCCTGGGTGCCGTCGCTGACGGTGTAGGTGACGGTGCCGAGACGTCCGGCCGCCCCCGTCGCCGTCGTGCCCGAGACCCGCAGGTCGTTCTGCCCCACCGCGTCGACGGACAGCGACGCGCCCTCGTCGGCGGTCGCCACGACGTCGCTGAGCAGGAGGACGCGGCGCGTGGGGTTCGACACCGCGGCGAACACGTCGAGCGTCGCGTCCTCCTGCGGGCGCACGAACGCCACGACCGGCGACGTGGCCAGCTGCGCGGGTGCGTCTGCCGGCAGCATCGTGATCTTGGCCGTGCCGGTGGCCTCGGTGGCGCCGTCGGTGACCGTGAATCCGACGCGGTACGTGCCGGGATCGGACGCGGCGAAGTCGAACGACGTCGAACCCCCGACGACCGTCGCGGTGGCGGCGGCGGCGTCGAGCACCCGCACCGACGACAGCGACAGCGTGCCGGCGGTGCCGGTGACGTGGGGGGCGACGTCGACGGTGAGCCCCGCGTCGACCGTGTCGACCACGGCGAACGACTGCACGGCGAGCGCGGGATCGGGACGCACCCGCACGACCAGGGACTTCGTCGCCGTCTGCCCGTCGGTGTCGGCCACCGTCACCCCGAGCTCGATCAGCTGCTCGCCGCCCGATCCGTCGTCGGCATGCTGGTAGACGACATCGCCCGACGGCGTGGAGGCGACCGTCCCGATGCCCGACGGGTTGTCGACCGACAGCAGGAGCAGCGGGTCGCCGTCGGGGTCGACCCATCCGGAGAGCACCGGAACCGTCACGGTGCCGCCACGTGCCACCTCGGGGGCCGGCCACGGCGTCAGGCAGCGGTCCACGCCGCACCACTGCGGCGCGCCCTCACCGGAGGACGCCGTGAGGGTGACGGTCGTCGCCTCCGAGCGCAGGCCGTCGGCGGCGGTGCCGTCGGTCACCGCGTACGAGAACGTGGCGCTGCCGGATGCGGCGGGGTCGACCCGCACAGCGAGTCGCTGGCCGTCGTCGGTCACGCTGACCGCGCCGAATCCGGGATCCAGACCCGTGACCGAGGTCGGATCGATGCTCAGCACGTCCTCGTTCGGATCGTGATCGTTCAGCAGCACGGGAAGGGTCGCGAGGCGCCCCGCCCGCACCCCGAACGCATCCGGCTCGGCGATCGGGGGCTTCGGGTCGATCACGACGCTCACCTGCTCGTCGCTCTGCACCGTGGCCGGATCGGTGCGGTCGTCCAGGCTCCAGTCCTGGCTCGAGGGCACGAGACGGCCGTCGGGCACCGTCCACACCCAGCCGCTGCGGGTCTCGTTCAGGATGATCGCGTCGTCGGTCGCGACGAACACCGGCCGCCGGTCGTCGCCGAGCTCGCCGTCGGGGCCGTAGTCCAGCGCCGTCTCGCCGTCGCGCGAGCTCCACAGCGTTCCGCCGGCATCCGCGCCCGCGAGCCACGCCGCGTACACGTCGCCGTCGCGCTCGACCGGCACGGCGGGCGTGCCCAGCACCGTCGCGCCGCGGTCGACCTCGGTGGTCACCGAGCCGTCGACCCCGACGCGGACGAGGCCCGTCTCCCCCGCGACGTACACCGCGTCGCCGGCGGTCGCCGGCGCGCTCACGACGATGTCGCCGGTGAGTTCGACCGTCGCGGTGTCGTCGCGTCCGCGCACGCGCACCTCGCCGTCGTCGCGGTCGACGAGCGCCCACGTGTCGCCCGCGGCCGTGAGCACGGGTGAGGCGACCTCCCCCGTCACACCGTCGCGACCGCGCTCCTGGCCCGAGGCGATGTCGAAGCGGACGACAGCGGCGTCCGCGGCCGAATAGGCGAACAGCTCGCCGTCGGCGTTCACGGCCACGGCCTGTGCGGTGAAAGCCGCGTCGTCCTCGTCGTCGGATCCGGGCGGGGCCACCTGCGCCGCATCCCCGGCCGAGAGACGGCCCGCGTACACGGCGCCGGCGTCGGTGCGGTAGGCGACGTAATCGCCCGCCGTGGCGACATCGGTCGTGCCCGACGGCGTCGAGTCCGACTGCCGCAGCCGCTCCTCGTCGAGGTCGATCGGCAGCGCCTCGTCGATGCGGGTGAGCTTGCTGAAGCTGTCGGAGAAGAGGAACGCGCCCGCGGGCGACTGCGCCACCGCGCTCGGATTGCTCACGCTGCGGACGGTGTCCAACTCGCCGATCGCGGTGTTCACGCGGGCGTAGCGACGCCCGTCGCCGGTCTGCAGCGCCCACACCGAGGCGTCGACCTCGGGGGTGTCCTGCGCATCGAGCCCGGGCCACACGATGCTGACTCCCACCACGAGCGCGAGGGCGCATCCACCGGCGACGATGCCGGCGATCGTGCGGCGCCGCATCAGAGGATCCCCGTGGCGAACAGCGCCGAGACCGCCACCGCGCCCGCCGCCACCAGAGCGGCCGCGCCGAGCAGCCACGGGACGGCCGCCGCCGCGCGGCGGTCGCGGCCGGAGATGTCGGTGTCCTCGTCGCGGGCGAGGGCCGCGACGCCGGAGGCGGTGCGGGTCTTGCGTCGTCCGCTGTGCTCGACGCGCGAGCGGACCGGCCCGCGCAGCGACGTGTCGGCGAAGTCGACGCCGCGCGCTGCGGGCGTCCACTCGTCGACCGCGACCTCCAGGGGCGTCACGGGAAGACCCAGCTCCGCCTGCACGCCGCGCAGGGCCTCTCCCACCTCGAGCGCGCTCGCGGGCCGCTCGCGCGGATCACGGCTCATGGAGCGCGCGAGAAGGGACTGCAGCGACGCGGGCACGTCGGCGCGCGGGATGTCGGTGTACGCCGCCCGCGCGATGCGGCGCCGCAGATGATCGCGCGTGTTCTGCCCGCGCTCGCGACGCTCGAACGGGCTCTGGCCGGCTAGGAGCGAGTACACCGTCGCCCCGAGGCTCCACACCTCCGTCGCGACGGTGCCCGCGGTCTGCTCGGCGACGACCTCGGGCGCGCTCCACGGGACGCTCATCGCAAGCACCTCGTCGGCGCCCTGCCGCGCGAGCGACGAGGAGATGCCGAAATCGGCGAGAACGGGCGACCCGAAGGTCGTGATGAGGATGTTGCTGGGCTTCACGTCGCGGTGGACGAGCCCGGCGCGGTGCGCAGACTCCAGAGCGCTCGCCATCTTCACGCCGATCGCGAGCACTTCGGGCACCGGCATCCGCTCGACGCGGTAGCGCTGGGCGAGCGACCCGGGGCAGTACTCCATGACGATGTAGGGGCGGCCGTCGGCGGAGATGCCGGCCTGGTACACCGTCACGATCGACGGGTGGGCGGAGAGGTGCGCGAGCACGTCGGCCTCGGCGTTGAACATGCGCAGGAGATCGGGGTCGCGCACGTCGCTCGGGAGCACCTTCACCGCGACGCTGCGGCGCGGCATGTCCTGCTCGTAGAGGAAGACGTCGGCGAATCCGCCGGATCCGAGCGGGCGGATGTACGCCAGGCCTGGGAGGATCGGAGGCGCGGCGGGCAGGCGTGTGGGCAACCGCGCCTCCCCCGGTTCGATGTCCCCTGCGCCACCGCGTCGCGGCGCGCACTCGATACGAGCCCGGTCATGCTAACAAAAGCCGACGCGCCGTCCCCAATGCTTGACGGCGGACGCGCCGGTTCACAGCGGCGGCTGCGAGGGGTCGGCGGGCGGATCGAACGGGGCGTCGAGCGAGCGCGTGAGCTCCTCGAGCATCGCCGCGATCTGCGGTTCGACGTACTCCGCGATCGCCGCCTGGATGCGCAGCCGGTGGTGCAGCAGGATCGCGCACACCTCGCGCCCGATCATGTTCGCGTAATCGTCGGCGAGCCCGACCTCCTGCCGGAGCGCGGCCTTCGCCTCGTCGCTCAGCGGCGGCAGGGCCGGGATCTCCTGCTCGTCGGCGGCGGCGAGTCCGGCGACCGTGAAGAGGAACGGTGCGCCGGGCACGGGGTCGGGATCCAGCGGCAGGCCCTCGAACTCGGGCTCGAGCCCCTCGGCCGGCCGGTAGCTGCGGGCGCGGTTGCGCGCCGCCTGCTGGTCGAGCTCGGCCTGGAGCATCGGGAGGTTGCGCGCCGTGTACTCGGCGACGGCGTGGTCGACGATCGTCTTGATGCGCGTGGACAGGCCGTGCTGCACACCGTGGGGGACGTCGGCACCGAGCCCCGCGGCCGACAGCACCGGCGAGCCGAAGCAGCGGCGGCACGGGGCGACGCGGCCGCGGTGCGTGGCGGGCTCCCACCGGGGAAGCCACGCCAGCCAGGCGTCCACCGCCTGGCTGACCTGCGTCTCGAGCGAGCGCTCCACGGCGTCCACCCTAGGGCGACACGGGCCGCGATCCCATGCCCCGCGCCGGATCCGTCGCGCCCCGCTCCGCTTCCTCAAGTCGCCCCGCCTCCTCAAGCCGCCCCGCCTCCTCGCGTCCCGCCGCCCTGGTGTCCTCCCTCGGCACGTCACGAATTCAGGCACGGGCGGGCCGGGCGCCGCGACACGCCGATCGGGAATGCCCGACGCCGCCCCGCAGCCTGAATTCGTGCGACGCCGACCCGGCGGCGTGCGGGCTCACTCCTCGTCGTCGCGCTCCCACGGCCACCGCGGCCGATCGGCGCGGGTGCGCACGAGGGTGACCCCGCCGCATCCGGCGACGAGCGCCGCCGCCGCGATGACGAGCCCCGGCCAGCCCACCGCGACCCCGCCGGCCGCCGCGACCACCGCCGCGGAATCGCCGCCGGTCACCAGTCCGCCGACGACGACGCCGACCGCCTCGCCGAGCCACGCCGTGACGGCGGCGATGGCCGCGATCCACAGCGACGGATGCGGCGCCCGAACGCCCACGAGCAGGGTCGCCGCGAAGGCGGCGCCCGCGAGGATCATGCCGGCCACGCCCGGGATCTGGCCGAGGCCGCGGACGCCGATGATGTCGGCGTCCAGGAACAGGCTCGCCAGCCCCAGCCCCGCGATCGCGAGGGCGAAGAAGCCCACGGTCGCGAACACGACCGCCAGCCGCGGCGCGACCGGTCCGCCCGGAGGTTCCGGAGCGGTCATCGGATCACGTCGCGCCTCGCAGCCTGTCCGCTACGCGCGGTGCAGCTGCGGGCCCGCCTCGAGCGTGCGCTCGTACTCGCGCTGCGCTTCGTCGTTGAGCTCGGTCACCCGGCGGCCGCGCGCGGCGACCCACGCTCCGAACCAGATCGTCAGCTCCCGGCCGAGGACGAACGCGACGATCGCGAGCGGCGCGAGCGCCTGCTCCTGCAGCAGTTGCGAGCCCTCGCGGGCGGTCAGCATCCAGAACGGCGCCTGGAACAGCTGCCCGAGCAGGTGACCCGCGTACGCGGCGACGCCGACGAGGAGGCCCCACACGACCCAGTGGCCCCACCGGCCGCGGTTGATGATCGCGCCGAGGAACCAGAATCCGATGAAGAACACGACCACGGGCACCCACAGCGACCACGTCTGCAGCGCCGCGAGGGCGGCGTCGGCGAGACCCGACACCTGCACGTCGCCCGTGAGCAGCGCGAGGCCCAGCGTCGCGGCGAGGTAGAGCACGGCGAAGACGACCGCCGCGAGCAGGCCGATCGCACCGGCCGTGCCACGGTTGCCGCGCGGGCGCGGCGCCTCGGGCGCCTGCACGAAGATGGGCTGCGCGCCGCCGTAGGCGGCGGTGGGCGCGGATGCGGCGTCGTCGCGCGCGGTCGTGGCCGCGGCGGCACCCGCGCCGCCGGCGGTCGCGGCCGCCACGGTCGGGGTGTCGTCGACACGCGGCTCGGGGTCGGCCGAGGCGGCGTAACGCGCCCAGCGCTCGTCCTCATCGTCGTCGGTGGTGACGCGCTCGTGCACGACCGTGCCATCGGCGTCGACCGGCTCGGCGTCGTCGGCGCGGTGGACGACGGGGCGCTCGGGATCGCGGTCGACGACGACCGGCTCCGCGGCGTGCGCCGCGGGCGTGTCGACGGGGTTTTCTGCACTGTGCGTCCCGTCGACGCGGGACGCAGCGTCGTCGGTCTCGGGGACGTCGCGGCGGGCGGCCTCGGCCTCTGCCAGGCCCTCGTGCGCGCGGCCGACCACGTCGGTGTCGCGTGCCGACTCCGTCGGCTCGTCGACGGGATCGCCGTACGACGACTTGGGGTCACTCATCGCCCGCACTCCTCACGCGGGGCCGATCCCCGCGCACCGAGGCTAACGCCCGGTCGGGCCCGCATCGCGGAGCCTCGCCGTCGTGTGTCGGACTGGTCGGAGCGCCGCTCGCGGATAGGGTGTGCGCATGAGCGCCCGTCCCGCCGTCGCCGCGGCCCTCGTGGCCGGGCTGCTGCTCCTCGCCGCGTGCGCGCCCGAGCCCGGCGAGGTCCCGCCGTCGCCGGAGAACCCGTCGTCGCCGTCCGCCCCCGCCGCATCCGGGTCGCCGACGCCCAGCCCGACGGCGACGGCCGTCGCCCTCCCCACGGACTGCCGCGCGATCCTGTCGCAGGCCGTGCTGGCCCAGCTCGGTCCGACGCCGCTCAACGACCCCGGTCTCGGCATCGCGACCGGTGTGCAGCCGGACGGCTCGCTCGTGTGCGCGTGGCGCGATCCGGCCGCCGACACCACCGGGCTCATCACCGAGATCACGCGCATGAGCCGGGGTCCGGCCCTGGGCATGCTCAACGGGCTCGCGAGCTCCGACGGCTTCTCGTGCTTCACGCCGAACGGCGGCACGCGCTGCGAGAAGGTGTGGGACGACGCGACGTACCCGGTCAAGAACGGGCGCACACTGTTCTGGCGCGACGACATCCTGATCGACACGCGATGGTCGAACCTCGCGCCGATCGGCTACACCGACAGCATCGTGTCGCACCTGTTCGGCGGGTGAGACGGGTCAGAACGCCCGGGATGCGGTGAGCGCGGCGTAGTCGTCGACGCTCCAGCCGTGCAGTACCGACGACAGCCACGTCTGCCCGCGCACGTCATGGATCTCCGTCGCTCCGTCGCGCGTGCGCTCGCAGTGCACCGCGTCACCGTCGACGGAGCACGAGAAGCCGTCGGCGGTGAGCGCGGCGGCGGCGATCGTCGCCGATCCCGGCACGACGGCCGCGACCGTCGAGCTGATCCAGCGGGCGTCGCTGACCCGCCACGTGCACGTGAACCGCACCGCGGGGCCGAGCGCGTCGGCGAGCGGCGACGAGGCGGCCGGGGCGGCGAGCGTCTGCGACAGCAGCACGTCGGGCGTCCACACCAGCTGCGACCACAGCCGGTCGGGGTAGAGGCTCCGGCAGTCGGTGGCGGCCGGCTCGGGCGTGCCGCCGACGGCCGAGCCCTCGCCGCCCGCGACGGGGGCGGCCGTCGCGCCGCGCAGGAGGTCGCCGGTGAACCGCACCGCCGTGGGGAGGCCCGGCACGGCCAGGTACAGCAGTGCCGCGACGACCGCCGCGCAGATCACGCCGATCGGCCACGCCAGCCAGAGGCTGCGTCCACCCACCCGTGCCATCTCACCCCTCCCCTGCCACGGTAAGCGGGACTGCGGGCGCGTCACGCGTGCCACACCGGGCAGTCGCATCCCGGGAACGACGAAGGCCCCCGGCGTGATGCCGGGGGCCTTCGGTCGTGTCAGACCACGCTCAGTTGTAGGTGCCGGGCGTGAAGTCGTCGGTCGAGAAGCTGTCGAAGTCGACGTAGCTCAGGTCGGCGTCGCTGTACGCGCCGTCCGAGGCGAAGATGCGGTTGGGGTACCGCTCGCTCTTGGCCTCCTCCGTCGCCTCGACGGCGACGTTGCGGTACTTCGCAAGTCCCGTTCCGGCGGGGATGAGCTTTCCGATGATGACGTTCTCCTTGAGGCCGACGAGCGGGTCGCTCTTGCCCTCCATGGCCGCCTGCGTCAGGACGCGGGTGGTCTCCTGGAACGACGCGGCCGACAGCCACGACTCGGTCGCGAGCGACGCCTTCGTGATACCCATCAGCTCGGGACGACCCGACGCGGGGCGCTTGCCCTCGGCCACGGCCTCACGGTTGATGTTCTGGTAGCGCTTGAAGTCGACCAGCTCACCCGGCAGCAGCTCGGTGTCGCCGTGGTCGACCACGGTGACCTTCCGCAGCATCTGACGGACGATGACCTCGATGTGCTTGTCGTGGATCGGCACACCCTGCGAGCGGTACACGCCCTGGACGCCGTTGACGAGGTACTTCTGCACCTCGCGGGCACCCTGCACGCGCATGACCTCCTTGGGGTCGAGCGTTCCGACCTGCAGCGGCTGGCCGACCGTGACGCGCTGGCCGTCCTCGACCAGCAGCGTCGCGCGCTTGAGCACGGGGTACACGTGCGGCTCGTCGCCGTTGTCGGGCGTGAGGATGACCTTCTTGGCCTTCTCGGTCTCGTCGATCGTGATGCGGCCGTCGGCCTCCGCGATCGGCGACGCACCCTTGGGGGTGCGGGCCTCGAAGAGCTCCTGCACGCGGGGCAGACCCTGCGTGATGTCCTCGGCCGAGGCCGAACCACCCGTGTGGAACGTGCGCATCGTCAGCTGCGTGCCGGGCTCACCGATCGACTGGGCCGCGATGATGCCGACCGCCTCGCCGATGTCGACCGTCTTGCCGGTCGCGAGCGAGCGGCCGTAGCACTGCGCGCACACACCGACGGCCGAGTCGCACGTCAGGACCGAGCGGACCTTGATGGTCTCGACACCGGCCTCGACGAGCTTGTCGATGAGCACGTCGCCCACGTCGTCGCCGGCCTGCGCCACCACGGTGCCGTCGGGGGCGACGACGTCCGAGGCGAGCGTGCGGGCGAACACCGAGTTCTCGACGTTCGGGTCGCGCGTGAGCGTGCCGTCCGCACCCGCGGACGCGATCGGCAGCTCGAGGCCCTTGGACGTGCCGCAGTCCTCCTCGCGGATGATGACGTCCTGCGAGACGTCGACGAGTCGACGCGTCAGGTAGCCCGAGTCGGCTGTACGGAGGGCCGTGTCGGCCAGACCCTTGCGGGCACCGTGGGTCGCGATGAAGTACTCCGCCACCGACAGCCCCTCGCGGTACGAGGAGATGATCGGACGGGGGATGATCTCACCCTTCGGGTTGTTCACGAGACCGCGCATGCCCGCGATGTTGCGGATCTGCAGCCAGTTACCACGGGCGCCCGACGAGACCATGCGGTTGATGGTGTTGTCGGCCGGGAAGTGGTCGCGCATCGCCTTCTGAACCTCGTCGGTCGCCTCGGTCCAGATCTTGATGAGCTCCTGCCGACGCTCGGCGTCGGTGGTGAGGCCCTTCTCGTACTGCGCCTGGACCTTCGCGGCCTGCTTCTCGTAGCCCGCGACGATCTCGGCCTTGTTCGGCGGCGTGAGGATGTCGCTGAGCGCCACGGTCACACCCGAACGCGTGGCCCAGTAGAAGCCGGCGTCCTTGATGCGGTCGAGGGTCGCGGCGACCTCCACCTTCGGGTACTCCTCGGCGAGCTTGTTGACGATCTGCGACAGCTTGCCCTTGTCGGCCTGCTCGCGCACGAACGGGTAGCCCTTGGGGAGCGTGTCGTTGAAGATCGCCTGGCCGAGCGAGGTGTCGACGAGACCGTGACGCTCGTAGCCCTCGGGGCCCTGACCCTCGAGGAAGGTCAGCCCCGGGATACGGATGCGGACCTTCGCCTGCAGGTCGAGCGTGCCCTCGTCCTTGGCGAGGATCGCCTCGCCGACCGAGCCGAACACGCGGCCCTCGCCGGCCGCACCCTCCTTGACGGTCGTCAGGTGGTGCAGACCGATGATCATGTCCTGCGAGGGCAGGGTCACCGGGCGGCCGTCCGACGGCTTGAGGATGTTGTTCGACGCGAGCATCAGGATGCGGGCCTCGGCCTGCGCCTCGACCGACAGCGGCAGGTGCACCGCCATCTGGTCGCCGTCGAAGTCGGCGTTGAACGCCGCGCACACGAGCGGGTGGAGCTGGATGGCCTTGCCCTCGACGAGCTGCGGCTCGAACGCCTGGATGCCCAGGCGGTGCAGCGTCGGCGCGCGGTTCAGGAGCACGGGGCGCTCGCGGATGATCTCCTCGAGCACGTCCCACACCTCGGGACGCGTGCGCTCGACGGCGCGCTTGGCCGCCTTGATGTTCTGCGAGTGACCGAGGTCGATCAGGCGCTTGATGACGAACGGCTTGAACAGCTCGAGCGCCATCTGCTTGGGCAGACCGCACTGGTGGAGCTTGAGCTGCGGGCCGACGACGATGACCGAACGACCCGAGTAGTCCACGCGCTTGCCGAGCAGGTTCTGACGGAACCGGCCCTGCTTGCCCTTGAGCATGTCGGACAGCGACTTCAGCGCGCGGTTGCCGGTGCCGGTGACCGGGCGGCCGCGGCGGCCGTTGTCGAACAGCGCGTCGACGGCCTCCTGCAGCATCCGCTTCTCGTTGTTGACGATGATCTCGGGAGCGCCGAGGTCGATCAGGCGACGGAGGCGGTTGTTGCGGTTGATCACGCGACGGTACAGGTCGTTGAGGTCGGAGGTTGCGAAGCGGCCACCGTCCAGCTGCACCATGGGACGCAGCTCCGGCGGGATCACCGGGACGACGTCGAGCACCATCGCCGCCGGGCTCATGCCCGTCTGCAGGAACGAGTTGACGACCTTGAGGCGCTTGATCGCGCGGATCTTGCGCTGGCCCTTGCCCTCGGAGATCTGCAGGTGCAGGCTCTCGGCCTCGGCCGCCAGGTCGAAGCTCTCCAGGCGGCGCTTGATCGACTCGGCGCCCATGTAGGCCTCGAAGTACTGACCGAAGCGGTCCTGCAGCTCGTGGAACACGTCGTCCTCGGGCTTGAGCGCGCCGACCTCGAGCGTGCGGAAGTCCTCCCACACGCGCTCGAGCTTGGCGATCGCCTCGTCGGCGCCCTTGCGGATCTGCGCCATGTCCTTCTCGGCGGCGTCCTTGACCTTCTTCTTCTGGTCGGCCTTGGCGCCTTCGGCCTCGAGGGCCGCGAGCTCCTCCTCCAGCTTCGCCAGACGCGCGGCGATGCGCGCGTCGCGGCGGTCACCGAGGGTCTTCAGCTCGAGACGGATGTTGTTCTCCTGCGTGGGCAGGTCGCGGTGGCGCGCCTCCTCGTCGACGGAGATCACCATGTAGGCGGCGAAGTAGATGACCTTCTCGAGGTCCTTCGGCGCCATGTCCAGCAGGTACCCCAGGCGCGAGGGCACGCCCTTGAAGTACCAGATGTGGGTGACCGGGGCGGCCAGCTCGATGTGGCCCATCCGCTCGCGACGGACGGAGGACTTGGTGACCTCCACGCCGCAGCGCTCGCAGACGATGCCCTTGAAGCGGACGCGCTTGTACTTGCCGCACGCGCACTCCCAGTCCCGCGAGGGACCGAAGATCTGCTCGCCGAAGAGGCCGTCCTTCTCCGGCTTCAGCGTGCGGTAGTTGATGGTCTCGGGCTTCTTGACCTCGCCGTAGGACCACCGACGGATGTCGTCGGCGGTGGCGAGACCGATGCGAAGCTCATCGAAAGTTGTTGCGTCGAGCACGAATTCTCCTGTGTGCCTAGAAATCAGTCGCGTTTGCCGGCCGGTCAGATCTCGTCGATCGACGAGGACTCGAACCGGGTGGAGATGTTGATGCCGAGCTCCTCCGCCGCGCGGAAGGCGTCGTCATCCGTGTCGCGGAGGTTCACCGCGGTGCCGTCGGCCGAGAGCACCTCGACGTTCAGGCAGAGCGACTGCATCTCCTTCATGAGCACCTTGAACGACTCCGGGATGCCGGGCTCCTGGATGTTCTCGCCCTTGACGATGGCCTCGTACACCTTGACGCGGCCGAGGATGTCGTCGGACTTGATCGTGAGGAGCTCCTGGAGGGCGTAGGCGGCGCCGTACGCCTCGAGCGCCCACACCTCCATCTCACCGAAGCGCTGGCCGCCGAACTGCGCCTTACCACCCAGCGGCTGCTGCGTGATCATCGAGTACGGGCCGGTCGAGCGGGCGTGGATCTTGTCGTCGACGAGGTGGTGCAGCTTCAGGATGTACATGTAGCCGACCGAGATCGGTGCCGGGAACGGCTCGCCGGAGCGACCGTCGAACAGCAGCGTCTTGCCCGTCGAGTCGATCAGGCGCTCGCCGTCGCGCGTGGGGAGCGTCGAGTCGAGCAGACCCGCGATCTCCTCCTCGCTCGCGCCGTCGAACACCGGGGTCGCGACCTTGGTGCCGGGGGCGGCCTCGTAGGCCTCCTTCGGCAGGCGCGCGGCCCACTGCGGCTCGCCCTCGACCTTCCAGCCCTGCTTGGCGATCCACCCGAGGTGGGTCTCCAGGACCTGGCCGAAGTTCATGCGGCCGGGGATGCCGAGCGGGTTGAGCACGACGTCGACCGGGGTGCCGTCCGCGAGGAACGGCATGTCCTCGACGGGCAGGATCTTCGCGATGACGCCCTTGTTGCCGTGACGGCCGGCGAGCTTGTCGCCCTCGGTGATCTTGCGCTTCTGGGCGATGTAGACCACGACGCGGCGGTTGACGCCCGAGCCGAGCTCGTCGTCGCCGTCCTCGGCGTTGAACTCCTTGACCGCGATGATCGTGCCCTGCTCGCCGTGCGGCACCTTCAGGGACGTGTCGCGCACCTCGCGGCTCTTCTCGTTGAAGATCGCGCGGAGCAGACGCTCCTCGGCGCTGAGCTCGGTCTCGCCCTTGGGCGTGACCTTGCCGACGAGGATGTCGCCGGGGCGCACCTCGGCGCCGATGCGGACGATGCCGCGCTCGTCGAGGTCCTTCAGCAGGTCGGGGCTGACGTTGGGGAGATCACGGGTGATCTCCTCCTTGCCCAGCTTGGTGTCGCGCGCGTCGACCTCGTACTCCTCGATGTGGATCGAGGAGAGCGTGTCGTTCTTCACGAGCTCCTGGCTGAGGATGATGGCGTCCTCGAAGTTGTGACCCTCCCACGTCATGAAGGCGACGAGGAGGTTCTTGCCGAGGGCCAGCTCGCCGTTCTCGGTCGCGGGGCCGTCGGCGATGACCTCGCCGGCCTCCACGCGCTCGCCGGCGGAGACGACCACGCGCTGGTTGTACGACGTGCCCTGGTTGGAGCGGTCGAACTTGCGCAGGAAGTAGTCCTGCGTGCCGCCCTCGTCCAGCTGCACGGTCACGACGTCGGCCGAGACCTCGACGACGACACCCGGCTTCTCAGCGGTGATGACGTCACCGGCGTCGACCGCGGCGTAGCCCTCCATACCGGTGCCGACGACGGGCGAGTCGCTGCGCACGAGCGGCACGGCCTGGCGCTGCATGTTCGCACCCATGAGGGCGCGGTTGGCGTCGTCGTGCTCGAGGAACGGGATGAGCGAGGTCGCCACCGACACCATCTGGCGCGGCGAGACGTCCATGTAGCCGATCTCGTCGGCGGGGATGAGGTCCACCTCGCCGCCGATCTTGCGGGCGAGGACGCGGTCCTCCTGGAAGTGACCGTCGGCCTTCAGCGGAGCGTTGGCCTGCGCGACGATGAAATCGGCCTCCTCGCTCGCGGTGAGGTAGTCGATCTGGTCGGTCACGCGGCCGTTCACGACCTTGCGGTACGGCGTCTCGATGAAGCCGAACGCGTTGATGCGCGCGAACGACGCGAGCGAGCCGATGAGGCCGATGTTCGGGCCTTCCGGCGTCTCGATCGGGCACATGCGGCCGTAGTGCGACGGGTGCACGTCGCGGACCTCGACGCCGGCGCGCTCACGGGACAGACCGCCGGGGCCCAGCGCCGACAGGCGGCGCTTGTGCGTCAGACCCGCCAGCGGGTTGTTCTGGTCCATGAACTGCGACAGCTGCGACGTGCCGAAGAACTCCTTGATCGCCGCCACGACGGGGCGGACGTTGATCAGGGTCTGCGGCGTGATCGCCTCGATGTCCTGCGTGGTCATGCGCTCGCGGACGACGCGCTCCATGCGCGACAGACCGGTGCGCACCTGGTTCTGGATCAGCTCGCCGACCGCGCGGATGCGGCGGTTGCCGAAGTTGTCGATGTCGTCGACGTCCAGGCGGATCTCGGCCGGCTTGCCGCCGCGCACGCCCGAGAAGGTCGTGTCGCCGCGGTGGAGGCGGACGAGGTACTTGATCGTCGCGACGATGTCGTCGACGGTGAGCACCGAGTCGGTGAGCGGGAGCTCGAGGCCGAGCTTCTGGTTGATCTTGTAGCGACCGACCTTCGCCAGGTCGTAGCGCTTGGCGTTGAAGTAGAAGTTGTCCAGCAGCGCGCGGGCGGCCTCGGCGGCGACCTGCTCGCCCGGACGGAGCTTGCGGTAGATGTCGCGGAGCGCGTCCTCCTTGGTGAGGATCGTGTCCTTCTCCAGCGTCTCCTCGATCGACGAGAAGCCGGCGAACTCCTGCAGGATCTCCTCGCTCGTCAGGCCCAGGGCCTTCAGGAACACCGTGACCGACTGCTTGCGCTTGCGGTCGATGCGCACGCCGACCTGGTCGCGCTTGTCGATCTCGAACTCGAGCCACGCGCCGCGGCTCGGGATGATGCGCGCCGAGACGATGTCCTTGTCGGAGGTCTTGTCGGGCGTCTTGTCGAAGTACACGCCGGGCGAGCGCACGAGCTGCGAGACGACGACGCGCTCGGTGCCGTTGATGATGAACGTGCCCTTGTCGGTCTGGAGCGGGAAGTCGCCCATGAAGACCGTCTGCGTCTTGATCTCACCGGTCTGGTGGTTCATGAACTCGGCCTCGACGTACAGCGGGGCGGCGTAGGTCTTGCCGCGCTCCTTGCACTCCTCGATCGAGTACTTCTCCGGCTCGAGGTACGGGTTCGTGAACGAGAGCTGCATCGTCTCGCTCAGGTCCTCGATCGGCGAGATCTCCTCGAAGATCTCCTCGAGGCCGCTGATCTCGGGCACGTCGGTGCGGCCGGCGGCCTGCGCCTCGGCGACGCGCGCCTTCCACGCCTCGTTGCCGACGAGCCAGTCGAAGGACTCGGTCTGCAGCGCGAGAAGGTCGGGGACCGTCAGCGTGTCGGAGATCTTGGCGAACGAGAGGCGGGATGCTCCGCGTCCGTTCTTGGGGGTGGTGGTGGTGGATGCGTTGCGCGCAGCAGCCAAGGGAATAACCTCCGCAGAGCCCGGGCAGGGCTCGTGATTTCCTTGTCGTCAGGGTGGAGTGCTCCCGGCCCCGAAACCTGACGTGTCCGCACCGCGTGATGCGGGGACGCGCAGGAACAGCCGACCACCATATGAGGGCAGGGGGAAAGGGGAGCGCAAGGAACTACTATACGGGCCATGACGCGCCGTGTAAAGCGGGATTCTTGACGCGTCCTGCCCGGTGCGGTATAACCGCGGATCCGCCTCCCCCATTCCGCCGGTCTCCGGGGATTTCCCCCTCCCGCGCGGGCGCGTGGCCGGTGCACACTGTGTCGATGGGGGAACGCACCGACGCGCTCATCCGCACGCCCGACCAGCGGCTGCGGATCTTCGTGTCCTCGACGCTGCGCGAGCTCGCGGCCGAGCGCGCCGCCGTTCGCGCCGCGATCGAGCGGATGCGCCTGGCCCCCGTCATGTTCGAGCTCGGCGCGCGTCCGCATCCGCCCCGGGAGCTCTACCGCGCCTACCTCGCCCAGTCCGACGTCTTCGTCGGCATCTACGGCGACAGCTACGGCTGGGTCGCCCCCGACGAGGAGATCTCCGGCCTCGAGGACGAGTACCGCCTCGCCCCGCGCGACATGCCCAAACTCATCTACATCCGCCAGAGCGAGACGCGCGAGGAGCGCCTGCGTCTGCTGATCGACCGCATCCGCGACGACGACACGGCCGCATATCTGCCCTTCCGCGACGCCGCCGAACTCGAGGAGCAGGTGGCGGCCGATCTCGCGACCCTGCTGGCCGAGCGGTTCGACGCGTCGCGGACGCAGCCGGCCGCGACCGCCCCCGTGCCCGAGCCGGCCGCGCGTCGCCTGCCCGTGCCGTACAGCACGATCGTCGGGCGCGACGCCGAGATCGCGCGCGTGCGCCGGATGCTGACGACCGACGACGCCCGCCTCGTGACGCTCGTCGGACCGGGCGGCATCGGCAAGAGCCGGCTCGCGATCGAGGCCGCGCACGGCGCCGGCGACCTCTTCCCCGACGGCGTGTACTTCGTGCCGCTCGAGGGGGTGCTCGAGCCCGGGCTCGTGCTCCCCACGATCGCGTTCGTGCTGGGCGTGCGCGACAACGGCGAGGCACCGCTCGAGGAGCGCATCGGCCTCGCCCTCGCCGACCGGCGCGTGCTCATCGTGCTCGACAACTTCGAGCAGCTCGTGGATGCCGCGACCGTGCTCGTGCGCCTGTTCGACGTCGCCCCGGGGGCGCGCTTCCTCGTGACGAGCCGTGTGCTGCTGCGCGTGCGGGGCGAGCGCGTGTGCGACATCGGCGCCCTCGCGGTGCCCGACACCTCGATCGCCGCGACGCGCGAGCGGGCCGAGCGCTCGCCCGCCGTGCGCCTGTTCGTCGAGCGCGCCACGGCCGCCCGCGGCGACTTCGCCCTCACCGACGGCAACGCGGCCGACGTGGCGGTGCTGTGCGCCCACCTGGAGGGACTGCCGCTGGCGATCGAGCTGGCCGCCGCGAAGTCGCGGACGCTCACCCCCGCCGCGATCGCCCGCCGCCTGGAGAACAGCCTGCCGCTGCTCTCGGGCGCGGGGCGCGACCTTCCCGACCGGCACCGCACGATGACGGCGGCGATCGACTGGAGCGTCGACCTGCTCACGCCCGAGCAGCGCGCGATGCTCGCCGACCTCGGCGTGTTCGCGGCCCGCTTCACCCTGGACGCGGTCGAGGCGATCGGCGCGACGCGCGTGTGGGGCGAGCGCGCGCTGGAGAACCTCGAGGCGCTCGTGGACGCCTCGCTCGTGGCGCAGGAGGAGCGCGAGGACCGGCCGGTGTTCTCGCTCCTCGCCGTCGTCCGCGAGTACGCGCTCGGGCGCCTGAAGGATCAGGGCGAAGCGGCGACCGTGCGCGCGGCCCACGCCGACTTCTACGCGCGCCTCGTCGCCGAGCTGGCTCCAGGGCTGCGCGGCGCGCAGCAGGCGCGGTCGGTCGCCCTCCTCGGGCTCGACCTTCCGAACCTCCGGGCCGCGGTGCGCCACCTCATCTACGTCGACCGGCTCGATGACGCGGGGGACGTCGCATGGCGGCTCCTGATCTACTGGTGGATCGCCGGCTTCTTCGCCGAGGTGCGCGTGTGGATGCTCGAGCTCCTCGGCAAGGACCGCCCGATCTCGCCGCACACGCGCGCGGTCGCGTGGTTCTTCGCGCTGTGGGGCGAGATGTGGCAGCACCCGAGCGAAGAAGCCGTCGCGGGGCTCGGCGAGTGCCTGCGGCTGTTCACCGACTCGGGCGACGAGGACGCCGCGGCGATGGCGCTCGCCGCGCGGGCCACGGCGCGCCTGCAGCTCCCCCTCCCCGACCTCGACACGGCGGAGGTCGAGCTGGAGGACGCCGTCGGGCGCCTGCGCGCGATCGGCAACGGGTGGGCCGAGGCGATCACCCAGGTCGCACTGGGCCGACTGGAGTGGCTGCGCGGATCGCTCGACGACGCCCTCGCGCACTTCGATCGCGCGACCGCGGTCGCCGAGGCGGGGCAGGACCTCTTCACGGTGTCGGTCGCGGGCGACCACCTCGCGCGTCTGCAGCTGACCCGCGGCGACGTGGATGCGGCCGAGGGCCGCTGCATCCGGACCCTCAAGGTCTCGCTCCGACTGCGCTACGACGAGGGCGTCGCCTACGGGCTCGAAGGGCTGTGCGCGGTCGCGGCCGCCCGCGGCGACGGGGAGCGGGCGGGCATGCTGTCGGCGGCCGCCACGGCCATCCGCCGTCGCATCGGCGTGTTCGACGTCGAGCCCTTCACGGTGCACACGCCGCAGCTCGAGCGGGCGCGCACCCACGACCCCGCGGCGGTGGCGCGCGGCGAGGCGCGCGGCGGGACGCTGAGCCTGCCCGAGGCGGTCGCGCTCGCCCTCCCCTCGGAGGACGCGGCCGCGGTCGCGCCGCTCCTCGCGCACTGGTGACCCGCCGGCGTCAGGCCGGCGCCGGTCGCGCGTGGCGGAAGCGGATGCGGGCGCCCGGACGCGCGTGCGCGAGCGCGTCGAGCGACGAGTCGGCGACGACCGCGATCACGGGGTAGCCGCCCGTGACGGGGCCGTCGGCGAGGAGGATCGTCGGGCGTCCCGACGGCGGCACCTGGATCGCGCCGGGCACCATCCCCTCGCTCGGCAGCTCCTCCCGGCGCGCGCGCGGAAGCTCTGGGCCATCGAGCCGGATGCCGACGCGGTCGGCGTCGCCCGTCACGGTCCAGGCCGTCTCGAAGAGCGCCGGGAGGGCGGACGACGCGAACCATGCCGCGCGCGGCCCCGCAGCGAGCTCGACCTCGAGATCGCGGGGCGGCGCCGGCCACGGCGCGACGTCGAGCGCGGGCACCGGGTCGGCGGGCGCGGCGCCCACCGGCAGGGCGTCGCCGGCACGCAGCACGCCCGGACCGAGCCCGGCGAGCACGTCGGTCGCGCGGCTGCCGGCGACCGGGGCGACGGCGATCCCGCCCCGCACGGCGAGATAGCCGCGGAGGCCCGCCGCGAACGCACCCACGTGGAGCTCGGCGCCCGCGGGCCAGCGCACCGCCGTGTTCGGGCCGACCGCGGCGCCGTCGACCTCGATGGGTCCGACCGCGCCGGTGACCGCGATCCACGCGTCGCGCAGCGCCACGGCGCGGAAGCCGCCGAGGAGGATCTCGACGCCCGCCTCCCCCTCGGGGTTGCCCACGAGGCGGTTCGCGCGCCGCAGCGCCGCGCGGTCGAGCGCACCCGAGCGCGCGATGCCGAGGTGCGCCCGGCCGGCGCGGCCGAGGTCCTGCACGGTCGCGAGCGGCCCCGGCTCGACGACGCGGATCGCCGCGGCGTCCTCCGCGAAACCCCAATGGCGGCGCGAGAGCTCGGCGGTGCGCGGGGGTGTCGCGCCGCGGATGGGCTCTCGCGGCGCGACGAAGCGCACGCGCGCGCCCGGCGGCAGCAGCACCGGGTCGGCGGATGCGGCGTCGAACAGCGGCGCGTCGGTCGTTCCGATGAGGCGCCAGCCGCCGGGCGTCTCGCGCGGGTAGGCGCCCGAGAAGCCGCCGGCGAGGCCGACGGCACCGGCGGGGACCCGCGTGCGCGGCGACGCGAGCCGCGGCACGTCGAAGGCCCAGTCCTCGCTCACGAGGTACGCGAACCCGGGCGCGAAGCCCGTGAAGGCGACACGCCAGCGCGCCCCGGCATGCCGCCGCACGAGCTCGTCCGCCGACACGCCCAGGAGCGCGGCGGTGTCGGCGAGGTCGGCGCCGTCGTAGCGGATCGGCACCTCCACGAGCGGCCCCGGCGCCGCCGCATCCGCGGTCACCTCGACGTCCGCGATCCAGGCGGCCGCCGCCGCGAGGCTCAGCCGCGCCGGGTCGACGACCGCGAGCACGGTGCGCGCGGCGGGGACGAGCTCGCGCAGGCCCGGCGGGCGGGTGGCCGCGAGGGCGGCGTGCAGGGCGAGCGCG
Source organism: Microbacterium sp. 10M-3C3 (assembly GCF_003931875.1). Lineage (NCBI taxonomy): Bacteria > Bacillati > Actinomycetota > Actinomycetes > Micrococcales > Microbacteriaceae > Microbacterium > Microbacterium sp. 10M-3C3. Next base: position 691,751 of record NZ_CP034245.1, on the reverse strand, counting down.
TCTGCCAGCGTCGCGGTCTCCGCGAGCAGCGCGCGGTCGCCGAAAGGCCCGATCTTCCGCTCCGCGCGCGTCACCGTCGTCCCCCGCCGCTCACCAGGCCGCGGCGACGCGGACGCCGGCGGAGGCGAGTGCGCGGCGCACGGCGACGGCCATCGCGACGGCCTGCGGGGTGTCGCCGTGGACGCACAGCGACACCGCGTCGGCGTCCACCACGGTGCCGTCGACCGCGTCCACGACGCCGTCGACGGCGAGCCGCACCGCGCGCGCGGCGACCGCATCGGGATCCTCGAGCAGGTCGCCGGGCTGCCCGCGCGGCACGAGCGCGCCCGTCGGGGTGTAGCCCCGGTCGAGGAACGCCTCACGGCGGAACGGCAGTCCGGCCGCCGCGACGGCGCGGGCGATCTCGCCGTCGAGGCCGAGGACCGGCAGGGCCCGCCCGAGCGCCGCCGACACGTCCGCGACCGCGGCGGCCACCGCATCCGCCTGCTCCGGCGACACCGTGACGGCGTGGTACAGCGCGCCGTGCGGCTTGACGTAGCGCACGTCGGCACCGGCCGCCCGCAGCGCCTCCAGCTGACCGCGCACGCTCGCGCGCAGCTGCGCGGGCGGCGGATCGTGCCGCACGCGGCCGACGTTCGCGCGGTCGGCGTACGACGGATGCGCGCCGATCGCCACGCCGTGCCGCTCGGCCCGCTCGACGGCCTCGCGCATCGACGCGGCGTCGCCCGCGTGCCCGCCGCACGCGACATTCGCGCTCGAGATCACCGCGAACATGGCCTCGTCGTCGGCCGTGGGCACCCCGTCCACCGTCTCGCCGAGGTCGGCGTTGAGGTCGATCGTGCGCATGCGCCCACGCTACCGACGCCGGCGGGCGTTACGGATGCGTGAAGATGTGCACAGCCGGATGCGGCGGCGCCGCCCGGCGGGGCAGGATGGACGGATGACCCCCGCTGCCGTCGGTCCCGCTCCCCTGCTGTCGGTCCGCGACCTCGCGGTCGACTTCGCCACGATCGACGGACCCGTGCGCGCCGTCGACGGCGTCGACCTCGACATCGCCCCCGGCGAGACCGTCGCGATCGTCGGCGAGTCCGGCTCGGGCAAGTCCACCACCGCGATGGCCATCATCGGCCTGCTCGCCTCGGGCGGCCCCGTGGCCCGCGGCAGCATCCTGCTCGACGGCGAAGACCTCACGGGCTTCTCCGAAGCGCGCATGCGCGAGGTGCGGGGGCGCCAGATCGGCCTCGTGCCGCAGGATCCGATGTCGAACCTGAACCCCGTCGCGAAGATCGGCACGCAGGTCGCCGAGACGCTCCTCGCGCACGGCCTGGCCACACGCGCCGACGTGCAGGGGAAGGTCGTCGAGACCCTCGAAGCGGCGGGGCTCCCGGATGCGGCGGCCCGCGCGAAGCAGTACCCGCACGAGTTCTCCGGCGGCATGCGCCAGCGGGCGCTCATCGCGATCGGGCTCGCGTGCAAGCCGCGCCTGCTCATCGCCGACGAGCCCACGAGCGCGCTCGACGTCACGGTCCAGCGGACGATCCTCGACCAGATCGACCGCATGACCACCGAGATCGGCACCGCCGTGCTCCTCATCACCCACGACCTGGGTCTCGCGGCGGAGCGCGCGTCGCGCGTGATCGTCATGCACCGCGGACGCGTGGTCGAGCAGGGGCCGGCGCGGCAGATCCTCGACGCGCCGCAGCATCCGTACACGCAGTCGCTCGTCGCGGCGGCACCGTCGGTCGCGGCCGTGCGGCTGCGTCCGGAGGAGTTCCGCTCGCCGCTGACCGTCGCGGGCGAGGCGGGCGCCCCCGACGACATCGTCGTCATCGAGAACCTCACGAAGGTCTACCCGCGCCGCGGCAAGGGCGAGGACTTCCGCGCCGTCGACGACGTGTCGCTGAAGATCCCGCGCGGCGAGACGGTCGCGATCGTCGGCGAATCGGGCTCGGGCAAGACCACGACGGCCCGCATGCTGCTGAAGGTCGTCGAGCCCACGAGCGGCAGCATCCGCTTCGAGGGTCACGACGTCGCGACGCTCAAGGGCGCGGCGCTGCGGGAGTTCCGCCAGAAGGTGCAGCCGATCTTCCAGGACCCGTATTCGAGCCTGAATCCCATGTTCACGATCGAGCGCATCGTCGAGGAGCCGCTGGCGTTCTACAAGCGCGGCTCGGCGAAGGAGCGCTCGGCACGCGTGCGCAAGCTCCTCGACGACGTCGCGCTGCCGCAGACGATGCTGCGCCGGTACCCGTCCGAGCTGTCGGGCGGCCAGCGCCAGCGCGTGGCGATCGCGCGGGCGCTCGCCCTCTCCCCCGACCTCATCGTGTGCGACGAGCCGGTGTCGGCCCTCGACGTGCTCGTGCAGGACCAGGTGCTCACTCTCCTGCGCGACCTCCAGCGCGAGTACGGCCTCAGCTACCTCTTCATCTCCCACGACCTCGCCGTCGTGCGCCTCATCAGCGACTACGTGTGCGTCATGAAGGACGGCCGCCTGGTGGAGGCCGCATCCAGCGAGGAGATCTTCACCAACCCGCGCGACCCGTACACGCGGCGCCTCCTCGCCTCGATCCCCGGCAACGAGCTCGGCATCGCCGGCTGACGCCCCGCGGCCCGCCTCTGCGCGGCCGCCGGCGCGGTGCGCGGTGCCGCAACCCCGGCGGTCGGGGTCAGCGGGCGCGCGTGCGCGGGTCCATCGCCTCGCGCAGCGCCTCGCCGAGCAGCGTGAAGCCGAGCGCGGTCACGGCGATGCAGATGCCGGGGAGGAACGCGAGCCCTGGCGCGATGGCGAGCTCCGCCTGCGCGTATGTGAGCATGCGCCCCCACTCCGCCGTCTGCGGCAGGCCGCCGCCGAGGCCGAGGAACGACAGCGCGGCGGCGTCGATGACGGCGGTGGCGAGCGTGAGCGTCCCCTGCACGATGACCGGTCCGATCGCGTTGGGCAGCACGTGCGTCATCGTGATCGTGCGGCGCGACAGCCCGAGCGTCTGCGCCGACAGCACGTAGTCGGCGTTGCGCTGCTGCAGCAGTGAGGCCCGCAGCAGCCGCGCGAACACCGGCACCTGCGACGCGCCGATCGCGATCATGACCGCGAGCTGGCTCTGCCCGAGGATCGCCGCGATCGACACGGCCAGGAGCAGGTTCGGCACCGAGAGCAGGATGTCGACGAAGCGCATCACGAGGATGTCGACCCAGCCGCCGAAGGTGCCGGCGAGAAGGCCCAGGAGCATGCCGCCGGCGAGGCCGAACGCGGTTGACACGATGCCGATGACCAGCGATGCCTGCGCGCCCCAGATGAGCTTCGACAGCACGTCGCCGCCGAAGCGGTCGAGTCCGAGCGGGAACTGCGCGAGCTCGCCGGGCCCGGGGATGTGCGTCGGCGTGATGTAGCGCTGTCCCGGGAGCGCCTCCGCCCCGTACGGCGCGAGGACGGGGGCCAGCAGCGCGACCAGCAGGAACAGGGCGACGATGACGGCGCCGATCCATGCGGTCGGGTTGCGCCGGATGCGGCGGAACACGTCGCGCCAGAAGCCGCCGCGTGTCTCCGCGGCCAGGAGCCCCTTGTCGACGATCGCGTTGTCGTCGACGGGGCCGCCGCTCGGGGCGGGAGGGAGGACGCCGGAGCTCATTGCACTCTCACTCTCGGGTCGATGACGCTGTACGACACGTCGACGAGCAGGTTGATGAGGGCGTACAGGATCGCGATGAAGATGATGAAGCCCTGCAGCACGGGGAAGTCGCGCGTGAAGATCGCCCGCGCGAGGAACTGGCCGATGCCGGGGAAGGCGAACACCGTCTCGGTGAGGACGGCGCCCGCGATCAGCAGGCCCGCCTGCAGGCCCACGGTCGTGACCACCGGCAGCATCGCGTTGCGCAGGATGAAGCGGTTGCGCAGCGTCGACTGCCCGATGCCCTTGGCGCGGCCGGTGCGGACGTAGTCGGCGTTCTGCACCTCGAGCACCGACGCGCGCGTGATGCGCACGATGATCGCGAGCGGGATGGTGCCGAGGGCGAGCGCCGGGAGGATGAGGTGGAGGAACGCGTCCCACGCCGCGTCGAGCTCGCCCGTGAGCAGGCCGTCGAGCACGTACAGGTTCGTGTAGTGGGTCGCGTCGATCCGCGGGTTCTGGCGGCCGTCGGAGGGGAGCCAGCCCAGCTGCACCGCGAAGATGTACTTCAGGATGAACGCGAGGAAGAACACCGGGATCGTGATGCCGATGAGGCTGAGCACGACCGCGATGTGATCCCACGCCTTCCCGTGCCGGCGCGCCGCCCAGTAGCCGAGCGGGATGCCGATCCCCACGGCGACGATGAGGGCGCCGATCGACAGCTCGAGCGTCGCCGGGAAGCGGCGGAAGAACTCCTCGAGCACCGGGCGCCCCGTCTGGATCGACGAACCGAAGTCGCCCTGGAGGAGTCGGCCGAGCCACGTGAAGTACTGGACGTACAGCGGCTGGTCGAAGCCGTACAGCTCGTTGATGCGCGCGACCGCCTCGGGGGTCGCGCGCTCGCCGAGCAGCGCGACCGCGGGGCCGCCGGGCAGGGCGCGCACCCACAGGAACAGCAGCACGGACAGGCCGAACAGGGTCGGGATGAGCAGGAGCAGGCGCCTGCCGATGGTGCGTAGCACGGGATCTCCGAAGCAGTGGGTCCGCGTCTTGCGTGAATCGGTGCTTATCCGGACGGTCGAGGCCGCCGATCCACGCAGGACGATGGGCGGATGCGGCGACCCGGGCGCCGCGCGGCAGCCCGGGTCGCCGCATCCGATTACTCGGACAGCGTGATCATGTTGTAGACCTCGTCCTGCACGGGGCTCGCCGGGTACGAGGTCACCCGCGCGTCGAACGCGAGCGTCGGCACGGGGCTGGCCAGCGGAACACCCGGCAGGAACTGCGCGATCTCCTCGTTGATGTCCTGGTAAGCGCTCTCCTGCTCGTCCTCGGTCGCGAGGCCGCGGGCCGAGGTCAGCGCCGAGAACAGCTCGGCGTTGTCGAAGCCCCACTCGTTGGACGGGGCGCCGAAGAACGTTCCGACGAAGTTGTCGGGGTCGTTGTAGTCGCCGGTCCAGCCGAGCAGGTGGATGCCGTGGTCCGAGCCACCCTGGATGAGGTCGAGGTACTCGCCCCACTCGTTGGAGACGGGGTTGACCTTGATGCCCACGGCCTCGAGCTGCGACGACAGGTTCGTGAAGATCTGCTCCGGGTTGGGCATGTACGGGCGCGAGATGTTCACGGGGTAGTTGAACGTCAGCGTGAGCGGGTTGGCCTCGGTGTAGCCGGCCTCCGCGAGCAGCGACTTGGCCTTCTCGGCGTCATAGTCGTACGTCGTGACGGCGTCGTTGAAGCCGATGACCGCGTCGGGCATGAACTGGTCGGCCAGCTCCGTGCCCTCCGGCAGCACCTGCGTGACGAGCTGCTGCTTGTCGATCGCGTGGGCGATGGCCTGGCGCACGCGGATGTCCGCGAGCGCCGGGTCGGCCTGGTTCATGCCGAGGTAGAGGATGTTGAACGGGTCGCGGTTGGTCAGCGTGAAGCCCGCGTCCTTGAGGGCACCCAGGTCGGCGGGGGCGACGAGGTCGTACCCGTCGATCGAGCCGGACTCGAGCGCCTGACGGCGGGCCGTGGTGTCGCCGATCGTGCGGAAGATGATCTCCTGCACCTGGCCCTGCTCGCCCCAGTAGTCGGGAAAGGCCTTCAGCGTCGCCTCCGAGCCCGGCTCCCACGAGTCGAACATGAACGGACCCGTGCCGGTCGGGTGCGCCGTCGCGTACTTGCTGAGGGTCGGCGCCTCGGACGTGCCGCCGACGTTGTCGGCGTCGTAGTCCTGCAGGGCCTTCGGGCTCTGGATCGCGAACGAGGGCAGCGACAGCGCGGGGATGAAGCCCGCGAAGGGCTGGGTCAGCGTGATCGTGACCTTATCGTCGCCGTCGGGGGTGCAGCCGCCGTAGATGGAGGTGCCGGTGTCGGCGTAGCCGCGCATGATCTTGCCCCAGTAGTAGGACAGGCTCTCGCTCTGCGCGATCCCGGTGAAGTTGTTCTGCCGGTCGAAGTTGAAGCAGACGGCCTCGGCGTTGAAGTCGGTGCCGTCGTGGAACTTCACGCCCGTCTTGAGCGCGAACGTGTACGACAGGCCGTCCTCGGACTGCTCCCAGCTCTCGGCCAGGAGCGGGGCCGGGTCGGCCGTGCCGGGCTCGGTGCCGACGAGGCCCTCGAACATCTGACGAGTGATGCGGAACGACTCGCCGTCGTTCGCGAACGCGGGGTCGAGGCTCGCCGGGTCGCCCGATGCGCCGAACACGAACGTCGAGTCGACGTCGCCCGACGCGGTCTCGCCGCCGCCGCCGCGCTGGCTCGAGCACGCCGACAGGGCGATCGCGCCGATCGCGACGGCCGCGGCGCCTGTGAGCAGGCGTCGCTGGAGGGTGGTTGCCATGTGCTGTGGACCTTCCTTGGGGGAGGGGAAAGGGCCGACGCCGACGCACGACGTCGTGCCGCATCCCGGTTCATCCGATCCTCCGACCGTATACGGTCGCGCACGGGCCCTCGGTTGCACCTGTGTATCGATCGTGTTTCGCCCGCGGCCGACCGCCGCATCCGGCGCACTAGCGTGGAGCGCATGGCCCGAGCGCGCGTCGAACCCGCCGAGATCGCCTCGGCCCGCCTGTCGGACGGCTCCTTCGCACGCCTCGTGCCGTCGCCGTACACGACCGGGTACGAGCTCGTGGTCGACGGCACGCCGCAATCGCACGTCGACCCCGAAGACCCGACGCACCTGCACTTCGAGTACGTCGCACGCATGGGCGCGGTCATCGACCGGCTGCGGATGCCCGGACAGCCGCTGACCGCCGTGCACCTCGGCGCGGGCGCCCTCACGATCCCGCGGTACATCGAGGCGACGCGGCCGGGCTCCCGCCAGCAGGTGATCGAGCTCGAGCAGGCGCTCGTCGACCTCGTGCGCGGGCAGTTCCCGCTGCCGCGCGGCGCTGCGATCCGCACGCGCATCGGCGACGCCCGCGCGGTGCTCGGCCGCCTGCCGCACGCGCTCGAGGGGTCCGTCGACGTGCTCGTGAGCGACGTCTACGCCGGCGCGCAGACCCCGGCGCACGTGACGACCGTGGAGTTCTACCGGGAGGCGGCGCGTCTCCTCGCGCCCGACGGCGTGCTCCTGGTGAACGTCGCCGACGGCGCCGGGCTCGCGTTCGCGCGGCGGCAGGTCGCGACCGTCCGCGCCGTGCTCGAGCACGTGATCGTGCTCGCCGAGGTGCAGGTGCTCAAGGGCCGCCGGTTCGGGAACCTCGTCATCGCCGCATCCGCCGCTCCGCTGCCGACGGAGTGGCTGCCGCGGCTCATGGCCGCCGGCCCCCACCCGGCGAAGGTCGCGCAGGGGGCGGAGATCGACGAGTTCGTGCGCGGTGCGCTGCCCGCCACGGATGCGGATGCGACACCCTCCCCCAAGCCCACCGCGAGCCTGTTCGATCGGTGACGCCGCACGGTCCCCGGCGTGCCGTGCCGGAGGTCCGGCGACGGGGATTGCAGACTGGAGGAGCCCCCGTCGGACGCTGCGGGGCGCACGAGCGGAAGCGTCGCAGAGGGGAGACAACGGTGAGCTACATCCGCGGGTACGATCCCGACACCCTGCGCGAGATCGTGGATCTGCGCGAGTGCGAGGAGCGGCTCGCGGAGATCGGCGTGCAGCGGAGCCTCCCGGCCCTCCTCGAGCGCGTGTGGCTGCTGAAGGTCCTCGGCCGCGCCGACGAGGCCCTCACCGTGTCGGAGCAGTCGGTGCGCGTCGCGCGCATGGCCGGCACCCGCAAGGACCTGCTGCGCGCGCGCATCCTCCACGCGACGATCCTGCAGGCCCGCGGCGCGTACGCCGCCGCGACGCAGGAGCTCACGACGTGCGCCGAGGAGGCCGACGGCAACGGGTGGGCGGGCATCGCGGCCTTCGCGTACCAGCACCGCGGCAAGGTCGCGTACGACGCGGGCGACTTCGACGACGCGCGGCGCGACTTCAAGCGGGCCCTGTTCCTGCGCCAGGAGTCCGGCGCCCCCGACGATCAGCTCGAGTCGACGCTGCTGGCGATCGACGCCGCCGACCGCCGGCGCTCGCGCGCGACCGTCGCGAGCTGACTGTCGGCACCCCGCACTACGGTCTCCTGCATGTCGGAACTGCAGCGCGTGCGCGTGTGGGCGGAGGCGCTCATCACGTCGCACCTCGACGCGTCGTGGTCGTTCGGCTTCGACAACGCCAAGCGGCGCGCCGGGCTGTGCGACTACACACGCAAGCGCATCAGCGTCTCCCGGTACCTCGCGGCGCGCTACGACGACGACACGAACCACCAGACGCTGCTCCACGAGGTCGCGCACGCCCTCGCCGGCCCGGCGGCCGGTCACGGCCCGGCGTGGAAGCGCGTCGCGCGCGACCTCGGCTACGTCGGCGGCACGACCCACGCCGGTGAGACGGCGACCGAGCTCGCCCCGTGGGTGGGCGTGTGCCCCGCGGGGCACGTCGCGTACCGGCACCGGCGGGCGACGCGTCCGACGTCGTGCGCGAAGTGCGCGCCGCACTTCGACCCGCGGCACGCGATCACGTGGACCCGCCGCGAGATCACGCCCGCGACCCGGCTCGCCGCGCAGACCCCCCGCTGACCGGCCGTCCGCCGTGCGGCGTCGAGCGCGCCGCATCCGCCGCCGAGTCACCATCGCGCCGTCGGGTCACCCATCCGCCGCACGGCTGCGGTGGTGTCGGGGCGGGAGGATGGCGACTCGGCGGAGGCGGACGGGTCTACGCCGCGACGAAGACGCCGTCGCGCAGGACGGGGACCACGGATGCGGCGTCGACGGCCGCGGCCGCGAGCACCGCGTCGCGCCGGCCCGCGGCCTCGAGCTCGCGGCCCGATCCGCTCGCGGTCAGCAGGTGCCGTGTCGCGCCGCGCAGCGCGCGGAAGCCCTCACCCGCGACGGCCGCCTCGGGCGAGCAGTGATCGATGCCGAGATCTCCCAGCGCGGCGATGATCGCACCCGCGCCGAGCTGGTCCTCGACGGCGAAGCGCACGGTGGGCGTGTCGCGGGAGACCCGCTCCCCCGCCGCGACGATCGCCACACTCGTACGCTCGCCGCGCTCGGCCTGCCGCGCGAGCACGTGCCGGGCGACGGCGGCGGCGTTGCGGAGACCGCCGAGCACCACCTCGCCGTGCGCGACGGATGCGGCGACCTCGGCGCCGTTGATCGACGCCGCTCGCGCCGTGTCGTCGAGGGCGACCGGGCGGCCCTCCTCGAGCGCGGCGATCGCCGTCGAGGAGAACCGCAGCACGTCGACGACCGCCACGATGTCGGCCGGCGCGAGGCGCGCGAGCCCCTCGGCGCCCCACTCGAGGCGCACCTGATACGCGGACTGGGAGAAGGGCGATCCGTCGGGCATCCGTCGAGCGTACCGGCGGCGCGCCGCCCCGCCCGGGTGCGCGGACGGCCCGGGAAACACCCCGCAACACACCACGGCAGACGCCGGGACTCGGCAGCGAGCGCCGGACGGCGCATACTCGAACCAGGATCCCCGGACGGCCGGGGCGTCCGCCGACGACGACGTCCTGGTGAAACGGAGCCCGCATGACCACGTCCCACCCCGACACCGCGACCGGCACGAACGCGCGCGCGAGAGAACTCGACCGCCGCCACGTGTTCCATTCGTGGTCGGCGCAGGAGGGCTTGGATCTGCTGCCCATCGCGGGCGGATCGGGCACCGTCGTGTGGGACCACGACGGCAACCGCTGGCTCGACTTCTCCAGCCAGATGGTCAACGTGAACATCGGCCACCAGCATCCCGCGGTCATCGCCGCCATACACGCGCAGGCCGACGTGCTGGCCACGATCGGGCCGGCGACGGCGAACCTGACGCGCGCCGAAGCGGCGTCGCGGATCGTCGCGCACGCCCCCGCCGGCTTCTCGAAGGTGTTCTTCACCAACGGCGGCGCCGACGCGATCGAGAACGCCGTCCGCCTCGCGCGCCTGCACACCGGGCGCGACACGATCCTGTCGACCTATCGGTCGTACCACGGCAACACGGGTGCGGCGATCGTGGCGACGGGCGACTGGCGGCGGATGCCGAACCAGTACGCGCGCGGTCACGTGCACTTCTTCGGCCCGTACCTGTACCGCACCGAGTTCTGGGCGACCACGCCCGAGGAGGAGTGCGCGCGGGCGCTGCACCACCTCGAGCGGGTCGTGCAGGCCGAGGGCCCGGGCACGATCGCCGCGATCCTGCTGGAGTCTGTGCCGGGCACGGCCGGCATCCTCGTGCCACCCCCGGGCTACCTCGCGGGCGTCCGGGAGATCGCCGACCGCTACGGGATCCTGCTGATCCTCGACGAGGTGATGGCCGGCTTCGGCCGCACCGGCCGCTGGTTCGCGTTCGACGGCCATGGCGTGCGCCCCGACCTCATCACGTTCGCGAAGGGCGTCAACTCCGGCTACGTCCCCGTGGGCGGGGTCATCATCTCCGACGACATCGCCCGCGGCTTCGACGACCGCGTCTTCCCGGGCGGCCTGACCTACTCCGGGCACCCGCTGGCCGCCGCATCCATCATCGCGACGATCGACGCGATGGAGTCGGAGGCGATCGTCGAGCACGCCGCCGAGATCGGGCTGAGCGCGCTCGGCCCGATGCTCCACGACCTCGCCGGACGCCACGAGATCATCGGGGAGGTGCGCGGCGAGGGCGTCTTCTGGGCGCTCGAGCTCGTCGCCGACCGCGACACGCGCGCGCCGCTCCCGGCCGCCGACGTCGCCGCCCTGAAGAAGGGCCTCGTCGAACGCGGCCTGCTCCCGTTCGTCGCGGAGAACCGCATCCACGTCGTCCCGCCGTGCGTCGTCACCGTCGAGGAGGTCGCCCGCGCCGGCGAGATCTACGACGACGTCTTCGCCGCGTTCACCGCGTCCCGCTGACGCGGGCCACCGCTCGCCACCTGCGACATCCAGAAGGGAACACCATGAGTGAGACCACGATCGTCGACGCGCCGCCCGCCGGCGCCGACACCGCCGCATCCGTCGTCGAGCACTGGGTCGACGGCGGCCCGTGGGCCGGCACCACCGAACGCACAGGCCCGGTCTTCGACCCCGCCGTGGGGCGCGTGCAGCGTCACGTGCGCTTCGCCTCCGCCGCCGACGTCGACACCGCCGTCGCCTCGGCCGTGCGCGGCGCGGCGGTGTGGCGCACCGCGAGCATCGCGCGCCGGCAGCAGGTGCTCTTCGCCTTCCGCGAGATCCTCAACGCCCGCAAGGACGAGCTCGCGGCGATCCTGACCTCGGAGCACGGCAAGGTGCTCGCCGACGCGCACGGCGAGATCGCGCGCGGGCTCGAGGTGGTCGAGTTCGCGTGCGCGGTGGGGCAGCTGACCAAGGGCGCCTACTCGGAGAACGTCTCGACGGGCATCGACGTGTATTCGCTCCGTCAGCCACTCGGCGTCGTCGGCATCATCAGCCCGTTCAACTTCCCGGCGATGGTGCCGCTGTGGTTCTTCTCGATCGCGCTGGCCGCCGGCAACGCGGTCGTGCTCAAGCCCAGCGAGAAGGATCCGTCGGCGGCGAACTGGATGGCCGCGCGCCTGCAGGAGGCGGGTCTTCCCGACGGCGTTTTCACCGTGCTCCACGGCGACAAGGTGGCCGTCGACGGGCTGCTGGAGCACCCCGACGTGCGCGCGATCTCGTTCGTGGGCTCGACACCCATCGCCCGGTACGTGTACGAGACGGGCACGCGCAACGGCAAGCGCGTGCAGGCCCTGGGCGGTGCGAAGAACCACATGCTCGTGCTCCCCGACGCCGACCTCGACCTCGTCGCCGACTCCGCCGTCAACGCGGGCTTCGGCTCGGCCGGCGAGCGCTGCATGGCGATCTCGGTCGTGCTCGCGGTCGACTCGGTCGCCGACGCGCTCATCGCGAAGGTGCGCGAGCGGATGCTGCGCCTGCGCGTGGGCGACGGCCGCCGCGGCACCGACATGGGCCCGCTCGTCACCGACGTGCACCGCGACAAGGTCGCCGGCTACATCGACATCGCCGCATCCGACGGCGCCGACGTGGTCGTCGACGGGCGCGGCATCGAGGTCGACGGCGAGCCCGAGGGCTTCTGGCTCGGGCCCACGCTCCTGGACCGCGTGCCGACGTCATCGGCGGCCTACCGCGAGGAGATCTTCGGCCCGGTGCTGTCGGTCGTGCGGGTGTCGGGCTACGACGAGGGCCTCGCGCTCATCAACTCCGGCCAGTTCGGCAACGGCACCGCGATCTTCACGAACGACGGCGGCGCCGCCCGCCGGTTCCAGAACGAGGTGCAGGTGGGGATGATCGGCGTCAACGTGCCGATCCCCGTGCCCGTCGCCTACCACTCGTTCGGCGGTTGGAAGGCGAGCCTGTTCGGCGACGCGAAGGCGTACGGCACCCACGGATTCGACTTCTTCACGCAGGAGAAGGCCGTCACGAGCCGGTGGCTCGACCCCGCCGAGCACGGCGGCGTCGACCTCGGCTTCCCGCGGCACACGTGACGGGGGCGGGGCGCAACCCCGCCGCATCCGGAGCGAGACCGGCGAGGATGGGGCGATGCGGATCCTGCTGAAGCTCATCATCGACTGCGACCCGGATGCGGCGTGGCGCGCCCTGCACTCCCCCACGGCCGTCGCCGAGCTGTACGGGCCGCTGCTCGGGATGGACCCGCTCGTGGACGCGCCGCCGACCTTCGCCCCCGGGACCGACCTGCCGGTGCAGCTGTCGGTGGGAGGGCTCGTACCCACGGGTCGCCAGCTCATCTCGGTGAGCGAGCGCGAGACCGAAGACGCGAACGGGCCGGTGCGCATCTTCCGCGACAGCGGCATCCCGCTGACGGGACCCCTCGCCGCGCTCGACGTGTGGGATCACCAGATGGCCGTGTCGGCCGCTCCGGGCGAGCCCGGCAAGACGCTGTGGCGCGACCGGCTCGTGATCGGCGGCGCGGCCGCTCCGGCGCTGTGGCCCGTGCTGTGGACCGCGTGGCAGTGGCGGGCCGCCCGCATCCGCGCGCTCGCGCCGTCCTGGGCGCACGACCCCGAGCCGCCCACCGACTCCGAGCCCGCCTGAGGCCGAGAAGCCGGGGTGCCCCGGCTATTCGGCGAGCGCGGCGACAGGAGCGACACGCGTGGCCAGCCGCGTCGGCACGACCGCGGCCACGAGCGTGAGCGCCGCGGTCGCCCCCACGACGACGAGCAGCGGCACGAGCGGCACGGCGGGCAGCACGAAGGTGGGCGACTCCCATGCCGGGGGCACCCGCACCGAGCCGAGCACCGACTGCGCGCCCGCCCAGCCGTACGCGATCCCGAGCACGAGCCCGACGGCGAGCGCCGTGATCGTGACGTGCGCCGCCTCGATGAGCACCATGCGGCGCACCTGCGCGTTGGAGACGCCGAGGGCGCGCAGCAGGCCCAGTTCGCGCCGCCGCTGCACCACACCGAGGGTGAGCAGGTTCACGAGCCCGACCGCCGCGATGACCGCGCTGACCGCGACGAGCGCCATCATGATCGCCGAGAACGAGTCGATCACGGCCCCGAACTGCGGGTCGAGCTCGCCACCCGCCGACGCCGCGGCGACCGCCTTCACCGTCTCGAGGGCGGTCGCGAACATCATCACGAGCGTCACGCCGATCACGACGCCGATCGACATGCGGCTCGAGCGCTCGGGGTAGCGCAGCGCGTTCTCCGCCGCCAGCCGCGCCGGCGCCGAGCGACCGAACAGTCGCCCGACGACACGGAGCGCGGGCGGCATGACGAGCGTCGACCCGAGCACGAGGCCCGTGAACGAGAGCAACCCGCCCACGAACGACACGGCCACCCCGAGCGGGGTGACGAGGCCCGCGAGGATCCCGAGCGCGAGCAGCGCCGCGCCGATCGCGAACAGCACGACGGCAGCGAGGTTGCGCCCAGTGCGCGCGCGCAGCGTCTCGTGCGTCTGCTCCACCGATCCACCGAGGGCCTGCAGCGGTGTGACCGCCAGCACGCGTCGCGAGCCCGCCCACGCCGCCGCCCACGTCGTGAGCGCCACGATGACGACCGGGGCCAGCAGCGCCGGCTGCACCGGTGCGTATTCGACGCCGCGCAGCCCCAGCAGGCCGAGCCCGACGGATGCCCCGGCCGCGCTGAGCGCGACGCCCGCGACCATGCCCGCCGCAGCTCCCAGCGCGCCGACCACGAGACCCTGCCGCGCGATCTCGGCGCGCTGCGAACGGGCCGACGCGCCGATGAGGCGGAGCAGCGCGATGCGGCGCGTGCGGCCGGCGACGACCGTCGCGAACGTGTTCGCCGTGACGATCGCGGCGACGTACACCGCGACGCCGATGAGGATGACCGAGAGGAACCCGACGACGAACGCCAGGGTCTCGCTCTGGCCGATGTACGGATCGGCCCGCAGGACCGCGCCGATGAAGCCGGTCGCGGCAAGCAGCACCACGCCGAACGCGGACGACAGCCCGGCGACGAGGACGCTCGCCCCCATCCCCCGATCGTGAAGCCACGACAGGCGCGCGGGTGCGGAGAGCCGCGGCCTCCGCGTGTCGGCGGCGACGGCGGTCATCGGGCCACCGCCTCGGCCTCGAGCATGTGCGCCGAGATCTGCTCGGGCGTCTGCCGCGGCTTGTCGGCGACCACCCGGCCGTCGCCGAGGAAGAGCACCCGATCGGCGTAGGAGGCCGCGACCGGGTCGTGCGTGACCATCGCGATCGACTGCCCGTGCTGCGCGCTGGCCTCCGCGAGGAGCCGCAGCACGTCGCGCCCCGACCGCGAGTCGAGGTTGCCGGTGGGCTCGTCGGCGAACACCAGGTCGGGCGCCGTCGCGAGGGCGCGGGCGATCGCGACACGCTGCTGCTGTCCGCCCGAGAGCTCGTGCGGCCGGTGACGCAGCCGCGCCTGCAGCCCGAGGGTCTCGACGAGCCCGTCGATCCGAGCCCGCTCGAGGGCCGAGGGACGCCGGCCGTCGAGGTCGAAGGGCAGCAGGATGTTGGCCATCACGTCGAGGGTGGGGACGAGGTTGAACGACTGGAACACGAAACCGACCCGGCGCCGCCGCAGGATCGTCAGGTCGAGGTCACCAAGGCCCGTGATCTCGGTGTCGCCGATCCATGCGCGACCGGTCGTCGGCGCGTCGAGCCCCGCCATCACGTGCATGAGGGTCGACTTCCCCGAACCCGACGGTCCCATGATCGCGGTGAACTGCGCGCGACGGATGCCGACGCTGACGCCGTCGAGCGCGCGCACGGCGGAATCGCCCGCGCCGTAGGTCTTCGTGAGCTGCTGCACCCGGGCGGCCAGGCCCAGGTCGGTCGATGTGATCTCCATGCCCTCGACGCTAGGAAGAGCGCCGGTCTTGCCGCGTCGGCCGCGGGATGCACCTGCATCCGCCGCGAGGATGACGCCGGGTCAGACCAACCCGTGGTCGTAGGCGAACACGACGAGCTGCACGCGGTCGCGCAGGCCCAGCTTCGCGAGGATGCGGCTGATGTGGGTCTTCACGGTCGCCTCGGAGAGGAACTCCGACGCGGCGATCTCGGCGTTGCTGAGCCCCTTCGCGGCCAGGGCGAACACCTCCCGCTCGCGGTCGGTGAGCGTGCGCCACGACGCGGGGGCCGGGCGGCGCTCGGCGCCCGCGGCGAACAGCTCGCGGGTCGCGCTCGCCGCGATGACGGCCGAGCCCGCGTGCACGGTACGGATCGCCGCGAGCAGGAACTCGGGGTCGGCGTCTTTGAGGAGGAACCCGCTCGCGCCCTGGCGGATGGCGCGCGCCGCCGCCTCGTCGAGGTCGAACGTCGTGAGCATCACGATGTGCGGCGGGTCGGGCCGCGCGAGCAGCTCGGCGGTCGCCGTCAGCCCGTCCATGCCGGGCATGCGGATGTCCATGAGCACGACGTCGGGGCGTGTGGTCACGCACACCGCGAGGGCCTCGGCGCCGTCGGCGGCCTCGCCTACGACCTCGAGGTCGGGCTGCGAGTCGATCACCATGCGGATGCCGGCGCGGAACAGCGCCTGATCGTCCACGAGCACGACCCGGATCATGCGCGCTCCTCCCCCGTCCGGTCGCGAGAAGCCCCCGGACCTGCGAATTCGGGCGTCGTCGCGAGCGGGAGTGTCGAGCGCACGTGCCAGGTCGTCCCCTCGGGGCCGGCCCACAGCGTTCCGCCGGCCAGCTGCGCGCGCTCGCGCATGCCGATCAGCCCGTGTCCGGGCGCGGGCGCGGCCGGCGCGGAGGCCGGAGAGAACGGATTCGAGACATCCAGCTCGACGCGATCCTCGTGCCACGCCAGCCGCACCGCGACGCCGCCGGCGTCCTCGCGCACGGTCCCATGGCGCAGCGCGTTCGTCAGCGCCTCCTGGAGGATGCGGTACACGGCGAGCTGCACCGCCGCCGACGGCTCGGCGCGCGGCATCGGATCGACCTCGACGTGCAGACCCACGCCCGCCGCGCGCACCTGCGCATACAGCCCCTCGACATCGGCCAGCTGCGGCTGCGGCCCGGCTCCCTCGCTGTGGCGCAGCTGCGTCAGCAGGAGGCGCACGTCGCCGAGGGCGGCCCGCGCGGTGGTCGAGATCGTCGCGAGCGCCTCCGCCGCGGCATCCGGGTCGGATGCGGCGGCGTAGCGCGCGCCGTCGGCCTGTGCGATGACGACCGCCAGCGAGTGGGCCACGACGTCGTGCATGTCGCGCGCGATGCGCACGCGCTCCTGCTCGATCGCCGCCTCGGCCTCCGCCACGGCGCGCTCGCGGCGGGCCTGCGCACCCCGCACCGCCGCACGCACGAGGGCACCGGTCACCCACGACAGGCCGAGTGCGAAGGTCGCCGCCACGAGCACCGCGAAGGCGAGAGGCAGGCTCGCCCAGGAGACGTCGGTGAACCCCAGGAAGATGTAGACGGTGACCACCACCGCGCCCACGATCGCCGACGCCAGCCCCAGCCAGTAGACCCACCGCGAGCCGTACGCGGCGGTGACGTACAGCACCGCGAAGATCGCGACATCGCTCACGCGCGGCTGATTCTGGGTCGCCATCTGCACGATCGCGGCCAGCCACGCCAGCGCGAGCGCGAGGCCCGGCGACCAGCGCCGCACCGCGAGGGCGGCGGTGAGCACGATCGCGCCGGCGAGCGCACCGACGGCGGCCGTCGCGGTGAACCCGCCGGTGCTGTACTCGATCGGCAGCACGACGAGGGCGAAGAGTCCTGCCAGCACCAGATCGGTGACGATCTGGAACGGACGCAGGGCTCGGAACATCCCTCCGAGGCTACGCGGCGCTCACCCGCGCAGCATCCGCCGGAAGATGTACCTTGATCGGCCGACGGTCGTCAGGCCGCCGGTCGTCAGGGTGCGTAGACGCGCAGCCCGTCGGCAACGGCGCGCACCGCGAGCGTGAACCCATCGCGCGAGACCTCTTCGAGCTCGCCGTCGTGTACGAAGACGTCGGGTGCGGCATCCGGCCCGACGCGCACCTCCCACCGGGTCTCGACCGCGCGCTCGAACTCCGACGCGGGCGGCAGGACGCGCAGCGCGCGGAGCACCGCGAGCGTGCGGCGTCCGAACGCGAGCGACGCCATCGCGCGCAGCCGGGAGCCGCGGGCGTGGTGGATGCGCACGTCGAGCACGGCGTCGTCCAGGCCCGCGCGCTGCATCATCGCGTGGCGGTCGGGGTCGTTGCGTCCGACGCTCACGAACACCGACCACACCCGTGCGCGCCGGCCGTCGCGCGCGATGTCGATCGGTCGGGCACTGCGCAGCTCCTGCCAGGTCGCGACGACGCCGCCGAGCCACTTGCCGAGGCTCCCGCGGCGGGTGCGCTCGGCGAGGAACTGGGGGTACGCCCCGAGCGAGACCGCGTTGAGCACGGTGACGGGATCACCGCCGTCGACGGCGACCTCCGCGACCGCGATCGAGCGGAGCGATCCCGCCGCGAACGCGGCGAGCGCGTCGTCGACCGCGCCGATCCCCGCCGCGCGTGCGAAGTGGTTGAACGTTCCGCCCGCGAGTGCGAGCAGCGGCACCTCGTGCGCGCGGGCGAGATGCGCGGCCCGCGACACCGAGCCGTCACCGCCGAGGATGCCGAGGACGCGCGGCGGATGCGACGAGGCGAACGCGTCCGCGACCGCGTCGTCGAGGCGCTGGCCGTCGTCGAGCTCGACGATCCGCGCGGCGGGGAGTCGGCGACGGACCGTCGGCAGCGGATCGGAGCGCACCACCGCGGTGCCCGAGCCCGGGTTCACGAGGATCGTGACGCCCTCGCCGTCCGCGCCGACGTCGGGCAGCTCGGTTCCGGGCGTCATCCCCGAACCCTACCCCGCATCCTCGCCACGCCGGCATTGCCCAGCCGACCCCCCGAGAGCATGCTTTTACGACCCCGACACGGGCGGAAACGACGGCGAAACGTCGACCGACCACGATCACAGGATCGACGAAGGGGCCGCGGCACATCCGACGGGGGACGCGCCGAGACGACACGGAAGGCACCGCATGACCACCGTACGCGCAGCCATCACCCAGACCACGTGGACCGGCGACACCGCCTCGATGCTCGACAAGCACGAAGGGTTCGCCCGCGACGCCGCCGCGCAGGGCGCTCAGGTGATCTGCTTCCAGGAGCTCTTCTACGGTCCGTACTTCGGCATCACGCAAGACCAGAAGTACTACCGCCTCGCCGAGCCCGCCGACGGGCCGATCGTCCAGCGCTTCGCCGCCGTCGCGCGCGAGCTCGGCACCGTCATGGTCCTGCCGATCTACGAGGAGGCTGAGACCGGGGTGTATTACAACACCGCCGTGCTCGTCGACGCCGACGGCACGATCCTCGGCAAGTACCGCAAGCACCACCTGCCGCACCTCGACCGCTTCTGGGAGAAGTTCTACTTCCGGCCGGGCAACCTCGGCTACCCCGTGTTCGACACCGCCGTCGGGCGCATCGGCATGTACATCTGCTACGACCGCCACTTCCCGGAGGGCTGGCGCGAACTGGGCTTGAACGACGCGCACATGGTCTTCAACCCCAACGCCACCAAGCCCGGACTGTCCAACCGCCTGTGGGAGGTGGAGGGACCGGCGGCGGCCGTCGCGAACGGCTACTTCGTGCTCCAGCCCAATCGCGTCGGGCGCGAGGACAACGAGTACGGCGACCTGGCCGTCGACTTCTACGGCACGAGCCAGGTGATCGACCCCCGCGGCAACTTCGTCGGCGAGCGCGGGTCGGGCGAGCACGAGGAGATCCTGGTGCGCGATCTCGACCTCGACATGGTGCGGCAGATGCGAGACGACTGGCAGTTCTACCGCGACCGGCGCCCCGACAGCTACGAGAAGATCGCGAGGCCGTGACATGGCGAAGACCCTCATCCGCGGCGGGACCGTGGTCTCGGCGACGGGCCGCACCAAAGCTGACGTCCTGATCGACGGCGAGACGATCGCGGCCGTGCTCGCACCCGGCTCGACCCTTCTGGGATTCGATGTCGCCGCGAACGTCGACACGGTCATCGACGCGACCGGAAAGTACGTCATCCCGGGCGGCATCGACGCGCACACCCACATGGAGCTGCCGTTCGGCGGCACGAGCGCATCCGACACGTTCGAGACCGGCACGCGCGCGGCGGCGTGGGGCGGCACCACCTCGATCATCGATTTCGCCGTGCAGCGGACGGGCGAACGCGTGGAGGACGGACTGGCCGCGTGGCACGAGAAGGCCGCCGGCACGTGCGCGATCGACTACGGCTTCCACCAGATCATCGGCGGTGTGGACGACGCGTCGCTGCGGGCGATGGACACCCTCGTGGACGAGGGCGTCACCTCGTTCAAGCTCTTCATGGCGTACCCGGGGGTGTTCTACTCCGACGACGGCCAGATCCTGCGGGCCATGCAGAAATCCGCCGAGACCGGACTGCTCACGATGATGCACGCCGAGAACGGGCCCGCGATCGACGTGCTCGCCGCGCAGCTGGCCGAGGCCGGCAAGATCGCGCCGTACTACCACGGCATGGCGCGGGCGTGGCAGATGGAGGAGGAGGCCACGCACCGCGCGATCATGCTCGCGAACCTCACCGGCGCGCCGCTGTACGTCGTGCACGTGTCGGCCAAGCAGGCGGTCGACCAGCTCGCGTGGGCGCGCGACCAGGGGTGGAACGTCTTCGGCGAGACGTGCCCGCAGTACCTGTACCAGTCGCTCGAAGACCAGCTCGGCGCCTTCAGCGAGGAATGGGGGGCGTTCGAGGGTGCCAAGTGGGTGTGCTCGACGCCGCTGCGCTCGCGCGCCGAAGGGCACCAGCACCACATGTGGCAGGCGCTGCGCACCAACGATCTCCAGATGGTCTCCACCGATCACTGCCCGTTCTGCATGAAGGGCCAGAAGGAGCTCGGCCGCGACGACTTCCGGGCCATCCCGAACGGCATCGGCTCGGTCGAGCACCGGATGGACCTGCTCTACCAGGGCGTCGTCACGGGACAGCTGACCCTCGAGCGGTGGGTGGAGATCACGAGCACGACCCCCGCGCGCATGTTCGGCCTGTACGGCCGGAAGGGCGTCATCCAGCCGGGCGCCGACGCCGACGTCGTCGTGTACGACCCGAACGGGCACACCACGATCTCGGTCGACACGCACCACATGAACATGGACTACTCCGCGTGGGAGGGGTTCGAGGTCGACGGGCACGTCGACACCGTCGTCTCCCGCGGCAAGGTCATCGTCGACGACGGCGCCTACCTCGGCGCCGCCGGTGACGGCCGATACCTGCGCCGCGGCCTGAGCCAGTACCTGATCTGACCCTTCGACCAGCTCGGGAACCGGAGAAGACCATGGATTTCGGCGTCGTCCTGCAGACCAATCCGCCCGCCTCGCGGGTCATCCAGCTCGCACAGCTGGCGGAGGCACACGGGTTCAGCCACGTGTGGACGTTCGACTCGCACCTGCTGTGGGAAGAGCCCTACGTCATCTACTCCGCGATCCTCGCGGCCACGCGCCGCGTGACCGTCGGACCGTTCGTGACCAATCCGGCCACGCGCGACTGGACCGTCACGGCGAGCGTGTTCGCGACGCTCAACGAGATGTACGGCAACCGCACGATCTGCGGCATCGGCCGCGGCGACTCCGCCGTGCGGGTCACGAACGGTCGCCCGGCGTCGATGGCCGAGCTGCGCGAGTCGATCCACGTCATCCGCGAGCTCGCGAACTCCCGCGCCGTGGACTACAAGGGGGCGACGCTGCGGTTCCCGTGGAGCACGGGGTCGCAGCTGGACGTGTGGGTGGCCGCGTACGGCCCCATGGCACTCGCGCTGACGGGACAGGTCGCCGACGGATTCATCCTGCAGCTCGCCGATCTCGACATCGCCGAATGGATGATCGGCACGGTCCGCGCGGCCGCCGCCGAAGCGGGGCGCGATCCCGACACCATCGCGTTCTGCGTCGCCGCCCCGATGTACATCGGCACCGACCGTGCTCACATGATCGAGCAGTGCCGCTGGTTCGGCGGCATGGTGGGCAACCACGTCGCCGACATCGTCGCCAAGTACGGCCCGTCGACAGGTTCACGGACCGGGGTGCCCGCCGCCCTCACCGACTACATCGCCGGCCGCACCGGATACGACTACAACACGCACGGCAGGACCGAGAACGACCACGTCGACTTCGTTCCCGACGAGATCGTCGAGCGCTTCTGCATCCTCGGCACCGCCGACGAGCACATCGCGAAGCTCGAGCGGCTCCGGGCGCTCGGCGTGACGCAGTTCGCGGGGTACCTGCAGCACGACAACAAGGAGGAGACGCTCCGCGTCTACGGCGAGCGCGTCATCCCGGCCCTCCGCGACCACGTCACGGCGAAGGCATGACTCGCCGGCGCGCTGCGGCCTGGGGGGTCGTCGGCGTGCTCGCGGTCGTGGCGGCGTGGGAGCTCTACAAGGCGGTCGGGCCGGCGGAAGGCGTCAGCGTCGGCGGCGACGGCACCACGGGATCCGGCGTCATGATCCTCCCGCGCACGGGGGACCGCGCGATGCCGCACACGTGGGAGATGGTGGCGCGCCTGTTCGCGTCGACGAGCGGCGGGAGCACCCCGCCGCTGTGGGTGGCCGTCGTCCAGGCCGGGGCGCTCACCCTCGGGATCGCCGCTGTGGGCTGGCTGATCGGGGTCGCGGTGGGAGCGGTCCTCGGCCTGGTGATGCAGCGCTGGCGCCTGGCGGAGTGGGGGCTGATGCCCTGGATCGTCGTCAGCCAGACCGTGCCCCTCATCGCGTTCGCTCCGGTCGTCGACGCCCTCGGCAAGCAGCTGGAGCGCGACGGGGTGCCGTGGGCGCAGTGGCTGTCGGTGGCCGTGATCGCGTCGTACCTGTCGTTCTTCCCCGTCGCGATCGGGATGCTGCGCGGACTCCAGGCGCCCGAGCGCGCCCACCTCGACCTCATGCGCACGTATGCCGCCGGCTACGGGGCGACGCTGCTGCGCGTGCGTCTGCCTGCGGCCGTTCCGTACCTCTTGCCCGCGCTGCGGCTCGCCGCCGCGGCCGCCGTCGTCGGAGCGGTCGTGGCCGAGGTGTCCATCGGGATGCGGGGGGGCATCGGCCGCATGCTCATCCAGCTCGCCGGTCAGGCCTCGTCCGACCCGGCCGCGCCGTGGGGACCCACCTTCGGGACGATCGCACTCGGGCTCGTCGCCGCCGGAACGGTCGCGCTCGTGGGGGTCGGACTGAAGAACTACCGCCGAGGCGAGGAGACCGCATGACCGATCAGACGCCCGCCGTCGAGGCGCACGCGGCCGGCAAGGTGTTCGCCACGCGCGAGGGCGACGTCGTCGCGCTGAGCGACGTCGATCTGCAGGTCGCGGCGGGCGAGTTCGTGTCGCTCATCGGGCCGTCCGGATGCGGAAAGTCGACGCTGCTGCGTCTGATCGCCGACCTCGACGTCGCGACGTCCGGCACGGTACGGATCTTCGGAAAGGCCGCGCGCACCGCCCGCATCGATCAGGACTACGGCATGGCGTTCCAGCAGGCCGGGCTCCTGCCGTGGCGCACCGTCGCCGACAACATCGCGCTGCCGCTCGAAGTGCACCGGGTCGGCCGGGCCGAGCGCACGGCGCGGGTCGCCGAGCTCGCCGAACTCGTCGGTCTGTCCGACTTCGTCTCCCGCTACCCCGACCAGCTCTCCGGCGGGATGCAGCAGCGCGTCGCGATCGCGCGCGCCCTGGCCGCGCGCCCGCGGCTGCTCCTGATGGACGAGCCGTTCGGCGCCCTGGATGAGATGACGCGCGAGCGACTGCAGACCGAGCTCTCGCGCATCGCGACCGAGAGCGGGGCGGCCGTCGTCTTCGTCACCCACTCGATCCCCGAGGCGGTCTTCCTCTCCGACCGCGTGGTCGTCATGAGCCCGCGCCCCGGGCGCATCACCGAGGTCATCGACACCCGCACCGGGCTCGCCCGCGACGAGGCGCTGCGGGAGTCACCGGCCTACTTCGCGCTCGTCACGGCGGTGCGCGAAGCCCTGCACGGCACGCCGGTGGAGAGGGCGAACGAGCGATGAGCGCCGTGACGGGCGCCGCCGGACGCCGCGCCCTGCCGGGATGGGTGCGGGTCGCAGCCCCCGTGGCGGTCGGCCTCGTCGGCCTGCTCGCGTGGATCCTCGTCGTCGACGTGCTCGAGGCCGCCCCGCGGATGCTGCCGAGTCCCTTCGCGATCGCCGAGGAGTTCGTGAAGCGCTGGGGAATCATCGCCCCCGACATGGCGATCACGGGCGGCAACGCGCTCGCGGGGCTCGTGGCGGGCACCGTCCTCGCCGTGCTCGCCGCCGCGCTCGCCGCCGCGGCGCGCCCGATCGACGGCATGCTCGCTCCGCTCGTCGCCGCGCTCGCGGTCATCCCGATCGTCGCCCTGACGCCGATCCTCAACACGATGTTCGGGGCGTCGAGCCAGTTCGGCCGGCAGGCGGTCGCCGCCATCGCCGCCTTCGTCCCGGTGTTCGTGAACGTGCTGCGGGGCCTGCGCCAGACCCGGCCGGTGCAGCGCGACCTGCTGCGGGCCACCGCCGCCGGCCGCGTGCAGACCTTCCGCATCCTCACCCTTCCGACCGCCCTGCCCTACCTCCTGACCGGCATCCGGATCGCCGCATCGCTCGCGGTCATCTCCGCTCTCGTCGCCGAGTACTTCGGCGGTCCGGCCGACGGCGTGGGCACGGCGATCGCGACCTACGCGAAGTCGGGCCGCGCCGCGCTCGCGTGGGCGTTCGTGGGCGGCGGCATCGTGATCGGCCTCGCCTTCTTCTTCGCCACCTCCCTGCTCGAGCGTCTCGCCACGCGGCGCACGCCGATCTGACCTGCACCACCCACGCACCACCCGAAAGGAACAGCATGAGACACAGCATCCGTCGCGGCCTCGTCGCCGCGTCCCTCGTGAGCGCCACCGCGCTCGCCCTCGCCGCGTGCGCCGGGTCGGGCTCCTCGTCCGACTCGGGCGGCGACTCGGACGACTTCGATCCCCTCACGAGCATCCGGCTGCAGCTGCAGTGGCTCCCGCAGGCGCAGTTCGCCGGCTACTACGTCGCCCTCGACCAGGGGTACTTCAAGGAGGAGGGCTTCGACGACGTCGAGATCGTGCCCTCCGGCGGCGACATCATCCCGCAGGACGCGCTGGTCGGCGGCGACGTCGACTTCGCGGTCGCATGGGTGCCGAAGGTGCTCGGCACCCTCGAGGCGACCGGCGCGGAGCTCACCGACATCGCACAGGTGTTCCAGGACTCGGGAACCCTGCAGGTCGCATGGGCCGATTCGGGCATCGAGTCGGTCGCCGACTTCGAGGGCAAGCGCATCGGGTCGTGGGGGTTCGGCAACGAGTGGGAGATCTTCGCCGCGATGGCCGACGAGGGCCTGGACTCCTCCACGGTGTCGATCACGACGCAGGACTTCTCGATGAACGCCCTGCTGGACGGCGACGTCGATGCCGCACAGGCGATGACCTACAACGAGTGGGCGCAGCTGCTGGAGACGGTCGACCCGGAGACCGGACAGCTGTACCAGCCCGACGACTTCAACGTCATCTCGTACGCCGACACCTCCGGCGCGATGCTGCAGGACGCGCTGTGGGCCGACACCGAGCGGCTCGAGAACGACCCCGCCTACGCCGATGCGGCCGTCCGGTTCCTCAAGGCCGTCGTCAAGGGCTGGGTGTTCGCGCGCGACAACCCGGAGGAGGCCGCGTCGATCACGTATGACGCCGCGATCAACGCCGAGGCCGCCTTCCCGGTCGGCCCGGTGCACCAGCTGTGGCAGATGAACGAGGTCAACAAGCTCATCTGGACCGGCGGCGATTTCGGCGTCGTCGATGCGGATGCGTGGGACCAGACCGTCGCCGGCGCCTTGAAGGCGAAGAACCAGGACGGTCTCGAGCTCATCACGCAGGAGCCCGCCGAGTCGGCCTACTCGAACGACTACATCGAGGAGGCCCTCGCCGCCCTGGAGGAGGACGGCGTCGAGGTGTCGGGCACGTATACGCCGATCGAGGTCACCCTGACGGAGGGCGGGAAGTAGGACCAGCCACGACGCCCCCGGTTCCCCGCATCCGCGGAGCCGGGGGCGTCAGCTGTCGGCGGGCTCGATCGGGCGGTGCTCGAAGAAGGTCTGCAGCACGATCGTCGTGCGGGTGTTCACCTGTGCGGCCGCGCGGATGTCGCGGATGAGCTCTTCGAGGTGGCGTGGCGTCGGCACCCGCACGAACAGCATGTAGGCGGCGTCGCCGGCGATCGAATGGCACGCCTCGATCGCGGTCAGGTGCGCGAGCAGCTCGGGCGCGTTGTCGGGCTGCGCGGGATCGAGCGGAGTGATCTCCACGAACGCCGACAGCGGTTTGCCGAGCGCCTCGGCGTCGAGTACGGGCCGGTAGCCACGGATGACGCCGCGCGCCTCGAGCCGCCGCAGTCGCGACTGCACGGCCGACACCGACAGACCCACCTTCTCCGACACGTGCGCGAGCGTCGCGCGGGCATCGAGCGAGATCTCGCGGACGATCGCCGTGTCGATGGCGTCGTCCAGGCGCGCGGGGCGGTCGACGGCATCGGACATGCGGCCGACGCTAGCAGCTGGGTCTCGATCCGGCCGTCCGCTGCGTAGCAAAGACCGTAAGTTTTCCGTTAGCATGGCGCTCACACCGTAGATTTTCCCGCACGCGCACACCCGCGAGCACGAACGGAGGCGACATGACGCTCACGACCCCCGCCCTCGACAGCGACCTGCTCGCGGGCTGCGACGCCGCATCCGCCGAGCGCTCCCCGGCGTGGGTGCAGCTCAAGCGCGCGACCATCGCGCTGCAGTCCCTACAGGCGAAGGACGGCTCGGTTCCGGATGCCGCGGCGCACGACGCAGCCGCCGCGCTCGTGGCGGACATCGTCGCCGCGATCACCGCGCTCGCCCCCCTGTTCCCCCACGACGCCGCGTACCTCACCGCGTCGGTGTCCGACTTCGAGCGGTGGCGTTCGGAGGGCTTCGGGGTGCCCGACTTCCTCGACTCGCTCGTGGCCTTCCAGCCGCAGCAGCAGCGGATCGACGGCATCCGCCACCTCGTCGTCTTCCCGATGTACACGCAGAACGGCTCGCCCGACCGGCACGTCGAGGCGCTCCTGGTCGAGACGATCTGGCCCGAGTTCATCGCCCGCCTGGAGACCGAGTACACCAACCGGCTGTTCGTCTCGCTGCGCCTGGTCGACTTCACGCCGGGGTACGACACCAACTCGGCCGTCCTGTTCCCCGAGACCGTCGCGATGCGCGAGATCCCCCCCTTCACGTGGGGCGCGATCTTCCAGGACCGCGAGGCCGCCCGGTACCGCCGCGTCGTGCGCGCTGCCTCCGAGATCACGAAGCTCGACCTGCCCGCCGAGGCCGCCCGCATGCTCGACGACCAGGCGCTCACCGAGCGGACGTTCGTCATGTGGGACCTCATCCACGACCGCACGCACATGCGCGGCGACCTGCCGTTCGATCCGTTCATGATCAAGCAGCGCATGCCGTTCTTCCTCTACTCCCTCGAGGAGCTGCGCTGCGACCTGACCGCGTTCCGCGAGTGCGTCGCGATCCAGCAGCGCCTGTCGGCCCGCGACGACCGGGATGCGGCGGAGGCGGCGATGCTCGAGCATGCGAAGCTCGTGCAGTACGCCGTGATCTTCGACCGCATCTTCCGCTTCGCGATCACCGGCTCCCGCGTGCGCAACTACGACGGCCTCGGCGGGCAGCTGCTGTTCGCGTGGCTGCACCAGCGCGGCGTGCTGCACTGGACCGACACCGCGCTCGCGTTCGACTGGGACGAGGTGCCGGCGGCCGTCGTCGCGCTCGCCGACGCGATCGACGAGCTGTACTGGCGCTCGATCGACCGCCCGAAGACCGCGCACTGGCTCGCGGCCTACGACCTCGTCCGTGGCGTCGTGACGCCGCATCCGGCCTCGCAGTGGAACCGCGGTCTCCCGGATGAGATCCTCGCCGGGGCCCCGAAGGGCTACACCGACGCGGTCCTGGACGACGAGTTCCCGCTGTCGATGTTCTTCGAGGCGCTCGAGAAGAAGATGCGCCCCGTCATCGCGTCGACGGAGGGCATCCGCGGCACCGACTGAGCCCCGTCGAGTGTCCCCCGCGCCTGCGGAAGGGCAGGGACACGCCGCGCCCGTGGGGGACGCAGGGCGTGTCGTGGACACTCAACGCTCGGCGTCTGCCTGCGCGGCCAGCATGGCGTCGAGGATCGCGTCGGCGACCTCGCGCTTGGCGCCGGATGCCTCGGCGATGACGCCACGGGCGGAGACGACGAGCACCGCGTTGTCGGCGGCGCCGAAACCCTCGTGCCAGCCGACGCGGTTGGCCACGAGCAGGTCGACGCCCTTGCGCGCGCGCTTGTCGAGCGCGCGCCGGCGCAGGGCCTCGTCGGTGTCCGCCGTCTCGGCCGCGAACGCCACGATCGTCTGCCCGGGGCGACGGGCCGCGGCGAGCCCGGCCACGATGTCGGGCGTCTCGACGAGCTCGAGCACGAGGCCGTCGCGGTCGGCCTTGTGCAGCTTCTCGTCGCTCACGGTGCCGACACGGAAGTCGGAGACGGCGGCGGCCATGATCACGACGTCGGCCTCGGCCGCCGCATCCGCCATCGCCCGCTGCAGCTGCGCCACATCCGACACGCGGACGATGTCGACCCGCGGGTGCCGCGACGCGGCGTCGAGCACACGGTCGTCCACGTGGGCCGCGACGAGGGTCACCGCGGCGCCGCGGTCGGCGGCGGCGAGGGCCACGGCGGCGCCCTGCCGGCCGCTCGAGCGGTTGCCGAGGAAGCGCACCGGGTCGATCGGCTCGCGCGTGCCGCCCGTCGACACCGCGACGCGCAGCCCCGTGAGGTCGTCGCGCTCGGGGACGACCGCGAGCGCCGCGGCCACGATGTGTTCGGGCTCGGCCATGCGGCCGGGGCCGCTGTCGCCACCGGTGAGCGGGCCGTCGGCCGGACCCACGATGTGCACGCCGCGGTCGCGCAGCGTCGCGATGTTCGCCTGCGTCGCGGGGTGCGCCCACATCTCGCTGTGCATCGCCGGCGCGACCACCACCGGCGCGCTCGTGGCCAGCAGCGTCGTGCCGAGGAGGTCGTCGGCGAGGCCGGCCGCCATCTTCGCGAGCGAGTTGGCCGTCGCCGGCGCGACGATCACGAGCTCGGCGCGGCGCCCGAGGGCGACGTGGCGCACCTCGGCGACGTCGTCGTGCACACTGGTCGTGACGGGGTGGCGGCTGATCGCCTCCCACGTCGTCAGCCCGACGAAGCGCAGCGCGTCCTGGGTCGGGATGACGTGCACGTCATGGCCCGCGGTCACGAGCAGCCGGACGAGGTGCACACTCTTGTACGCGGCGATGCCCCCGGTGACGCCCACGACGATGAACACGCGCCCATCTTTCCACGGGCGCCGAGGGAGGACCCCGATGCGCCGAGGAGGTCGCCGATGTGCACCGTGATCGTACGGGTGCCGGAGGATCCGTCGCTTGCCACCCGCGTGCTGGCCATCCGCGACGAGGACCCGCAGCGCGCGTGGGACCCGCCGGGCGAGTGGTGGCCGCAGCGGCCGGGCGTGATCGGGGTGCGCGACGTGCGCGCGGGCGGCGCGTGGCTGGCGGCGGATGCGGCGACCGCCCGGCTCGCGGTGATCCTGAATCGACGCGACGTCCCCGGCGCGACGGCGTCGCGCGGGGCGGTCGTGCTCGAGGCGGTGGAGGGCCGCGCGCCGGTCGCCCCGCGGACGAACGGCTTCAATCTCGTCTCGACCGGCCCGGACGGCACCCGCGTGACGTCGTGGGACGGTGACGCGCTGCGCGAGGTGGCGCTCGCCCCGGGCGTGCACATGGTCGCGCACGACGACGTGGACGACCCCGCGACGCCGCGGATCGCGCGGTGGCTGCGCGAGTTCGCCGCCGGCGAGGCCGACGCCGTGCCGTGGTGGCGCGGCTGGCTCGGCGTGCTCGCCGGCACGGCGCGGCTGGACCCGACCGACGACGAGGCGATCGTGCGCGACAACCGGCCCCACGGTGTGCCGACGCTGTCGCTGCTCGTGTGCGCCGCCTCCGTGGGCCCGGGCGGCGTCGAGCTCGTCTCCGGGACGCTCGACCGTCCGGGCCGGTGGAACGACCTGGACCTGCAGCCGCCCCTTCCTAGACTGAGCGCATGAGCGACGACGACGCGCGGCGTGCCGCGGATCCGACCGGCCCGGCCGACGAGCGGGGCGGCGCTTCTGCCGCGAACGACGAGCGGGGCGCGGGTTCCGGCGCGGCCGAGCGGGGCGCGGACGAGCGGGAAGGCGTCGCCGGGCGGCTCGTGCTCCTGGCGGGCGGCACGAGCGACGCGGGGCGCGCCGCGGCCCGGGCGCTCGTCGCCGCCGGCGCGCGCGTCGTCGTGGCCGGTCGGGATGCGGCGAAGCTCGACGCGCTGTGCGCCGCGGTCGACGGCGTCGCGTCCGAAGTGGCCGACCTCACCGACGAGGAGGCGGTCGGCGACCTCGCCCGCCGCATCCGCGACCGGCACGGCCGGGTCGACGGGGTGCTGCACCTCGTCGGCGGCTGGCGCGGCGGCGGCGGACTGGCGGGCCAGACCGACGCCGACTTCCGCGCGCTGGAGACGTCGCTGACGGCGCTGCGGCACGTGTCGCGGGCGTTCGACGAGGACCTTCGCGCCTCGAGCGCGGGACGCGAGGCGATCGTGTCGTCGACGGCGGTCGCGAAGCCGCTGGCGGGGGGCGCCAACTACGCCGCCGTCAAGGCGGCCGCCGAGGCGTGGACCCGCGCGGTCGGGCAGGGCTTCGCGAAGGCGGCGCGCGACGCCGGCGCCGAGCAGAGTGCGGCCGCCGTGGTCTTCCGGGTGAAGGCGCTGGCCGGCCTCGAGGACGCCCTCGCCGACGCGTTCGTCGCGCTGTGGGACGACGACGCCGCCTCGTGGCACGACGCCGTCATCGAGCTCGCCGCCCCGTAACCCCGCGGTCCGTCGCACAGCTTCGGGTCCGCGTTCGGGGCGCGACGCGGACGGTCGGGGCGCGACACGTGCGCCCCGCACGCGCGAAGTGCGCCCCGAACCGGGGCCATGCGTGGGTCCGCGCCGCGCGGAAGCCGCGGCGCCCCGAGCGGGTCAGGATGGCCGTACGGCTCAGCGGGGGTCGGCGGGGTCCGGCATCGAGGGCACGCCGGCCCGGGCGGCGGGCACCGAGGGCGCCGCATCCGGAGCCGCCGCATCCGGAGCCGCCTCGGACGGGACAGCCGCCGCATCCGGAGCCGCCGCATCCGGAGCCGCCTCGGACGGGACAGCGGCCGCGTACTCGCGCGACAGGATGCGGTACGAGCGTGTCGCGAACGCCAGGAGCGCGAGCACGACCATGATCAGCCCGGCGAACAGGAACACCATCGCGATGCCGCGTGCCTGGCCGTCACCGAGGAGCCACCCCCACGCGTCGCGCCCGGCGTCGCTGTTCATGTACGGGATGATCGCGAACTCCGCGATCGGCGCGATGAGGAACGCGGTGATCGGCGCCGCGGCCGACTCGAACGCCGCGGCGAAGCCGAAGACGCGTCCCTGCGTGCGGAAGGGGACGACCTTCTGGATCACGGTCTGCTCGGCCGCCTCGACGGCCGGGATGAGCGCCATGTACACCCAGATGCCGAGCGCGTACAGCCACCACCACTCGCGGATCGTGAACACGGCGCCGAGCACGCCCATGCCGACGACGATCCACAGCATGGTGCGGATGGGGTTCTTACCGAGGCCGAACCGGCCGATCGCCAACCCACCGATGATGAAGCCCGTCGAGGTCACCCCGAGGATGACGCCCCAGATGCGCACGTCGAACAGCTCGAGGCCGTACGGGTCCATGAGCGCCATGTAGACGCCGCCGATGAGGTTGTTGAACGTCGAGAAGATGATGAGGGCGAACAGACCCGGCGCGGCCCGGACGGCCGTGATGGCGCCGCGCAGATCCACCGCGGGCTGGCGCGGGCCGTCGGGCTCGGGCTTGTCCTCCGGGATGCGCACCGTCAGCAGGTGCACGAACGCGACGAGCGTGAGGCCGATCGCCAGCACGAGCGTCCACCCCATGCCGCCGAGGCCGATCGCGAGCCCCGAGAAGACGCTCGTCACGGCGAAGGCGACGCCCTGCACGGTGCCGACGTAGCCGTTGGCGTTGGCGTGCTTCTCGACCGGCACGAGGAGCGTGACGGTGGTCGACAGCGCGATGTTGCGCATGTTCTCGATGACGGCGCCGAACAGGATGATCCCGGAAAACAGCCAGAACCACGGACCGCCGAGGTCGAGGAGCGCGGCCTCGGGGGACGCGAGGTACAGCCCGCCCGCGGCGCTGAACGCCACGAGCGTCACGAGGCTCGAGAACACCCTCACGCGGTGCTTGCGGTGCCGGTCGACGATCGACCCGAACACCATCGCGAACAGCGCGAGCAGCAGCATGTACGCGCCGCCGATGATGCCGGTGGCCAGCACGCTCTCGGTCTCCAGGTACACCCAGAACGTCAGCGCGAACCACAGGAAGCTCGTCGTCACATTCGCGACCGCCGTGTTCACGAGCACGTTGGCGAACGTGCGCACGCCGTGCGGGGGCGGGACGACGGTCGACGTGGTGGGCTCGGTCATACGGGCAGGGTAGCCACCGCCTCCGACACGGCGCGACGGTCCATGCGGTCGCATCCGGTGCGACCTGCGCGCGCGGGCGTCGCCGTAGGCTGAGATCTCGTGACCTATCTGCATGACCCGGCCGTGCGCGGCTTCGCCTCCGACAACTACTCCGGCGTGCACCCGGAGGTGCTCGCCGCGATCGCAGAGGCCAACGGCGGACATCAGATCTCGTACGGCGAGGACGCGTACACCGAGCGGCTGCAAGAGGTCTTCGCCGCCCATCTGGGTGACGGCGTGCAGGCCTTTCCCGTGTTCAACGGCACCGGCGCGAACGTCGTGGGCCTGCAGTCGATGCTGCCGCGCTGGGGCGCGGTGATCGCCGCGTCCACCGCGCACATCAACGTCGACGAGGGCGGCGCGCCCGAGCGGGTCGCCGGGATCAAGATCCTGAACGTGCCGACCGACGACGGCAAGCTGACCCCCGAGCTCATCGACCGGGAGGCGTGGGGCTGGGGCGACGAGCACCGCGCCCAGCCGCTCGTCGTCTCGATCACGCAGTCGACCGAGCTCGGCACGCTGTACTCAATCGAGGAGCTGCGCGCGATCGCCGACCACGTGCACGCGCGCGGCATGCGCCTGCACCTCGACGGCGCCCGCATCTCCAACGCGGCCGCGGCGCTGGGCGTGCCGCTGCGCGCGTTCACGCGCGACGTCGGCGTCGACGTGCTGAGCTTCGGCGGGACGAAGAACGGGGCGATGCTCGGCGAGGCCATCGTCGTGCTGAACCCCGAGGCATCCGAGGGCCTCACGTACCTCCGCAAGCTCGACATGCAGCTCTCGAGCAAGATGCGGTTCGTCTCGGCGCAGCTGATCGCGCTGCTGGAGGGCGACCTGTGGCTGCGCAATGCGGGGCACGCGAACGCGATGGCTCAGCGGCTGCGGGCGGGCATCGAGGCGGGGCTGGCGGACGGCTCGATCCGCGGCGTCGCCTTCACGCAGCCGACCCAGGCCAACGGCGTGTTCGCGACGCTTCCCGAGGGCGTCGCCGACCGGCTGCGCGAGAGCTTCCGGTTCTACGACTGGGACGCCGCGCGCCGCGAGGTGCGGTGGATGTGCAGCTTCGACACGACCGAGGACGACATCGACGCGTTCGTCGCTGCGATCGCCCGGGAGACGACCGGGGCCTGACGCCCCGCCGAACCCGCGTCAGCGCAGGGCGCCGACACTCGCGAGGGCCAGGCGCACGAGGGTGCCGCGACCGCCCTCCATCTCGGCCGCGAGGGCGTCGGATGCGGCTTCCTCGGGCGAGAGCCACGTGACCTCGAGCGCGTCCTGCCGGGGCTCGCACGTGCCGGTGACGGGCACGACGAACGCGAGCGAGACGGCGTGCTGGCGGTCGTCGTGGAAAGCGCTCACGCCCGGGATCGGGAAGTACTCGGCCACCGTGAAGGGCGTCGGCTGCGGGGGCAGCGACGGGAAGGCCATCGGGCCGAGGTCGTTCTCGAGATGGCGGAAGAGCGCGTCGCGCACGGTCTCGCCGTAGCGCACGCGCCCCGACACGATCGTGCGGGTGATCTCTCCCACGGGCGTCGCGCGCAGCAGGATGCCGACAGACACGACCGCGCCCATGCCGTCGGTGCGCACCGGCACCGCCTCGACGTAGAGCATCGGCAGCCGGCGGCGCGCCTCGGTGAGCTCGACGTCGCTGAGCCACCCGGGATTGGCCGAGGCCGCCCCGGCCGTCTCGAAGGGCCCCGTGAAGGGCTCGCGGGGCTCGTTCTCGTCGCCGCCCTGGGCGGGATCGGGGTCGGGGGTGCGAACCGGCATGCTCCCTGTATAGCAACCCGGCGGCCGAACTCCATGCGCACGGCGGCACGTCGCGGGGTCCTGCGAGGATGGCGGGATGGATGCTGCGCCCCGCGTCGACCCCGATCTGGTGCTGTGGTCCGTGCCCGAGGAGGAGCGGGCGGGACGTCCCCTGCTCGTGCTGCTGCACGGCTACGGAGCGGACGAACGCGACCTGTTCGGCCTGAGCGCCCACCTGCCCGACGACTTCGTCTTCGCCGCCGTCCGGGCGCCGCTCACGCCGCCGTGGCCGGCCCCCGGCTTCTCGTGGTACCCGATCGAGGGGCTCGACGGTCGCGATCCGGATGCGGTGACCGCGGCGGGGCACGGACTGCTCGCGTGGCTCGCGGCGGCCGCGCCCGCTGCATCCGTCGGCCTCCTCGGCTTCTCGCAGGGAGCGGCCGTCGCACTTCAAGCGCTGCGGCTCGACCCCGACCGCATCGGCTTCGTCGTGAATCTGTCGGGCTATGCCGCGCCCGGCGCACTCCCTCGCGACGAGGAGCTCGCCGAGCGCCGTCCGCCGGTGTTCTGGGGGCGCGGCACCCACGACGACGTCATCCCGACCGCCCTCGTCGCGCACACGACGGAATGGCTGCCCGCGCACGCCGACCTCAGCGGCCGGGTCTACGCGGGGCTCACGCACAGCGTGTCGCAGGACGAGCTCGCCGACGTGCGCACGTTCCTCATGAAGCGGCTGGCGGGCTGACGGGCTTCGCGCCCCGGGAGGGGATCCGCCTTGAGGAGGGCGATTCGGCCGAATCCACCCTCCCGCGGCGGGATCTCCTCCCGTGGCGCCGCCGGGCGCCAGGGCGGGCGGCCGCGGGGACGCCGCCGCGGGAGTCCTGCGCAGGTCGGCGGATGCGGCGACGCGGCGCATGCGCTATCGTGGCGAGTCCTGTCCCGAGTGTGAGGATTCCTCCGGTGAAGAACGTCTACGCTTCCGCGCCCCTGTCCGCGCGCTGAACCGTCGACCCGCCGTCTCTCGGTAGACCCTTCGTCCCTCGGGGACGCGGTCCGGTGTCAGTGCTCTGCACACCCGGAGTTCCGCATGTCATCACCCTCCCCCTCCCTCGTCTTCGACCACGTCACGGTCGAGTGGCCCGACGGCACCGCCGCCCTGGACGCCGTATCGGGCTCGTTCGGCGCACGCCGTACGGGCCTGGTCGGTCGGAACGGATCCGGCAAGTCGACGCTGCTGCGCGTCGCGGCCGGTGAGCTCGCGCCGACCTCCGGCCAGGTCGTCCGCGCGGGCGACGTCGCAATGCTGCCCCAGCGGCTGACGCTCGACGTCGACCGTCCCGTCGCGGAGCTGCTGCGCGTCGACCGCGCTCTCGCGGCGGTGCGCGCCATCGCGGCGGGCGACGCCGATCCGCGCCACTTCGACGCCGTCGGCGACGACTGGGACGTCGAGGCGCGCGCCCACGCGGCGCTCGCCGACGCCGGCCTGCCGACTGACGCGCTCGACCGCACGGTCGGCACGCTCTCGGGCGGCGAAGCGGTGCTCGCGGCGGTCGCGGGCATCCGGCTCGCCTCCCCGGCGATCACGCTGCTCGACGAGCCGACCAACAACCTCGACCGCGAGGCGAGAGCGCGCCTGCGCGACCTCCTCCGTGGCTGGCGGGGCGCGCTCGTCGTCGTCAGCCACGACGTCGCGCTGCTGGACGACATGGACGAGACCGCCGAGCTCTACGGCAACGACCTGTCGGTGTACGGCGGCGGTTACACCGCGTGGCGGACGTGGATGGAGGCGGAGCAGGATGCGGCGCGACGGACCGAGCGCGACGCCGCACACGCGTTCAAGCGCGAGAAGCGCGAGCGCATCGAGGCCGACCAGAAGCTGCAGACGCGCTCGGCGATGGCGCGGAAGGCCGAGCACGAGAAGCGCGTGCCGAAGATCATCGCGCACGGCCGCCGCTCGGCGGCACAGGTGTCGGCGGGGCGACTGCGCACCGAGGTGCGGGGCAAGGAGGACGCCGCCCGCGCGGCGTGGGATGCGGCGGGGCGCCGCGTGCGCGACGACGACGCGGTGCACATCGACCTCCCCGATCCGCGTGTCGCGGCGGGGCGCCGCATCCTGACCGTCCGCGACGACTCGCGCGCGTGGATCGTGCAAGGCCCCGAGCGTGTCGCCCTCGTCGGCCGCAACGGCGTCGGCAAGACGACGCTGCTCGAGCGACTCGCGCGGAATTCAGGCGCTACCGACCGAAACGGCGCTGGAACGGGCGCCGACACCCCGTTCCACCTGAATTCCGCGCGGATCGAGGCGCACACCGACCGCGTGGCGTACCTGCCGCAGCGCGTCGATGACCTCGACGACGCGGCATCCGTGCTCGAGAACGTCGCCGCTGCGGCGCCCGATGTCCCGACGCCGGAAGTGCGCAATCGTCTCGCGCGCTTCCTGTTGCGCGGCGACGCCGTCGATCGGCCGGTGTCGACGCTGTCGGGCGGCGAGCGCTTCCGCGTCGCGCTGGCGCGGAAGCTCCTGGCCGACCCGCCCGCGCAGCTGCTGGTGCTGGACGAGCCGACGAACAACCTCGACCTCGACACG
Source organism: Microbacterium sp. 10M-3C3 (assembly GCF_003931875.1). Taxonomy (NCBI): domain Bacteria; kingdom Bacillati; phylum Actinomycetota; class Actinomycetes; order Micrococcales; family Microbacteriaceae; genus Microbacterium; species Microbacterium sp. 10M-3C3. Next base: position 655,255 of record NZ_CP034245.1, on the reverse strand, counting down.
GTCGACCAAGTCGTCGCGGCGCTCGCGGCCTATCGCGGCGCCGTGCTCGCGGTCAGCCACGACGAGGTCTTCCTCGAGCGGCTCGGCGTCGACCTGACGCTCGAGCTCGGCCCTGACGGCATCCGGGAGCTGTAGCGCGGTCGCCGGGGAAGGAGATCCGGCCTCGGGAGGGCGATCCGCGCCGATCCGTCCTCCCCACGCGGGTTCTCCTCCCGAAGCGTCAGCGCGGGTCGTCGGAGGGCGCGGGCGGATCGTCCGAGGCGGCGGGCGGCGGGTCAGACGGCTTCCGGTCGGCGGATGCAGCGCCGAAGGCGAGCGCGAACGCCACGCCCAGGCCCGCCCCGATCGCGATGCCGGTGCCGATGTTCTGGAAGAGACTGCCGAGGGCCACGCCGATCGCGACGCCGAGGGCGATCCCGACGCCCCACGCCCACTGCGGCCGATCCCGTCCGTTCTCGCTTCCTGGTGGCGTCATGCCCCCACGGGAGGCGGGCGTTCGCGGCGGGCGGATCCCCCACGGGACGGAGATCCGTCAACCCCGCCCGCGTGTCGGTGGCCCCGGCCAAGATGGAGGGATGGCGTCCAACGCGGCCGCACAGAAGGTGCTGGCGAGATTCGGTCCTGCCACGCAGGACTGGTTCCGTGGCGCCTTCGCCGCGCCGACCTCGGCGCAGATCGGTGCGTGGGAGGCCATCTCGGCCGGCCGCCATGCCCTCGTGGTGGCGCCCACGGGCTCGGGCAAGACGCTGTCGGCCTTCCTGTGGGCGATCGACCGCGTGTTCCGGGAGCCCTACCGCCCGCCCGCCGAAAAGCGCCGCCGCGACGCGCCCCCCGCGTCGCGCACGCGCATCCTGTACATCTCGCCGCTGAAGGCCCTCGGCGTCGACGTCGAGCGCAACCTCCGCTCCCCCCTGGTCGGAATCGGCCAGTCGGCACGGCGCCTCGGGCTCGACGTGCCCGCGGTCACGGTCGGCGTCCGCTCGGGTGACACCACCTCCGCCGACCGCCGCAAGCTCGTCGTCGAGCCGCCCGACATCCTCATCACGACGCCCGAGTCGCTGTACCTCATGCTCACGAGCCAGGCCGGCGACACCCTCCGCGACGTCCACACCGTGATCGTCGACGAGGTGCACGCGGTCGCCGCCACCAAGCGCGGCGCGCACCTCGCCGTGAGCCTCGAGCGCCTCGACGCGCTGCGCCGCAGCTTCGATCCGGATGCGGCGCCCGCGCAGCGCATCGGGCTGTCGGCGACCGTCCGCCCCATCGACGAGGTCGCGCGCTTCCTCGGTGGGGCGCAGCCGGTCGACATCGTCGCCCCGAAGGCGACCAAGGCCTTCGACCTGTCGGTCGTCGTGCCCGTCGACGACATGCTCAATCCGCCGCCGCCTCCCCGCGCGACCGCGCCGGCGCCGCGCCCGCCGCGCGAGGACGACGACGGCGACGGCGACGGCGACTGGTTCGCGACGCCTCCCGAGAACACCGAGATGACCGGGTCGGTGTGGCCGCACGTGGAGGAGGCGATCGTCGACCGCATCCTGCAGCACCGCTCGACGATCGTGTTCTCCAACTCGCGCCGGCTCGCGGAGCGGCTGACCGGCCGGCTGAACGAGATCTACGCCGAGCGGCTGGGCATCGACGTGCCCGAGCCGACGGTGCCGGCATCCGTCATGGCGCAGGCCGGTTCCTCCGCCGGCGCCCCGGCGATCCTCGCCAAGGCCCACCACGGGTCGGTGTCGAAGGAGCAGCGCGCGCAGGTCGAGGACGAGCTGAAGTCCGGGGCGCTGCGCTGCGTCGTGGCCACCAGCAGCCTAGAGCTCGGCATCGACATGGGGTCGGTCGACCTCGTGATCCAGGTCGAGGCGCCGCCGAGCGCCGCATCCGGTCTGCAGCGCGTGGGCCGCGCGGGGCACCAGGTCGGCGAGGTCAGCCGCGCGGCGCTCTTCCCGAAGCACCGCAGCGACGTGCTGCACACCGCGATCGTCACCGAGCGCATGCTCGCCGGACGCATCGAGGCCATCGCCGTGCCGCAGAACCCGCTCGACATCCTCGCGCAGCAGACGGTCGCGGCGTGCGCGCGCGGTGCGGTCGATGTGGAGGACTGGTACGAGACCGTCAAGCGCAGCGCGCCATTCCGCTCGCTGCCGCGCTCGGCATACGAGGCCACGCTCGACCTCCTCGCCGGACGCTACCCGTCCGACGAGTTCGCCGAGCTGCGCCCGCGCCTGGTGTGGGATCGTGACGCGGGCACGCTCACGGGTCGGCCGGGCGCCCAGCGCATCGCGGTGACCAGCGGCGGCACGATCCCGGACCGCGGTCTGTTCGGCGTGTTCGTCTCCGGCGAGTCGCAGAACGCCCGCGTCGGCGAGCTCGACGAGGAGATGGTGTACGAGTCGCGTGTGAACGACGTGTTCACGCTCGGCACGACGAGCTGGCGCATCGTGGAGATCACGCACGACCGCGTCAACGTGGTGCCCGCCTTCGGCCAGCCCGGCAAGGTGCCGTTCTGGCATGGCGACGGCATCGGCCGCCCGGCCGAGCTCGGCGAGGCCCTCGGCGGGTTCACGCGCGAGCTGTCGGCCGCGCCGCCCGAGAAGGCGACCGCACGGCTGCGGGACTCGGGCCTCGACGACAACGCGGTGTCGAACCTGCTGTCCTACCTCGCCGAGCAGCGCGAGGCCACCGGGACACTGCCCACCGACCGCTCGTTCACGGTCGAACGCAGCCGCGACGAGGTGGGCGACTGGCGCGTCATCCTGCATTCTCCGTACGGCATGCCCGTGCACGCGCCGTGGGCGCTCGCCGTCAACGCCCGCATCCGCGAGCGCCTCGGCGTCGAAGGGGCCGCGGTCGCCAGCGACGACGGCATCATCGCGCGGGTGCCGGATGCGACGGCCGAGCCGCCGGGCGCCGACCTCTTCGTCTTCGAGCCCGACGAGCTCGAGCAGATCGTCACGGACGAGGTCGGCGGGTCGGCGCTGTTCGCCTCGCGCTTCCGGGAGTGCGCCGCCCGGGCGCTGCTGCTCCCCCGCCTGAACCCCAACCGACGCTCACCGCTGTGGCAGCAGCGGCAGCGCTCGGCGCAGCTGCTCGAGGTGGCCCGGCGCCACCCGACGTTCCCGATCATCCTCGAGACGCTCCGCGAGGTGCTGCAGGACGTGTACGACCTGCCGGCGCTGCTGCGGGTCGCGCGCGGCATCGCCGACCGCCGCATCCGCGTCGTCGAGACCACGACGTCGCAGCCGTCGCCGTACGCGCGCGACCTGCTCTTCGGGTACGTCGGCGCGTTCATGTACGAGGGCGACTCGCCCCTGGCCGAGCGCCGTGCCGCCGCGCTGTCGGTCGACCCGGCCCTGCTGGGCGAGCTGCTCGGCAAGGTCGAGATGCGCGAGCTCCTCGACCCCGACGTGATCGCGCAGTTCGAGCGCGAGGCGCAGCGGCTCGACCCCTCGCGCCGGGCGCGCGGGCTCGAAGGGGTCGCCGACCTCCTCCGCATGCTCGGCCCCCTCGACGCCGCCGAGGTGGCTGGGCGGCTCGACCCTTCGACGAGCCCTTCGACGAGCTCAGGAACCGGGACCGGCCCTTCGACCGGCCCTTCGACGAGCTCGGGGACCGATACCGCCACGAGCCCTTCGGCAGACGCAACGGACGCGGCGGCGACCGTCGCGGAAGCCGCGGAGCTGCTCGAGCGGCTCGTGGCCGACCGGCGGGCGATCACCGTCACGATCGCCGGGACGTCGCGCGTCGCCGCGATCGAAGACGCCGGGCGGCTGCGCGACGCGCTCGGTGCGGCGCTGCCGGTGGGCATCCCGAACGCCTTCCTGGATCCGGTCGCCGATCCGCTCGGCGACCTCGTCGCCCGCTACGCGCGCACCCATGCGCCCTTCCGCGCCGACGCGGTCGCCGAGCGGCTGGGCGTCGGCGTGGCCGTCGCCCGCCTGACGCTCCAGCGCCTGGAGTCGCACGGGCGCATCGCGAGCGGCTTCTTCCTGCCGGAGTCGATCGCCCCCACGGGCGCGGGCGATGACACCGAGTGGTGCGACAGCGAAGTGCTCCGACGGCTGCGGATGCGCTCGCTCGCGGCGATCCGCGGCAGCGTCGAGCCGGTGCCGCCCGAGGCCTACGCACGGTTCCTCCCGCTGTGGCAGCACGTCACGCGGCCGCTCGAGGGCGTGGACGGGGTCGCCGCGGTGGTCGAGCAGCTCGCGGGGGTGCCGATCCCGGCCAGCGCATGGGAGTCGCTCATCCTCCCGGCCCGCGTCTCCGGATACACACCGGCGATGCTCGACGAGCTCACCGCGTCGGGCGAAGTCGTGTGGTCGGGCGCGGGCACGCTGCCCGGACGCGACGGCTGGATCGCCCTGCATCCCGCGGATACGGCGCCCCTCACCCTCGCGGCACCGGACGACGAGCTCGCCGCCGACGGCCTCGAAGCGCGCATCGTCGAGGCGCTCGGCGCGGGCGGGGCATACTTCGCCGCGCAGCTGCGGCAGGCCGTCGGCGCCGAGAACGAGCAGTCCGTCGTCGAGGCGCTGTGGAACCTCACATGGGCCGGGCGCGTGACCAACGACACGTTCGCGCCCGTGCGCACGCTCGTCGGCGGCGGGGGTCAGGCGCACCGGGTCGCCCGGCGCGCACCGCGGGCACGCCTGTACCGGGGCACCGCGCTCCCGCGCACGTCGACGCCGCCACGACCGCCGGCACTCGGCGGGCGCTGGTCGCTGCTGCCGCAGCCCGAGGGCGATCCGACGCTGCGGGCGACGGCGACCGCGAGCCTGCTCCTCGATCGCTACGGCGTCGTCACGCGCGGCGCCGTCCAGTCCGAAGGCGTGCCCGGGGGGTTCGCGCAGGTCTACCGCATCCTGTCCGGGTTCGAAGAGGCGGGGCACTGCCGCCGCGGGTACGTGATCGAGAAGCTCGGCGCCGCCCAGTTCGCCGCATCCACGACCGTCGACCGTCTGCGTGAATTCGCCGCAGTCCCCGACCCGCCGCCGCTGCGCACGGTGACCCTCGCCGCCACCGACCCGGCGAACCCGTACGGCGCGGCCCTCGGCTGGCCCGCGCTGGAGGGCGTGTCGCACCGACCAGGCCGCAAGGCCGGCGGCCTCGTCGTGCTCGTCGACGGCGTGCTCACGCTGTACCTCGAGCGCGGGGGGCGCACGGCACTCGCCTTCACCGACGACATCGAGCGGCTCACCGCCGCCGCGCGCGACCTCGCCGGCACTGCCCGCGGCCGCCGGCTCGACACCCTGACCGTCGAGCAGGTCAACGGCGCGTTCGTGTACGGCACCCCGGTGGGCCAGGCGCTGCGCGATGCCGGGTTCGTCGAATCGCCCCGCGGCCTCACGCTCCGGCGGACGACGGCCGGGGATCAGCTCCGCGAGGCCGCGCGTGCCTGAGGGCGACACCGTCTACCGCACGGCCGAGCGCCTCGCGGCCGCGCTCGTCGGCGGCGAGGTGACGCGGTTCGACATCCGGGTGCCGCGCAGCGCCGTCGCAGACCTGCGCGGCGAAACGGTGACATCCGTCGTCGCACGGGGCAAGCATCTCCTCGAGCGGATCGGCGCGTACTCGCTGCATTCGCATCTGAAGATGGAGGGCCGGTGGGACGTGTACGCCCCCGGCGCCCGGTGGCGCCGCCCCGCGTACGCGGCGCGGGCCGTGGTCGGCACCGCGCGCGCGGAGACGGTCGGCTTCGACCTCGCGATGGTCGAGGTGCTGCCCACAGCCGAGGAGGAGCGCGTCGTCGGGCATCTCGGGCCCGATCCGCTGGCCGCGGACTGGGATGCGGCGGAGGCGACGCGCCGGCTCGCCGCCGACCCGCGTCCGGCCCACGTGGCTCTGCTCGACCAGCGCAACGTCGCCGGCTTCGGCAATGAGTACGCGAACGAGATGCTGTTCGTCCGGGGCATCGCGCCGACGACACCCGCGACGGAGGTCGACGCGGCGGCGCTGATCGACGTGGGCGTGCGCATGATCCGCGCCAACCTGCCACGCCGCGAACGCACCTTCACGGGCGACAGCCGTCCGGGACGGCGCACGTGGGTGTACGGCCGCGCCGGCCAGCCCTGCCGCCGGTGCGGCACGCTCATCCGCGAAGGCTCGCTCGGCGCCTCCGCCACGAGCGAGCGCAACGTGTTCTGGTGCCCCGTCTGCCAGCGGGCGTGAAGCGCTCCGTCCGCGGGCGAGCTGTCAACCCGGTGCGCCATGTCCGCGCGGCGAGGGAGAGTCGTGCGGCGGGGAATCCGCGACGCGACCGGCCTCGAACAGCATGCGAGGGAATGCACAGGAGTCCCTCGCTGTTGGAGCAAGTGTCGGCGTCGAACGGCGCCGCCGGAGGAGAACGTGGGCAAGAACTACATCGACATCGAGAACGACCGCGGCGAGACCCTGCGCTATCGCAAGCACGTCAATGGTCGCGGCTTCATCGCGCACGGCGCCAAGGTGCACCCGAGCGCGGTCGTCGAAGCGGGGGCGTATGTCGAACCTGGGGCCCAGGTCGCGGAGGGCGCGGAGATCGGGCGCGGTGCCTGGATCGAGAGCGACGCCCTGATCGGTCCCAAGGCGCACATCGCTCCCCACGCGCACGTGGGGACCGGTGCTGCGATCGGCGCGGGAGCCACCATCGGCGTGCGCGCGCACATCGGAACCGGTGCGCGCGTGGCGGTCGGCTCGCTCATCGGCGACGACGAGACGATCGCGGACGGCGAGACCGTCGCGACCGACCGTCGCGGTCTTCGCCTGGCTGCCTGACGCCGCTCAGGCGAAGACGAACAGGACGAAGCCGATCAGCGGCACGGTGCCCTGAATGATCGCGGGTCGCGCGTAGCGCCGGCCCGACGTCAAGAGCACGAGCGCCGCGGCCGCCATGCTGCCCAGCGCGAAGAGCGCGAGCGTGCGCCCGGCCACCTCGGGCACCGAGCCCGGGCCGCCCACCCAGAACAGGATCACGCCGAGCGCCGCCCCGATGGCGAGGAACAGGTTGTAGAAGCCCTGGTTGTACGCCATGCCGCGCGTGCGCTCGGCGGTGTCCTGATCGGAGATGCCGAACACCTTCCACACACGAGGTGTCGTCCACTGCACACTCTCCATCACGAAGATGTAGACGTGCAGCAGGGCGCCGAGCGCCGCGCACACCGAGCCCAGGATCGCGATCATGCTCGAACGATAGCGCCGGGTCGTGCCCGCCCGAGCGGGCCACGCGGTGGGCGGGCCGATGGCGACACCTCCCGGCGGGATACCCTGGCGGCATGGCTCGACGCGGCGGACCCCGGCGCTCCGCCGCATCCGGGCGCCCCGCTGCGTCCGGGCGCTCTGCCGCATCCGGGCGCTCCGGGGGAAAGTCGCGGCGCGATGCGAAGCCGATCGCGCCCGGGATGTCCGCAGCTCCCGCCGCGCCCTTCCGCCTCGGGATCGTGCCCGGCGTGATGCCCGGCAAGTGGCTCGCCGCGTGGGAGGAGCAGATACCCGGCACGCCGCTCGTCCTCGAGCAGATCGCCGTGGCCGCGCAGGCCGACGCACTCGCGCCGGGCGGGCTCGATGCCGCGCTCGTCCGCCTGCCCATCGCCGACGACGCCCTGCACGTCGTGCGCCTCTACGACGAGGTCCCCGTCGTTGTCGCGGCGATCGATTCGCACCTCACGGCCGCCGACGAGCTCCAGCCGGCCGACCTCGCGGGCGAGGTCCTCATCGTGCCGCGCGACGACGTCCTCGACGCGCGGCTGCCCGACACCGTGACGCCCGCGTTCGCTCCGCCCGAGACGACCGCGGACGCGATCGCGACCGTCGCCGCAGGCGTCGGCGTGGTCGTGGTGCCCATGTCGCTCGCGCGGCTGCACGCGCGGAAGGATGTCGCGGCGCGGCCGCTGCGCGACGGGCCGGTCTCGACCGTCGCTCTCGCGTGGCGACGCGACGCCGACGACGAGCGCACGCAGACGCTCGCGGGGATCGTGCGCGGCCGGACGGCCCGCTCGTCGCGCTGACCTCAGCGGCCCCGCGCGCCGTCGTCGAGCGCACGCCCGTCGTCGAGCCACACGTCCGAGCGTCCCGCGAGGGCGCGGATCACCTCGGCGGCGTCGGGCGCCCGGCCGCCGTCGCGGGCGATGAGTCGCACGCGCAGCGGCTCGGCGAAGCGGATCCCCTCGACGATCTCGGCACGCACCGGCGCCGCGCCACCCGTGAGCGCCTCCACCTCGACGTCCCAGCCCCGCCGGTCGGCGACCTCGCGGACGTCGGCCGCGGCCCCCGCATCCGCAGCCAGCACATGTCCCCGTGCGTATCGCCGTGCGTCAGCCGTCATGACCACATTGTCGGCCTCCGCCTAGAATCGCGCCATGCCCTTGCCGCTCCTGTACGTCTGCGTGCGGCCGCAGCGGCAGGCGGCGGACGGCGAGTACGCGTCGTTCCGCGCGGCGACCGGTCTCGGCGACGCGCTCGCGCGTCACGACCTCGTGCGCGAGCCGCTGCCCGACGACGCGTTCACGCGATACGGCGGGTTCGTCGTGGGCGGCAGCCCCTTCAACCTCACCGATCCGGAGTGCGACAAGTCCGACGCGCAACGTCGGCAGGAGGCCGACCTCGAGCGCATCGCCGCTGCCGCCGCCGAGGCCCGCACGACCGCGCTGTTCACGTGCTACGGCATCGGCGTCGTCACGCGGATGCTGGGGGGCGAGGTGTCGCGCGAGTTCCCGGAGGACACCGGCCCGGCGCGGATCCGCCTCACCCCTGCCGCGACCGGGGATGCGCTGTTCGGCGGGCTGCCGGCCGAGTTCGCCGCGCTGACCGCGCACAAGGAGGGCGCCGCATCCGCCCCGCCCGGCGCGGTCGTGCTCGCCGAGAACGACGCATGCCCCGTGCAGGCCTACCGCGTGGGAACGCAGCTGTGGGCGACGCAGTTCCACCCCGAACCCGATCCCGTCGCGTTCACCGAGCGCATGGCCATCTACCGCAACGACGGGTACTTCGATCCCGAGGAGTATGACGTGCTGGCCGCACGCGTGCGCGCCGCCGACGTGCGGCACCCGCACGCGATCCTGCGCGCGTTCGCCGCACGCGCGACCGCCTGAGCGGGGCGCGCAGCTCAGTCGACGGACGGGCGCAGGAGCCGCAGACCCGCGACGACGAGCGGCACGAGCGCGATGACGGCGGCGACGATGAGCGCGGTGACGCCGATCCCGGTGTTTTCCGGGTCACCGGCGAGACGCCCCACCGCGAGCCACGAGACGCCCCACGCCGTCGCCAGCGCGGGCGTGACGCGCCAGCCGCTCGCCCACGCCGTCGTCAGCGCGATGGCGACCACGGCCACGAGCACCGCGATGCCCAGGGGCGTGGCGAACTGCGCCGCCGAGGAGGGAAGAGTCTGGGTGAGCAGCGCCGCGGCGTTGGCGGCGGTCGCGATCGTCACCCAGCCGAGATGCAGGCCCGTCACGCCGTCGATGAGGATCGCGTCGATGATCCCGTCGCCGCGTTCGCGCGAGACGACGGCGCGACGGAGCGTGAGACCGAGGGCGGCGAGCAGAAGCACGATCGCGACGAGCGTCAGCGGCAGGGTGAGGAACTGCGCCGTGATGAGCCACAGGCCGTTGAGGACGGCGGTCACCGCGACGAGCCATCCGATCGCGCGCTGGCGGGGGTTGGCCCGCTGCCCCGGAAGCGCCTGCCACACGGTGTACGCGATCAAGCCGGCGTAGATCACCGACCAGATCGAGAACGCCTGGCGCGCGGGGGCGAGGTACGAGCCGTCCGTGTCGAGGGCGCCGTTCTGCAGATCCTGCACGGGGGTGCCGCCGAACAGGCCCGTGCCGATCATCGCGGCGATGAGCATGAACACCACGGCCGAGATCACGCCGATCTGACGGCCGAGGTCCGAGGGACGAGCGGGTGACGTGTCGCGCATGCCAGAAACCTAGCTTATCTAGCGATCCACCCTGCCCCTCTTGACATCCCGCCGAGACGCGCTCGCCCGCACCCGCGCAAAATGCAGGCCGAACCGTCTCTTGGTCGCCCGCAGCGGGCGGCGAGCGGCGCTCGAGCCTGAATTCCGCGCGCTCAGCGGCGGCTCGCGAGTATCCGCGCGCTCAGCGGCGGCTCGCGAGCACGCGCGCGCCCTCGCGCTCCGCGGCGGCGTTGCGCACGCCAGGCGCGAGCCGGCGAGCTTCGCGCGGATGTGCTCGCCGATCGTCACAGGCTCGTAGAGGTCCGGATGCTGCGCGTCGACGCACGACGGCAGCGTGCGGATGACCGCATCCACGTCGCCGTCGTGGAAGAACGCGGCCGACCGGCGCCGCTGGATCGTGCCGTCGATCACGGGCGGCTTGACGCGGTGCAGCGTCGACAACCAGCGCTCGTTGGTCCAGCGGGCGGTGACGTCGCCGAGATTGATGAGGAGCGCCCCGTCGGCCGGCTGCACGTCGTTCCACGACCCGTCCGCGCCGAGCACCTGGAGCCCTGCGACCTGGTCGGCCCACAGGATCGTCACGATGCCGTAGTCGGTGTGCTCCCCCATGCCGATGAGGTCGCCGTCGAGCGTGACGTCGGTGCCGGGCGGCAGCGCGTAGTTGTTCATGCGCATGACGTCGAGGGAGTGCCCGGTGCGCTCGGCGAAGAAGCCCGGCGCAAGTCCGAGCGCGTCGGCGAAGATGCGCGTCATCGTACGGGCCACGCGGGCCGCCTCGGCGAAGTACGCGCTCACGCCGGCTTCGAACCCGGCCACGTCGGGCCACACGTTCTCGGCGTAGTCGGGCTGCGGAAGCCCCGGCGCATCCGGGTAGGCGGACTGCCCCGCGCCGATGTTGAAGGCCTCGAAGAAGTCGTTCATCCGGTTGGCCGACTCCACGCCGAGCGACAGGCTCAGCGACTCCGACTTCGGCGGTGTGTACCCGCGGTTGATCTCCGGCGGCGTGCGCCAGGTCTTCTTGCGCTCGAAGTCGAGCGCGAAGAACGCGTCCATCGCCTCGGTGAGCCCGCGGATGACGGCGTTCGGGATGCCGTGCCCGGTGATCTGGATGAACCCGACCGTGCGGCACGCGTCGTCGATCTGCTGAGCGACTCGGGCGCGCGCCTCGGGGGCGCCGTCGTCGACGTACGCGGCGATGTCGACGGTGGGGACGTGGAAGGTCATGGCAACTCCTCTGTTCGGAGGCCGCCGACGGCGGCTCGTGCAGGCAGCCGCTTCACGCTTTCCCATCGCCCGGCGGTGCGGGGGACTCGCTTTCATGAGCGTCGGCACCACGGTACGCCCGCGCGCGTTTCGTGCGGGTTACGACCTCGGCGCCGGCCGCGCAACCCCGTGCGACGGTTGCTGGGCGTGCCTAGGCTGGCGTCGTCCGCAGCGAGGAAGGAGCACGCATGTCCACCGAGTTCTCCCCATCCGATCTGCCTCTCGAGCACGAGCCGACCGACGAGGACCGCCCGGCCGACCCGGACGAGGACGTCTCGACGGCGCTGCCCGACGACGAACGGCCGCTCGACCCGGCGGATGCGGCGCCCGCGCCGCCGCTCGACGACGACCGCCCCGTGCGCCTCGACGATGACGAGGACTGACCGCACGCGCTTCGCCGGCCGGCTGCGCAGAATTCAGGCTCGACGGGCGATGGCAGGCCGTGATCGGCCGTGAACGACCGCTCAGCCTGAATTCTGCGCGGCTCAGAGGGCGGAAGCGGCGGCGGGCGCGACGATCACGGCCGACTCGGGCGGCAGGGTGACGCGCCCGGGCTCCAGCGACACCGCCGCATCCGTCGCCAGCAGGACGACCGCGTCGCCGGCGACCTCCGCGTGGAACGGCTCGTCGGAGAGGTTCGCGAGCACCGACAGGTCGCCCGAGCGGAAGCCGTACGCGCGGCCCCCCGCGAGCTCCTCCGTGAACGCCGTGCGCACGGAGAAGGCCGGGTCGGTGAGCTCCGGACGCTCGCGGCGCACCCGGGCGAGGTCGCGGTACAGCTGCAGCAGCCGCGCGTGGTCGTCGCGATCGACCTCGTCCCAGTCGAGCTTCGAGCGGCGGAAGGTCTCGGGGTCCTGCGGGTCGGGGACGACGGACTCGTCCCACCCCATCTGCTCGAACTCCGCGATGCGCCCCTTCGCGGTCGCCTCGCCGAGCTCGGGCTCCGGATGCGACGTGAAGAACTGCCACGGCGTCGAGGCGCCCCACTCCTCGCCCATGAAGAGCATCGGCGTGCCCGGGGTGGTGAGGGTGAGCACGGCCGTCACGGCCAGGCGCTCGAACGACAGCGTCTGCGACAGCCGGTCGCCCGCCGCACGGTTGCCGATCTGGTCGTGGTCCTGCGCAAACGTCACGAGGCGCCACGCCGGCACGTCGGCCGGGATGGGGTGCCCGTGGTCGCGCCCTCGGAACGACGAGTACGTGCCGTCGTGGAAGAACCCGCCCTCGGTCACCTTCGTGTACGCCTCGAGCGCCTCGAAGTCGGCGTAGTACCCGATCGTCTCGCCGGTGACGGCGACGTGGGCGGTGTGATGCCAGTCGTCCGACCACTGCGCGGTCAGCCCGTACCCGCCGGCCTCGCGCGGCAGGATGAGCTTCGGGTCGTTCATGTCCGACTCGGCGATCGTGGTGAGCGGCCGCTGCTGGTGGGCGGCGAGCGCGTCGGTCGCCGCGGCGAGCTCCTGGAGGAGATGCGGCTCACGGTGGTCGAGGAGCGCGTGCACGGCGTCGAGGCGCAGCCCGTCGACGCGGTAGTCGCGCATCCACATCAGCGCGTTCTCGACGATGTACGCGCGCACGGCGTCCTCGTCGAGGTTGACCGAGTCGCCCCACGTGTTGCGGCTGCCGGTGCGGAGGTACTCGCCGAACTCCGGGAGGTAGTTGCCGCTCGGACCGAGGTGGTTGTAGACGACGTCCTGGATGACGGCGAGGCCCGCCCGGTGCGCCGCATCCACGAAGCGCTGATACGCGGCCGGGCCACCGTACGCCTCGTGCACGGTGTACCACAGCACGCCGTCGTACCCCCAGTTCCACACGCCGTTGAAGCCGTTCACCGGCAGCAGCTCGACGTGCGTCACACCGAGCTCGACGAGGTGCGGGAGGCGCTCGATCGCGGCGTCGAGGGTCCCCTCGGGCGTGAACGTGCCGATGTGCAGCTCGTAGATGAGGCCGCCGGCGAGCGGGCGGCCGGTCCACGCCACATCCGTCCACTCGTGCGTCGAGGGGTCGAACCACGCGGATGCACCGTGCACGCCGTCGGGCTGCCGCCGGGAGCGCGGGTCGGGGCGGAGGTCGCCCCCACCGTCGTCGCCGCCCAGCACGAAGCCGTAGCGCTCCCCGTCCGACAGGGCGACATCGGCGCGCCACCACCCGCCGTCCGCGGCGTGCAGCTCGACGTCCTCGACCGTCGTCGCGCCGTCGTCCGCGAGCCGTCGCATCCGCACGCGCTGCGCCTTCGGCGCCCACACCTCGATCATCGGGGGTCCTCTCCTCGTTCGGTCCGCGAGCCCGCACCTTCGCCGCGACCGCGCACGAGATGCGGCGCATCCCATGCTCGATCGCGAGAATCGTGCGCGCTCGCGACAGGCGTCACGATCGTCACGCCTCGGGGACGAGCAGCGCGACGGGGTAGACAGACAGCACGTCGGCCAGTCGCAGCTCGGAGCCGGCGAAGCGGCGGCCCGTGAACGCGTCGACGACCGGCGCCGGGGTCCGCAGCAGCAGCGTGTCCCCCCAGCCGCCGCGGCGCGCGAGGCCGACGGGCAGGCGGGTGGCGACGGCGAGCGCGCCGCCGCGGTCGAAGGCCACGGCGTGATCGGCCGCCGAGCCGACGACCGTGAGCGGCGTGTACCGCGTGAACAGGTCGGGCCGCTCGCGCCGGAGCCGCAGCGTGCGGGAGGTGACGAGCAGCTTGGCAGCACCGCCCGCGTCGACCGCGGGGAGGTCGCCGTCGGCGTCGAGCTCGGCGAGCATCCGCGCCCGCGCGTCGAAGTCGACGGCGCGGCGGTTGTCGGGGTCGACGAGCGACATCTCCCACAGCTCCGAGCCCTGGTACACGTCGGGCACGCCCGGTCCGGCCAGCTGCAGCAGCTTCTGCGCGAGCCCGTTGCTCCACCCCGCGGCGGCGATCTCGGACACGAACGCGTCGATGTCGGCCGCTGCCGCGCCGGTCGCCGCATCCACGACGGCGTGCATCCGGGCTTCGAACGCCTCGACGGGGTCCCACCACCCCGTCGCCTCGGCCGCCTCGCGTGCCGCCTTCTCGGCGTACGCGTGCAGGCGATCGCGGAACACCTCGCCGCGCGCCTCATCGAGCCCCGGCCACGCGCCCACGATCGCCTGCCACAGCAGGCTGTCGAACGGCCCGTGGCCGGTGGATGCGACGGCGCGGAAGCGCTCGAGCACCTCCGCCCAGCGGGCGGGGATCTCCGCGAGCACGGTCAGTCGCGCGCGGACGTCTTCGCCGCGCTTGGTGTCGTGTGTCGAGAGCGCCGTCATCGCGTGGGGCCACGCGGCGTGCCGCGCGATCTGCGCGGCGTGGAAGCCCGCGACGGGAAGCGCGAACTCCGACGGGTCGCCGCCGACCTCGGTGAGCGGGCCGAGCCGCGAGTAGCGATAGAAGGCGGTGTCTTCGACGCCCTTGGCCATGACCGGCCCCGTCGTCTGCTGGAACCGGCGCGCGACCTCGAGCGAGGGGTCCGAGAGCACCGGGACGAGCGCGGCGATCGTGTCGGCGAGGTCGGGACGACGCGCGGATGCCTCGGCCGCCGCGGCAACGAGGTGCTCGGCGCCGGCCGGCAGGTACGAGCGGTACACCGGGAAGCACGTCAGCAACTCGGCCAGCGCGTCCTGCAGGGTGGCCGCATCCGCCGCTCCCGCGCCCGTTCCGGAAGCCGCCCCGGCACCCGGTCCCTGAGCTCGTCGAAGGGCGCGCACGAGCCGGCGGATCTCGGCGACCTGGATCGTGTCGGCGATCATGCGCTTGGTGTCGTGGATGAGGTCGTGCCAGCCCGTCGAGGGATCCAGGCCCGTCTCGGTCCGCAGGCGCGCGTCGAGGGCGTCGAGCGGAGCCTCGCCCGCCGGGTCGACGAGCACGCGCGCGACCTCGGCCATCGCGTCGTACCCGGTCGTGCCGGCGGTCTCCCACCACGACGGCAGCGCCTCGCCGTGCTCGAGGATCTTCTCCACGAGCACGTACGGCTCGGCGTCGCCGGCCTCGCGCATCGCCGCCGCGAGCTGCTCGAGGTAGCCGCCGGGGTCGAGGAGTCCGTCGGGGTGGTCGATGCGCAGCCCGTCCGCGAGCCCCTCCCGCACCCACCGCAAGATCTCGGCGTGAGAGGCGGCGAACACGTCCGGCCGCTCGACGCGGAGGCCCGCGAGGGTGGTCACGGCGAAGAAGCGGCGGTAGTTCAGGTGGGCCGCTTCGTCGCGCCAGAATCGCAGCTCGTAGTGCTGCCGTTCCAGGATCGCCCGCACGGTGTCGGGCTCGGCCCACGTCGCGGCGCCCGCCGACGGGCCGGCGTCGTCGAGCGACCCGGGCGCGAGGGGCAGCGCGTGGTCGAAGTAGCGCAGCACCCCCGAGGGCGCGTCATCCGCCGGCTCGGGGTCGATGACGATGTCGCCGGCCGCGATGATCTCCTCGAGCGAGGCGCCGAGCACCGGCACGAGCACGCGGCCGCCGCCGACCTCCCAGTCGATGTCGAACGCGTCCGCGTACACCGACTCCCGTCCGAGGCGCAGCACGTCCCACCACCACGGGTTCTCCCGCGGGATCGACACGCCCATGTGGTTGGGGACGATGTCCACGAGCACGCCGAGGCCGGCGGCGCGAACCGCCGCGACGAAGCGGTCGAGCCCTGCGGCGCCGCCGCGCGCGGGGTCGACGAGCGACGAATCGACCACGTCGTAGCCGTGGTCGGAGCCGGGCGTCGCCTTCAGCAGCGGCGAGAGGTACGCCCATGACACGCCCAGGTCGCGCAGGTAGTCGGCGACGGATGCCGCGGCGCCGAGGTCGAACGACTCCCGGATCTGCAGCCGGTAGGTCGAGAGGGGGCGACCGGTCACGTCACAGCTCCGGCTTGGGGGCGGGCGCGGGGACGTCGTCGGGCGAGATCGTGCCGGCCTGGAAGGTCAGCGACGCCGCGACCGAGTGGTCGATCTCCGGCTCGGGCAGTGCATGCTCGCACAGCACGACGAGCGACTTGCCCTCGAGCGACAGCGTCGCGCCCGGCTGCACGGGGTCGCTGTTGGCGAGCACGCCGGCGGTGTCGACGAGCACGTCCCACTCGGGGCTGTACTTCACGTCGGGGATGACGAAGTCGACCGCGTCGTCACCGGCGTTGAAGAGCACGATGAAGTGCTTGTCGGTGATCGGCTCGCCGCGGCGGTCGCGCTCGCGGATGCCCTGGCCGTTGAGGAAGACCCCGATTGCGCGACCGAAGCCCGAGTCCCAGTCCTCCGGCTGCATGAGCGAGCCGTCGGGTCGCAGCCACACCACGTCCGGGACCGGCGCGCCCTCCTCCATCTTCACAGGACGGCCGTTGAAGAAGCGGCTGCGACGGAAGCTCGGGTGCTCCTTGCGCAGGCGCGACAGCGCCGCGGTGAATTCGATGAGGGGCTGGTCGGCGTGCTCCCAGTCGACCCACGTGATCTCGTTGTCCTGCGCGTAGCCGTTGTTGTTGCCGCCCTGCGTGCGACCGAGCTCGTCGCCGTGCAGCAGCATCGGGACGCCCTGGCTCAGCAGCAGCGTCGCGATGAAGTTCCGCTGCTGGCGCGCCCGCGCCGCGAGCACCGCCGCGTCATCGGTCGGACCCTCGACGCCCATGTTGTCGGAGCGGTTGTGCGATTCGCCGTCGTTGTTGTCCTCGCCGTTGGCGTCATTGTGCTTCTCGTTGTACGACACGAGGTCGCGAAGCGTGAATCCGTCGTGCGCCGTCACGAAGTTGATCGAGGCCACGGGGCGACGGCCCGAGTGCTCGTACAGGTCGGCCGATCCGGTCAGGCGCGACGCGAACTCGCCGAGGGCCTGCGGCTCGCCCCGCCAGAAGTCCCGCACGGTGTCGCGGTACTTCCCGTTCCATTCGGTCCACTGCGGCGGGAAGTTGCCCACCTGGTAGCCGCCGGGCCCGACGTCCCACGGCTCGGCGATGAGCTTGACCTGCGAGACCACCGGGTCCTGCTGCACGAGCTCGAAGAAGGTGGCGAGGCGGTCGACGTCGTAGAACTCCCGCGCGAGGGTCGACGCGAGGTCGAAGCGGAAGCCGTCGACGTGCATGTCGTTCACCCAGTACCGCAGCGAGTCCATGATGAGCTGCAGCGCGTGCGGGTTGCCGACGTTCAGGCTGTTGCCGGTGCCGGTGTAGTCGGTGTAGTACCGCTTGTCCTCGTCTTCGAGGCGGTAGTACGCCTCGTTGTCGATGCCGCGCATCGACAGCGTCGGGCCCATGTGGTTGCCCTCGGCGGTGTGGTTGTAGACGACGTCGAGGATGACCTCGATGCCGGCGGCGTGCAGCGCCTTGACCATCGCCTTGAACTCCTGCACCTGCTGGCCGTGCTGGCCGGTCGAGGAGTAGGTGTTCTGCGGCGCGAGGAACGCGATCGTGTTGTAGCCCCAGTAGTTCGACAGCCCCTTCTCCTGGAGCGTCGAGTCGTTCACGAACTGGTGCACGGGCATGAGCTCGATCGCGGTGACGCCCAGGCGCTGCAGGTGGTCGATGACGGCGGGGTGCGCGATGCCCGCGTACGTGCCGCGCAGCTCCTCGGGCACGTGGGGGTTCAGCTGCGTGAGGCCCTTCACGTGCGCCTCGTAGATGAAGGTCTCCGAGTACGGGATCTTGGGCTGGCGGTCGCCGGTCCAGTCGAAGAAGGGGTTCACGACGACGCCCTTCATCATGGCGGCGGCGGAGTCGTCGTCGTTGCGGGAGTCCGGGTCGCCGAAGGTGTACGAGAACACCGACTGGCCCCACTTCACCTGGCCCTCGACCGCCTTCGCGTACGGGTCGAGGAGGAGCTTGTTCGGGTTGAAGCGCTGCCCGTTGGCGGGGTCGTAGGGCCCGTGCACCCGGTAGCCGTAGCGCTGCCCCGGCTGGATGTTCGGGAGGTACGCGTGCCACACGTAGGCGTCGACGTCGCGCATCTCGACACGCGTCTCGCGACCGCGCTCACCGAACAGGCACAGCTCGACGCGCTCGGCGCCCTCGCTGAAGAGGGCGAAGTTGGTGCCGTTTCCGTCGAAGGTGGCCCCGAGGGGATAGCTGGATCCTGGCCAAGTCTGCACGCCGCCACACTATTCGAGCGGGGAATCCACGGTGGCCCGTTGACCGCCGCCGGTGCGCACGTTATGCGCCCGCGGGCGGATGCAGCAGCAGGTCGATGCGCTCGTCGAGATAGGCCGCGAGGGGCACGTAGCCGCCGGCTGCGCTCCACCGGATGTGCGGCACGCCGTCACGGACCGCGAGCGGCGACGTGCGCGCAGTGAGCTCGTCGAGATCGAGCGTGACCCAGTCGATGTGCACGGGCTGTCCCTCGGCGAACCCGCCGCGGCGCGCGGCCGCGGCGAGCGCCGCGCGCTCGCGCTGCGACTGCGCGGCATAGCCCCGCCGCGCCTCGGTCCGCGCGCGCACGACGTGCCCGGTCTCGCGGACGTCGTCCTCCGTGAGCAGCAGGATCCCGAGGTGCCACGCCTCGGTCACCGGCACGATGCGCGGCGCCCGCGGGATGCCGAGGATCCGCGGCCGCACCTGCAGCTCGCCGAGCGCTTCGGTCGGATGCCCGCGGAGGCGGTGGCGCGCCCGCTGGAGCAGGTCATGGACGGCCGCCGCATCCGCCATTCGCACCTCCGCTCGGGCTTCCGATCCTGCCACGGGGGCGGGGCGGCGTCATCCGCTCGCGCGGGCGCGCCGTCCCGCTCCTCACCAGCCGAGCTCGCCGGCGTCCTCCTGGAACGTCCCCGTCGGTCCGTCGGGGCCGATCGAGGCCCAGCGCGCCACGACCGCGGCGCTCTCGATCGCGGGCCGACCGGGGTGGCTGCCGGGATCGCCGCCGCCGAGCTCGGTGGCGGTGATGCCGGGCTCGACCGCGTTGACCCGGATCCCGGGGTGCGCCTTGGCGTACTGCACGGTGAGCATCGAGACCGCGGCCTTGCTCGAGCCGTAGACCAGCGAGACGAACCGCGAGGCCGGCCGGCTCGGCTCGTGCGTCGCCCAGAACGACCCGAGCGCGCTCGAGACGTTCACGATGACGGGATCCGCGGATGCAGCGAGCAGCGGCAGCGCCGCCTCGGTGACGCGCACGATCCCCACGACGTTGGTGTCGTACACCTCGAGCACGCTCGGTCCGTCCAGCGCCTCCGCCGTGCCGCCCAGGCGCTTGGCGATGCCGGCGTTGTTCACGAGCACGTCCAGCCCGTCGCCCGCCGCCGCGATCGTGGCGAAAGCCGCGGCGACGGAGGCGTCGTCGGTGACGTCGAGCTGCACGAAGCGGCCGCCGACCTCCGCGGCGGCCGCCTCCCCGCGCTCGGGGTCGCGGGAGCCGACCCACACGGTGTGGCCGGCGTGCACGAGGAGGCGGGCGGTTTCCTTGCCGAGGCCCTTGTTCGCCCCGGTGATGAGTGTCGTCGTCATGCGTCCCACCCTGCGCCGCGCCGCCGCCGTCAGGCAGTCGTCCGGTCGTCGTAGGACTGGCGGTACCAGGACAGCCCGCCGCATCCGGGCGCACACTGGTGGGGTGCAGACAGGGGAGTTCGGACGCGCGATCCGGCGGTGGCGCGACCGCGTCGACCCGGATGCAGCGGGGGTCGCGACCGGGCCGCGGCGGCGTGCGCCGGGGCTGCGGCGCGAGGAGCTGGCCGCGCTCGCCGGGATCTCCGTGGACTACCTCACGCGTCTCGAGCAGGGCCGCGCGACGGCGCCCTCCGAACAGGTCGTGGAGGCGCTCGCGCGGGCGCTGCGCCTGAACGCCGACGAGCGGGCCCATCTGTTCGCGCTGGCCGGGCGCGACCCGGGCGCCGGCGTCGTGTCGGGACACGTGCCACCGAGCGTGCAGCGGCTCCTCGACCGGTTCGAGGGCATCCCGATGGTCGTGTACGACGCCGCGTGGAACCTCGTCGTCGCCAACGCGCCGTACGACGCCCTCATGGGTGCGACCTCGATGCTCCGCGGCCGGGAGCGCAACGCCGTGTGGCGGAACATCCTCGGTCCCGCCTCTCGCGCCCGCCGGAGCGCCGACGAGCACGACGCGCAGGTGGCGAGCCTCGTGGCCGATCTGCGGGCGACCGCCGCCCGCCATCCCGCCGACGCGCGGCTGCGCGACCTCGTCGCGGATCTGCGCGCCGCGAGCGAGCGGTTCGCCGAGCTATGGGACACCGTGGCGGATGCGCCGAGCTCGGGCGGAGGGCGGCGGAAGATCATCGACCATCCGCTCGTCGGACCGATCCAGGTGGACTGCGACACCCTCGTCGTCGCCCAGGACGGGCTGCGGATCATGCTCTACACCGCCGAGCCCGGCACGGCCGACGCGGAGAGGCTGCAGCTGGCGATCGTGCTCGGCACGCAGTCGCTGGTCGAGTCCTGACTCGCGGTCGTCAGGCCTCCTCGGCGGCCTTCCGCGCGCGCTCGGCATCGCGCGTGGCGGCGCGTGCCCGGTCGGCGGCGGCCGAGGCCTCGGCCTCGCGCGCATCCCGCTCGGCGTCGGCGGCCTCGGCGTCGCGCTCGATCCTGGCGAGCTCTGCGCGCAGCTCGTCGGCGCGCTCGTGCAGCAGGTCGGCGCGTTCACGGGCCTTCTGGGCGCGCGCTTCGAGGCGGACGCGCTCGCGCTCCGCTTCGGATGCGGCGCGTTCGGCCTGACGGGCGGCGGCCTCGGCCGCCTTGCGGGCCCGACGGGCCGCGAGGTCGTCGCGCGCGGGCGCGGGCCGCGGGGTGACACCGGGCAGCGTGCCGCCGACGGCGGCGGGCAGGTCGGCGGGGTCGGTGTCGGGCCCGATCGTGCGCACGAGGCGCCCGGTCAGCACCGCGGCGGCCGCGGTCTCGTCGACGATCGCGGCGTTGATCGTGCGGGAGACCTCGTCGACGACCGTCGCGCTCAGCGTCGTGCCGGCGTCCTTCGCGAGTGCCGTCGCCCGGCGGGCGAGGCCGGCGACGAGCGCACGGCGGTCGCGCCCGAGCCGAGCGAGCTCGGCGGCGTCGAGGTCGTCCTGCGCCTCGTGGAGCGCGCGGGACAGCTCGACCGCCTCAGCCAGCTGGCCGTCCGCCACGAGCAGATTCACCGCCCATGCGGCCACCGACGGCTTGCGCAGCTCGCGCACGGCCTTCGCGGCGGCACCGGTCAGCAGCGCGGCGCGGGCGTTGCGCGCGGCGGTGAACTCGGCGGGGGGCAGCGCGTACAGCGCCGCGGCCACCGCATCCGGGTCGTCCGCCATGCCGTCATCCTGCCGCACGGCTCGTCCTCGGCGGTACACGAACTCAGGCTGCGCATGGCCGATCGGTCCGACACGCCGCCGATCCCGGCCGCCCGGCGGCGTCCAGCCTGAATTCGTGCTGCCGGGGGCGGGCGGCCCGGCGGGTCAGAGGGGGAGGACGCCGACGCCGCGGATCTCGCGGTGGAGGCGCTCCATCCGCGCGTCGAGCTCGGCGGCGGTGTCGGCCGCCGACTTCAGGTCGGCGAGCAGCTCGTCGGGCACCTGACGGTCGTACTTGTAGTAGATCTTGTGCTCGAGGCTCGCCCAGAAGTCCATCGCGATCGTGCGGAACTGCACCTCGACGGGCACCGCCACCCGCCCCGTCGACAGGAAAACAGGCACCTCCACGATCGCGTGCAGGCTCTTGTAGCCGTTGGGCTTCGGGTGCGCGATGTAGTCCTTCACCTCGCGCACCGTGATGTCGTCCTGCTGCGTGAGCAGGTCGAACAGGCGGTAGGCGTCGGCGACGAAGCTGCACGTGATGCGGATGCCCGCGATGTCGGTGATCCCGTCGCGCACCGATGCGAAGTCGGCGTCGATGCCCTTGCGCCGCACCTTCTCGACGAGGCTGTCGGGCGACTTGACGCGGCTGGAGACGTGCTCGATCGGGTTGTAGGCGTGCATCTCCTGGAACTCCTCGCGCAGGATCGAGATCTTCGTCTCGACCTCCGCGAGGCCGAAGCGGTACTCCATGAGGAACCGCTGGAACTCGTCGCGCATCGCCCGCAGCGCGGCGCCCGAGACGGTGATCTCCTCGTCCTCGGGCGAGATGGGCACGGGCGCGGCGAGCGGGTCGGGCATGCCCCGCACGCTACGCATCCGGGCTAGGAGCCCCCTGAAAACCCACATCTCCCGCACCCGAGGAGCGGGCGAATCGGCCGAGATCAGTACGTGTCACGTGAATTCGTACTGCATCCGGCCGATTCGCCTGTTCTGGGCGGCGGGGCGGGCGCGGTCAGGTGGCGGTCAGACCGGCGGCGGTGCGGTCGTCGCGCGCGGGACGAGCTGCGTCGGCAGCCGCAGGTGCGTCTGCGCGGGCGCGCCGCCCCCCATGAGCTCGAGGAGCATCGTCAGCGCCTCGGCGCCGAGGCGCTGCATCGGCTGCCGCACGGTGGACAGCGCCGGCGTCGACTGCGACGCATCCGGGATGTCGTCGAAGCCGATGACGGAGAGGTCATCCGGCACGGACAGGCCCCGCTCCCCCGCGACGCGCACGACCGTGAGCGCCGACACGTCGTTCGCGGCGAACACGGCCGTCGGGCGATCGTGGCGTGCGAGCAGCCGCGTCGCCGCCTCGCGGGCGATGTCCTCGTTGTAGCGGCCGACCCCCACGAGCGTGCGGTCGAACGGGATGCGGGCGTCCTCCAGCGCACGGCGGTAGCCCGCCTCGCGCGCGATCGAGGAGCGCAGGTCGGGCCGGCCGGCGACGAAGCCGATGCGCCGGTGGCCGAGGGAGATGAGGTACGACACGGCCTGGCGCGCACCGGCGAAGCTGTCGGATTCGACCGTCGGCAGGTCGGCAGGGCCCGTGTGCGGGTCGATCGCGACGACGGGCACGTCGGCGCTGACGTTGACGACAGAGGGCGTGACCATGATGACGCCGTCCACGAGCGTGCCGCTCAGACGGCTGAGCGAGCGGCGCTCCCACCCCTCGTTGGTCATGACCTGCGAGCCGCTGTACGCGAGCAGGTCGAGCCGCGAGTCGCGGAGCGCACCGCCCACGCCCTTCAGCACTTCGGCGGAGAACGGCTCGAAACCGGCGACGAGGACGCCGATCACGCCCGTCCGCCGCGCGCGCATGCTGCTGGCGACGAGGCTCGACTCGTACCCGAGCTGGGACACGGCGGCCAGCACGCGCTGCACGGTCTCGGCGGACACGCCGTAGCGCCCGTTGACGGCCTTGGAGACGGTCGCGACCGAGACACCCGCCGCAGCCGCGACGTCGTGGATGGTGGCGCGACGATGCATAGGACGGATCGTAGCGGCACGGAAAACATTTTCGAAAACGTTTGACGAAAGACGCGACCGTTTGCACACTGGCTGAGCCGGGCACCGCACACGCCCGCGACAACATCGGCCCCTCGATGATCGAGGCGGCTCTCAACGAGGAGATAGGTGATCACATGAGGACCACACGGTTCGCGGCGGGGGCGATGGCCCTCGCGGCCGGCGCGCTCGCGCTGAGCGCGTGCTCGGGCGGCGGCTCGGGGTCGGCCGACGGCACGGTCGAGATGACGCTCTGGCAGAACTCGACCACGGGCCCCGGCCAGCAGTTCTGGAAGGACGCGATCGCGGCGTTCCAGGAGGAGAACCCCAACGTCAAGATCACGATGCAGTCGGTGCAGAACGAGGATCTCGACGGCAAGCTGCAGACGGCGCTGAACGCCGGCGACCCGCCGGACATCTTCCTGCAGCGCGGCGGCGGCAAGCTCGCGGCGATGGCCAACGCGGGCCAGCTCATGGACCTGAGCGACAAGATCTCCGATGACATCCGCGACCAGATCTCCGAAGGCTCGTTCGCCGCCGAGACCTATCAGGACAAGGTGTGGGCCATGCCCCTCTCGGTCCTGCCCGGCGGGTTCTTCTACAGCCAGGACGCGTTCACCAACGCGGGCATCACGACCAACCCGACCACGGTGGACGAGCTGAAGACCGCGGTCGAGCAGCTCAAGACCACGGGCATCGCCCCCATCGCCCTCGGCGCCAAGGACGCGTGGCCCGCCGCCCACTGGTACTACTTCTTCGCGCTGCGCGAGTGCAGCCCCGAGGTGCTGGAGAAGACCGGCGACTCGAAGGACTTCAGCGACGACTGCTGGCTCAAGGCCGCCGAAGACCTCGAGGACTTCGCCGCCATCGAGCCGTTCAACGACGGCTTCCTGACCACGACCGCCCAGCAGGGCGCAGGCAGCTCGGCCGGCCTCGTCGCGAACCGTCAGGCCGCGATGGAGCTCATGGGCGCGTGGGACCCGGGCGTGATCGCCTCCCTCACCCCCGATGAGAAGCCCCTCCCCGACCTGGCGTGGTTCCCCTTCCCGGAGGTCTCCGGCGGTCAGGGCGAGCCAGGCTCGATGATGGGCGGCGTCGACGGCTACTCGTGCGCCGCGCAGGCACCCCAGGAGTGCGCCGACTTCCTGAACTTCGTCGCGAGCGCCGACCAGCAGAAGGCGTACTACGCCGCCTTCCAGTCGCCGCCCGTGAACTCCGTCGCCCAGGAGGCGGTCACCGAGCCGTATCTCAAGCAGATCCTCGAGGCCTACAACAGCGCCCCGTTCGTCTCGCAGTGGCTGGACACGGTGCTCGGCCAGAACGTCGGCAACGCGCTCAACGTGGCCGTCGTGGATCTCCTCGCCGGCAACAGCTCGCCTGACGAGCTCATCAAGACCGTCAACGCGGCGGGCGCGCAGGGCTGATCATGACCGTACGCGAGATGTCCGCCACGGACGCTCCGGATCTCGCGCACCACGACGGGGGCGGCACCACGCCGCCCCCGTCGGTGCCGCGGGCGGGGCGCCGGCGGCGCGGCCTGACGTGGGCGGGACGCTTCGAGGTGCTCCTGCTCGCGGGGCCCGCCACCCTGATGTTCCTCGGCTTCGTGATCCTGCCGGTGGCGATGGCCGCCTACTACGGCTTCTTCCGCTGGTCGGGCTTCGGGCCGGCCACCGAATTCGTCGGGCTGAAGAACTACCTCGTCATCTTCAGCGATCCGAACTTCCAGCAGGCGCTGCTGCACAACGGCTTCATCGTCGTCACGTCGCTCGTGCTGCAGGGCCCGATCGCGATCCTGCTGGCGCTGCTGCTGAACCGCAAGATGCGCGGGCAGTCGCTGATCCGCGTCCTCATCTTCGTGCCCTACGTCATCGCCGAGGTCGTCGTCGGCACGGGCTTCAGCCTGCTGCTGTCGACCAACGGCGCCGCCAACGGCCTCCTCGAGAAGATCGGGCTCGGCGGCCTGCAGCAGGACTGGCTCTCCAACCCCGGCATCGCGATCTGGACCCTCATGGCGATCCTCACGTGGAAGTACGTCGGCTTCGCCGTCATCCTCTTCCTCGCGGGCCTGCAGGGCATCCCCGAGGAGCTGTACGAGGCCGCGGCCATCGACGGCGCGTCGTACTGGCAGATCCAGCGCCGCATCGCGCTGCCGCTGCTGGCCCCGACGCTGCGCATCTGGGCGTTCCTGTCGATCATCGGCGCGCTGCAGCTGTTCGACCTCGTCTACATCGTCTGGGGCCAGTACGTCTCGTCGGTGGCGGGCACGAACACGATGGCCATCTACATGGTCGCGACCGGCCGCAACGCCGGGAACTTCGGCTACGGCAACGCCGTCGCCGTCGTCATCTTCGTCATCTCCCTCGTCGTCGCGCTGATCTACCAGCGCTTCGTGCTCCGCCGCGACACGGCCGGAGCCATCACAGAGAAGGGTGCGCAATGAGCACCATGACCCTCACGACGACCGCGCCGGCGTCGCGCGGGCGCCGAGCGGCCCGCGCCCAGCTGCCGTGGGGCTCCCCGCTGGTGTACTTCGTCGCCCTCGTCGTCATCGCCCTCATGCTCGGTCCGGTGATCTACATCATCATCGGCGGGTTCCGCTCCAACTCGGCGATCACCGTCGACCCGGCGGGCTTCCCCGACCCGTGGAACTTCGAGAACTACGCCAGCGTCATCACGAGCGGGCAGTTCTGGACACAGGTGGGCAACTCCACGATCGCCGCCCTCGCCACGACCGTCGGCGCGGTCGCCCTCGGCCTCATGGCCAGCTACGTGATCGCGCGCTACAGCTTCCGCGGCCGCGGCGTGCTCTACGCGCTGTTCGCCGCAGGGCTCATGTTCCCGATCACCGTCGCGATCACGCCGCTGTACATCGTGGTGCGCACGCTCGGCCTCATGAACTCGCTGCCGGGCGTCATCCTCCCGCAGATCGCGTTCGCGCTGCCGACCACCGTCATCATCCTCGTGCCGTTCCTGCGGGCGATCCCCGACGAAATCCAGGAGGCGGCCTACATCGACGGCTGCGGCCGGCTCGGGTTCTTCTTCCGGATGGTGCTGCGCCTGGCGGTGCCCGGCGTCATCACCGTGGGCATCCTGGCCTTCATCGGCAGCTGGAACGCGTACCTCCTCCCCCTGTTCATCCTCAACAACGAGGCGACCTTCACCCTCCCCCTGGGGGTGCAGGCCTTCTCGTCGCAGTACTCGGTCGACACCGCGCGCGTCCTCGCGTTCACGTCGCTGTCGATGCTGCCCGCGTTGATCTTTTTCAGCCTGTTCGAGCGTCGCATCGTCGGCGGTCTGACCGGCGCCGTGAAGGGCTGACCGTGAACGACCCCCGGACCGCTGCATCCGCGCGCGTGCGCGCCCTGTTCGAGAGCATGACGCTCGAGGAGAAGGCCGCGCAGCTCGTCGGCTACTGGGTCGATCAGGGCGGCGAGGTCGTCGCCCCCCTCGCGAACGAGATGGTGACGACGACGCGGTACGCGGATGCCACGTCCCACGGTCTCGGCCACCTCACGCGCGTGTACGGCACGCGGCCCGTCGACCCGGCGGAGCGGGCGGCATGGCTGTGGGCGGAGCAGCGGCGCCTGCGCGAGCAGACGCGGCTGGGCATCCCCGCCATCGTCCACGAGGAGTGCCTCACGGGGCTCGCGGCGTGGCGCGCGGCGACCTTCCCGACCCCGCTCGCGTGGGGCGCGTCGTTCGACCCGGAGCTCGTCGAGGAGATGGCCGCGGCCATCGGGGCCTCGATGCGCGAGCTCGGCATCCACCAGGGCCTTGCACCGGTCCTCGACGTCATCCGCGACCCCCGGTGGGGCCGGGTCGACGAGTGCATCGCGGAGGATCCGTACGTGGTCGGCACCATCGGCACCGCGTACGTGCGCGGGCTGCAGTCGGCGGGCGTGCACGCGACGCTCAAGCACTTCGTCGGATACTCCGCGTCGCAGGCGGCGCGCAACCACGCCCCGGTGCACGCCGGCCCACGGGAGCTCGCCGACGTGCTGCTGCCGCCCTTCGAGATGGCGCTGCGCGACGGCGGCGCGCGATCGGTCATGAACTCGTACGCCGAGATCGACGGCGAGCCGGTCGCGGCGAGCCCGCACTACCTCGGCGACGTGCTGCGCGAGCAGCTCGGCTTCGACGGCCCGGTCGTGTCGGACTACTTCTCGGTGGCGTTCCTGCAGTCCACGCACGGCGTGGCCGCCGACCTCGGGGAGGCCGCCGAACTGGCGCTCGCCGCGGGCATCGACGTCGAGCTGCCCACCGGCGACGCGTTCGCGGAGCCGCTGCTCAACCGCATCCGCGACGGTCGCCTCGACGAGGGCGCGCTGGATGCCGCGGTGCTGCGGGTGCTGACGCAGAAGGAGGAGCTCGGACTGCTCGACGAGACGTTCGCCGAGCCGCCCACGGCCGTCGACCTCGACGCGCCGCATCACCGCGAGATCGCGCGCCGGCTGGCGGCCGAGTCGGTCGTGCTCGTGCGCAACGACGGCGCGCTCCCCGCCGCGCCCGCCACGATCCGCCGGCTCGCCGTGATCGGCCCGAACGCGGACTCCTCCGAGTCGATCATGGGGTGCTACTCGTTCGCCAACCACGTGCTCGCGCACCACCCCGAGGTGGAGCTGGGCATCCGCATCCCCACGGTGCTCGACGCGCTGCGCGCCGAGTTCCCGGATGCGGCGGTCACGACCGCCCGCGGGTGCGAGGTCGAGGGCGACGACCCCGCCGGCATCGCCGAGGCGGTCGCCGCGGCGCGCGGCGCCGACCTCGCGGTCGTCGTGGTGGGCGACCGCGCGGGGCTGTTCGGTCGCGGCACCGTGGGCGAGGGCAACGACGTCGACGACCTCGAGCTGCCGGGCGCACAGCGCCGCCTCGTCGAGGAGGTCGTCGCCGCCGGCACGCCCGTCGCGCTCGTCGTCGTCTCCGGTCGGCCCTACGCCATCGGCTGGGCGCTGTCGGGAGCGGCGGCACCCGCCGCGATCGTGCAGACCTTCTTCCCCGGCGAGGAGGGTGCCGACGCGATCGCGGGCGTCGTGTCGGGGCGCATCGTCCCCTCGGGGCGCCTGCCCGTCTCGCTCCCCCGGTCGGCCGGCGCGCAGCCGTACACGTACCTGCATCCGCGGCTGGGCGGACCGAGCGAGATCACGAGCGCCGACCCGACGCCCGCCGCGCCGTTCGGCTTCGGCCTGAGCTACACGACGTTCGCCCACGAGGATCTCGTCGTCGCCGACCGCGTCACCGCCGGCGAGTCGTTCGAGGCGGCCGTGACGGTGCGCAATACGGGCGACCGCGCGGGCGCCGACGTCGTGCAGCTCTACGCGCACGACGTCGTGGGGAGCATGACGCGCCCCGTCGCGCAGCTCGTCGCGTATCGACGGGTCGAGCTCGCCGCGGGCGAGGCCGCGCGCGTGACGTTCACGGTGCCGGCATCGCGGCTCGCGTTCGCCGGGCGCGACGGCCGCCGCATCGTGGAGCCTGGCCGCATCGAGCTGTGGGTCGGTCCCTCGTGCGCCGACCGCGAGGCGACGGCGACGGTGGAGCTCGTCGGGGCGGTGCATCCGATCTCCCCCGCCGACGCCCGCATCGCGACCTCGTCCGTCGCGGCGGCCGTGCCCGCTCCGCTGTAGCCGGCACCCGGACGCGCCGGGGCCCTCCCCCGCCGGAGCGAAGGAGGGCCCCGGTGTCTCCGTCGAGGACGGACATGTACGTGGCCGTGGTGTGGAGCGGATGAGCGCCGACCGCGAAGGGAGCTCCGGGTCGTCGCGGGCGTCAGGCCAGCTCGGCGGCGCGCTGCGCGGCCACGCGGTCGTACGCCTCGCGGATCTCCGGGCGCGGGTCGGATGCGGCGTCCCGCTCCCACGCGATGCCCCATGCCGGCCGTTCGCCGCGCAGCGTCCAGGCCGCCTGCCGGGCGGCGCCGAGCGCGACGTACTCCCCCGGCGCCGGGACGGCGACGGGCACGTCGAAGACCTGCGCCGCGATGGTCGATACCGCGGCGCTGCGGGCCGCGCCCCCCACGAGGAGCACGCGCTCGGCCGTCACGCCGAGCGTGCGGATCGCGTCCATGCCGGTCGCGAGTCCCGCGAGCATGCCCTCGACGGCGGCGCGCGCGAGATTCTCGCGCGTCGTGTTGCCCAGCGACAGGCCGGCGAGCGAGGCCCGCGCGGTCGGCAGGTTGGGGGTGCGCTCGCCCTCGAACCACGGCACCAGCACGACGCCGCCCGCGCCGGGCTCGGCCTCGAGCGCGAGCGCGGCGAACTGGTCGTGCGAGACGCCCAGCAGGCGCGCGGTCGCGTCGAGCACCCGTGCGGCGTTGAGCGTGGCCACGAGCGGCAGCCAGGCGCCCGCCGCATCCGCGAACCCGGCGACCGTCCCGGTGGGGTCGGCCACGGGCGCCTCGGTCACCGCGAAGACCGTGCCGGACGTGCCGATCGACACGCCCACGTCGCCCGGCGCCGCATCCAGCCCGAGCGCCGCTCCCGCGTTGTCGCCCGCGCCGGCGCCGACGACCGCGCCGCCGGGGGTCGTGCCCGCGCTCTGCCCTGGCCCGATGACGCGCGGCAGGATCGCGTCGTGCCCGAGGGCGCGGGCGAGCAGGTCGCGGTCGTAGCCGTCCGCGCCCCAGTACGCGGTGCCCGACGCGTCGGAGCGGTCGGTCGTGAGCTCGTCGAGGTCGGGCCGGTCGGGCCCGAAGCCCCGCAGCCTCCACGTGAGCCAGTCGTGCGGCAGCGCGACCGCGGCCACACGCGCGGCGTTCTCAGGTTCGGCGTCGCGGAGCCAGCGCAGCTTGCTCGCGGTGAAGGACGCGACCGGCACGACGCCCGTGCGTGCGGCGTACGCCTCGGCGCCCACCTCGCGCACGAGGTCGGCGGCGGCCTGCGCCGAGCGCGTGTCGTTCCACAGGAGAGCCGGGCGGATGACGCGACCCTGCGCGTCGAGCGCGACCATGCCGTGCTGCTGGCCGGCGATCGCGACGGCCGCGACGTCGTCGAGGCCGCCCGCGTCGGCGATCGCCGCCTGGAGGGCGTGCCACCACGCTTCGGGGTCGACCTCGGTGCCGTCGGGATGTGACGCGCGCCCCTCGCGCACGAGCAGCCCCGTGTCGGCGTCGAGGATCACGACCTTGCACGATTGCGTCGACGAGTCGACTCCGGCCACCAGCGTCATCGCGGTGCGCCCCTTTCTGCGGGTGTCACGTCGAGTGTCCACGACACGCCGCTGCATCCGGAGGAACAGGGCGTGTCGCGGACACTCGAGAGGTCAGGTGTCAGCGAGCGCCGAGCAGGTGCTCCGTCGCGAGCTGCTGGAGCCGCACGAAGCCGCCGCCCTTGCCGCCGAGGTACACGGACGCGTCGAAGTCCTCGTACGCCGAGCGGTCGGCGAGGAAGTCCTCGTACGTCTCGCCCTCGTTCAGCGTCGGAACCGACAGCTCGTCGACCTTCGCGGCGGCGAGCGCCTCCTGCACCTCGGGGTCGGCGCGGAACGCGGCCGCACGCTCCTTGAGCAGCAGGTAGGTGCGCATGTTGGCCGCGGCCGACTCCCACACGCCGGTCTCGTCCTCGGTGCGGCTCGGCTTGTAGTCGAAGTGACGGGGGCCGTCGTACGCGGGCACGCCGCCGGGGCCGCCGTTCTCGAGCAGGTCGACGAGGGCGAAGGCGTTGTGCAGGTCGCCGTGGCCGAACACGAGGTCCTGGTCGTACTTGATGCCGCGCTGGCCGTTGAGGTCGATGTGGAAGAGCTTGCCGTGGTACAGCGCCTGCGCGATGCCGGCGGCGAAGTTCAGGCCCGCCATCTGCTCGTGGCCGACCTCGGGGTTCAGGCCCACGAGCTCGGGACGCTCGAGCGAGTCGATGAACGCGATCGCGTGTCCGAGCGTGGGCAGCAGGATGTCGCCGCGCGGCTCGTTCGGCTTCGGCTCGATCGCGAAGCGGATGTCGTAGCCCTTGTCGACGACGTACTGGCCGAGGATGTTGACGGCCTCGCGGTAGCGCTCGAGCGCGGCGCGGATGTCCTTGGCCGAGTCGTACTCGGCGCCCTCGCGACCGCCCCACATGACGAACGTCTTCGCGCCGAGCTGGGCGCCGAGGTCGAGCTGGCGGAAGACCTTCCGCAGCGCGAAGCGGCGCACGTCGCGGTCGTTGTTGGTGAAGCCGCCGTCCTTGAACACGGGGGCGGAGAACAGGTTGGTCGTGACCATCGGCACGATGAGGCCGGTCGCTTCGAGCGCGCCCTTCAGGCGGTCGATCTGCGTCTGCCGCTCGGCGTCGCTCGAGCCGAACGCGAACAGGTCGTCGTCGTGGAAGGTGAGGCCGTAGGCGCCGAGCTCGGCGAGCTTCTCGACGACGTGGACGACGTCGAGAGCGGGCCGGGTCGGGCCGCCGAAGGGGTCGGTGCCGTTGTAGCCGACGGTCCAGAGACCGAAGGAGAACTTGTCCGCGGGAGTGGGAGTGGGCATGGGTGCGCGCTTTCCTCGTCGAAAATTGTTGCCAGAGACAACCTATAGCGCGGACGGATCGGGGTCAACTCGCTACCCTGGGGCGATGAGCCTGCCCCGCACCGGGGTCGAGCAGGTGCGCGCGCACAATCTCGGCCGACTGCTCCGACGCGTCCACGTCGGCGGCCCCGCCTCCCGCGCGACCCTCACCACCGAGCTGGGCCTGAACCGCTCGACGATCGCCGACCTGGTCGCCGAGCTCGTCGACCTCGGCCTCGTGCGCGAGGGCGCGCCCACGCCCGAGCGGCGCGTCGGACGCCCCTCGCCCACCGTCGAGACGCGCCCCGAGGTCGTCGCGATCGCGGTCAACCCCGAGGTGGACGCGTGGGAGATCGCGGCGGTGCGCCTGGATCGCCGCATCGTCGCGCGCGCCCGACATGAGCTCGACCACCTCGTGTCGCCCGCCGAGATCGCCGAGCTCGTCCGCGGCCAGATCGAGAGCTGGCGCGAGGCGGAACTGGCGGATGCGGCGATCTGCGGACTGGGCGCCGCCGTGCCCGGGCTCGTGCGCGGCGCCGACGGCGTCGTGCGCACGGCGCCGCACCTGGAGTGGACCGACGTGCCGCTGCGGACCCTGCTCGCCGACGCCACCGGCATCGCCACGACCGTGGCGAACGACGCGAGCCTCGGCATCCTCGCGGAGCACCGGTTCGGCGCCGCCCAGGGCATCGACGACGTCGTCTACCTCAACGGTGGCGCGAGCGGCATCGGCGGCGGGCTCGTCGTCGGCGGGATCGCGGTCTCGGGCGCGGGCGGCTACGCGGGCGAGTTCGGCCAGAACCGCCCGGGCATCGTCGCCGACGCCGACCGCCGCGCACCCGGGGGCGTGCTCGAGGACGAGGTGAGCCGTGCGCGGCTGCTCGCGGCGGTCGGGCTCCCCGGCGCCGACGAGGCGGGCCTCGACGCGGCGCTGCGGGCGCGGGCCGACGACACGGCGGTGGCGGCCGAGGTGGACCGTCAGCGCCGCATCCTCGCGACGGCCCTCGCCAACGCCGTGAACGTCCTCAACCCGTCGGTGATCGTGCTCGGCGGATTCCTCGCGACCCTCGCCGAGCTGGAGATGCCCGCCCTGCACAATGCGGTCGCGCGGCAGTCGATGCCCGCCAACGCCGAGGGCCTCGACATCCGCGTCGCCTCGCTCGGTGCCGATCGCCTGCTCATCGGCGCTGCGGAGGCCGCGTTCGAACCACTGCTCGAGGATCCTGCGGCCCTCGCGCGCGGCGAGTCACCCGCCGCGTGAGCCGTCTCAGGAGTCGCGCTGGCGCGGACGCTGACTCGGGAGCAGCTCGCCGTCGACGACCTCGATGCCGGTGAGGCCCGCGAAGGCGTCGGCGGGATCGGCGGCGGCCTCGGTGGGGTCGCCCTCACCGGCTGCGGGCTGTTCCGGCCGTACGCTCACGAGTGCTCCTTCCGGTCCTGTTCAGGTTCGCAGTCGCGCGGCCCCGGCGCATCCCCTTGACAGCCCCCGACCGTGGGCGTAGCCGGGGGTCGTGACGGTCGATGCGGCGGCGCGGGTAGGCTCGCGGACATGGGCACCATCTACTACGGCGGCTCCGGAACTCCGGTGCAGATCGAGGACCGGGCCCTCGCCCACCTCAAGGTCGTCATCGCGACGAAGCTCCGTCGCGGCGAGAGCTTCACGCTCTCGTGGCGTCACGGCGAGGGCGAGGCCGCCGGACGCAGCACGCTGTGGCTGCACCCGTCGATCCCGCTCCGCTTCGTCTTCGACGACGAGGAGCCCACGCTGCTCAGCCGCGCGTGGATCGAAGACCTGGCGACCTCGGCGAACTCGTCCGGCGGCATCATGCTCGTGCCCGAGCAGACCGGCGGCGCGCCCGCGCGGGAAGAGGGTCAGCCCTCTTCGACGTGACCTTCGTCGGAGGGCTCGGGCGTGATCATCAGTCCATTCGGACCGCTCGCGACGAGCATGAGCTCCTCGACCCACACGCGATTGATGCGCGGGCTGCGGCTGCCGAAGAAGTGGAACTGGATCGGCACCGAGGGGTGCATCCAGTAGCTGCGCCGGCCGCTTCCGTCACCCACCTCCACGTCGAACATGAACGACTCGGAGCGGCGCAGCTTGTTCATCACGACGATCCGGAGATGCGCGAGCGTGCGGTCGTCGATGTCGACCGAGTTCGCCATGGTGTCGTAGATGAATCTGCCCATGCGCTGAGCCTATCCGCACGCCGACGATTCCTCCCGCCGTCTGTACGCCACCGGGCCGCGCGAGTGCAAGCCCCCGGGGCACCCGTGATCGCGCGACGTAGCGTGGGCACGTGGGAACGATCTTCTACGGCGACTCGGCGACCCCCATCGAGATCGAGGATCGGGCCCTGGCCCACTTGAAGGTCGTCATCGCGACCAAGCTGCGCCGCGGCGAGAGCTTCACGCTGTCCTGGACGCACGGCGAGGGTCAGGAACCCGGGCGCAGCACCGTGTGGCTGCATCCGTCGATCCCGCTGCGGTTCGTCTTCGACGACCCCGAGCCGGCGATGCTCAGCAGGCGCTGGATCGAGGAGCTCGCGAACTCGGCGAACTCGTCGGGCGGACTGCTGCTCGTGGGCGAGCCGCGCGAGGGCGCCGACTGAGTCAGCCGGCGTCGAGGACCTCGCGGACGCCCGCTTCGACCGCCACCGGCACCACGATCGGCCGGCCGGCACTGAAGGCCTCCCACTCGCGCAGCAGGACCCCTTCGATGCGGGCGGCCGAGAGCGACGGGTACGCGGCCACGAGGCGGGCCACGACGGCGGAGAAGGTCACGACCTCGACGTCGTCGATCGACAGCGACGCGTCGTGCGCACTCGGCGCACTGCCCGCACCGGTCCCGTCGTCAGCCATGCCGCAATCGTTTCACGCGCGCTTCGGTAAAGCGAATGTTCACGACGCAGGTAGTACGGCGAGCGAGCGACCGCGGTCGCTCAGATCTCGACGTCGACGGTCTCGCGTGCGGGGGCGGCGGCCTCGGCGTGCGGGTCGACCTCGTCGACGGCTTCCTGCAGCCGCGTGAGGCACGCGATGACGATCGCGCTCTCCTCCGGCGTCATGTCCAGGACCGCCGACATCATCCGCTCGTGCATCCTGCCCAGCGTCGCGCGCACCTCCGCGTCGGACGCGGCCGTCGCGACGATGTGGATGCTGCGGCGGTCGGACGGATGCGGCACCCGCGTCACGTGGCCGGACTTCTCGAGCCGGTCGATGATCGCCGTCGTCGAGGCCGTCGAGACGCCCAGGTACCGCGTGATCTCGCTCGGCGACACCGAACGGCCCGCGCGGTCGGCCTTCAGCAGATACCGCAGGACGAGAAGCTCGTTCTCCCCCATCGACATCGATTCGCGCGTGCGCCGACGCATCGCGACCTCGGCGGCGCGGTACAGGCGGAACGCCTCGAGCACCTCCACGGCGCGGCGTCGACGGTCTTCCTCGCTCGCGCCGTACCAGTAGCGCGAGGAGTCGGTCCGCGTTTCTTCCACGACCGCATCCTATGTCAGGCCCGCCGGCGCGCGTCCGACCGCGGCACGCGTGCGCAACCCCCTCCGCGGCGCACGGCGTGCAGGAGTACGATGCATTGATCGGTAGGCTAGAAGATCGGCATCGGACTATCTCGGATGCCTAGGGAAGATCGCGAGACGAGCGTGAGGCACACCGCATCGGCGGATGACGTCGTCAAAGCGCTCGACGACCTGACGGGCGTCGAGGCGCAGGTCGACCGCGCCACCGTGTCGGCCCTGGGCATCGGACCGAAGGACGCCACGGTCCTGCGGCACCTGCTGGATCTCGAGGCGCGCGACGTGACCCCGCGCGAGCTCGCTGAGCTGCTGGGCATCTCCTCCGCCGCCACCACGGCGCTCATCGACCGCCTCGCGGAG
Source organism: Microbacterium sp. 10M-3C3 (assembly GCF_003931875.1). NCBI lineage: Bacteria > Bacillati > Actinomycetota > Actinomycetes > Micrococcales > Microbacteriaceae > Microbacterium > Microbacterium sp. 10M-3C3. The sequence goes on along the minus strand of NZ_CP034245.1, from coordinate 619,520 downwards.
GCGGGGCTCGTCGCACGCGAGCCGCACCCGCAGGACCGGCGCAGCATCATCGTGCGCGCGACGGTGCCTCCGGGATCGCCGGCGAGGCGCCTGCTCGCCGTCCGGCGCGTGGCCGTCGCCTTCGCCGCGGCGCGCCTGAACGCCCACGAGCGCCGCACGGTCGTCGACTTCCTCGAGGAGCTGCACCGCGCCGAGGAGCACTACCTGGCCGAGGCCACCGCCACGGCATCCGCCCCCGCTCCGCCCACGGCATGACCGCCCGCGCCCGGGTCGGCACCTCGGGCTGGAGCTACGACCACTGGCGCGGGGTCCTCTACGAGCCGGGCACGCGCGACCGGCTCGCGCGCTACACCGCCGAGTTCGACACCGTGGAGCTCAACGCGAGCTTCTACCGCTGGCCGCGCCCCGAGCGCTTCGCTGCGTGGCGGGACCGCCTGCCCGACGGGTTCGAGATGAGCGTCAAAGCCCCCCGTGGAGTCACGCACGCACGTCACTTCGTGCTGACGCCGGAGTGGCGCGAGCGGATCGCCGCCGGCCTGGACGCCCTGGGGCTTCGGCGCGGGCCCCTGCTGGCCCAGCTCCCGCCGGGCGACGTCCGCGACGACGCCCGGCTGGCCGCGTTCCTCGCGGACCTCCCCCTCGGCGCGCGTCCGGTCGTGGAGCTGCGGCATCCGTCGTGGGTCGCCGAGGAGGTCTTCGCGACGCTCGCCGCGCACGGCGCCGCCTACTGCGTCATGAGCGGCGCGGGTCTGCCGTGCGAGCTGCGCGCCACCGCCGACTTCGTGTACGTGCGCCTGCACGGGCCGACGGACGCGCTGTACCAGGGCTCGTACGACGACGCGGCGATCACGTGGTGGGCCGCCCGCATCCGCGAGTGGCTCGCCCAGGGACGCGACGTGTACGCCTACTTCAACAACGACATCGGCGGCCACGCCGTGCAGAACGCGAGAAGTCTGCGCGACGCGCTCGGCTGACGTCGGCGTCCGCCGTCAGTGCCGCGTGAACGCGACGAGTCGTTCGACGAGCTCGGCGAGCACGCGCTCGTCGCGGACGAGCCCGATCCGGATGTGACCGCGCCCTCCCGGCCCGAACCCGTCGCCGGGGGCGACGGCGACGCGCGCCTCTTCGCGGAGGCGCCGGGCCGTCTCGGACGCATCGACGTCGCCGGGCACGCGCGCCCACACGAAGAACGAGCCCTCGGGCACCGTGACGTCCCATCCCGCGCGCCGCAGTCCCGCGACGACGACATCGCGGCGGCGCTGGTAGAGCGCGACGAGATCACGGGCCGCGGTCTGGTCGCCCGAGAGCGCCGCGGCCGCCGCGTCCTGCGTCGCACCCGCGACGGTGCTGAACGCGTGCGCCTGGTAGCGCGAGACCGCCGAGACGAGCTCGGCGCGGCCCGCGGCGAACCCGATGCGCCAGCCGGCCATGCTGTACGTCTTCGACAGGGTCTGCGCCTCGATCGTGCACTCGCGCGCCGCGGGGACGGCGAGCGCCGACAGCGGCCGCCGGCCGTCGAACCCGAGCGACGCGTAGGCGAAGTCGTGCACGATCACGGCACCGGCCCGGGTGGCGTAGTCGGCGGCATCCGCGAACGTCTGCGCCGTGGCCAGGGCGCCGGTGGGGTTGTGCGGGTAGTTCAGGAGCACGACGGAGGCCGCCGCGGGCAGCGTCGCCGTGAGGTCGGGCTGATACGCGGGTGGCGCGAGGGGCAGGGGGACGACGTGCGCTCCGGCGAGGTGCGCGGCCGACGTGTAGAGCGGATACCCGGGATCGGGGGCTACCACGGCGGTGCCGGGGTCGGCGAACGCCATGACCGCACCGAGGATCGCCTCGTGCGAGCCGTGGGCGACGGCCACCTCGGTGTCGGGGTCGAGGTCGACGCCGTGGTCCTCGCGGTAGCGCAGCGCCACCGCGCGACGCAGCGCCGGACGCGGCGCGTACGAGGGGTAGCCGTGGTTGCGCGGGTCGGCGACGGCGGCCTGCATGGCTGCCACGATGTGCTCGGGCGTCGGCAGGTCGGGGTTCCCCTTGGACACGTCGATCATCGCCGGGCCGGGCTCCGCGGCGAGTCGGACGATCTCGCGGTCCATCGCGCCCCAGAAGTTCGCCGGAAGGCCCGCCACCCGCGCAGCCGCGCGCACTTCCGCCGTCATCGCCGTCGGAACCGCCGCGCGATGGCGGAGCCGGCGATCTGGATCCCCTGCACGAGCGCGATGAGCGTGATCACGGTGATGACCATCGCGAAGCCGTCGTACCGCTGATAGCCGTACGACAGCGCGAGGTCGCCGATGCCGCCGGCCCCCACCGTGCCCGCCATGGCCGTCGCGTCGATCAGGCCCACCGTCGCGATCGTCACGGCGAGGATGAGCGACCCGCGCGCCTCGGGCAGCAGGAACCGCACGAAGACCTGCAGCGGGGTCGCCCCCATCGAGCGCGCCGCCTCGACGACGCCGCGCGGCACCTCCAGCAGCGAGTTCTCCACGAGCCGCCCGATGTAGGGCGCCACCATGACCGTCAGGGGCACGATCGCCGCCCAGACGCCGATGCTCGTGCCGACGAGGAAGCGCGTGAAGGGAAGGATCGCGACGAGCAGGATGATGAAGGGCAGCGAGCGCACGACGTTCACGACGACGCCGAGGATGAGGTTGACGCCGCGGTTCGGCAGCACCCCGCCCGGACGTGTGACGGCGAGGACCGCGCCGATGATCACGCCCAGGATCGATCCGAGGACGAGCGACACCCCGAGCATCTGGAGCGTCTCGCCCAGCGCCCGGAGGTAGATGTCGGGCGTGATGAGGGTCCAGCGGTCGCCGCTCATGCGACCACGTCCTGCACGTCCACCACGCGCTCGGACAGGTACCGGCGCGCCGCGCTCACCCTGTCGGGGTCGCCGGTCACGTGCACGATCATCTGTCCGATCGTGTGCTCCTGGATCTCGGTCATGTCGGCGTGGAGCATGTTCACCGACACGTCGAGGTCGCGGATGAGCGTGGAGACCAGCGGCTGGGTGACCTCCTCGTCGAGCAGCAGCAGGCGCCACAGGCCGCCGCCGCCGAGGTGCTCGACGACGCGCCGCGGCACGCCCTGCGGGACCACTGTGGTCACGAAGTCACGGGTGATGTCGGCGCGCGGATGCAGGAACGTCTCGAGCACGCTGCCCCGCTCGACGACGCGCCCGCCGGCCATGACGGCGACGTCGTGCGCGAGGTCCTTGATCACGTCCATCTCGTGCGTGACCACGAGGATCGTCGTGCCGTACTGCGCGTTCACTCGGCGGAGCAGATCGATGATCTGCGCGGTCGTCGTGGGGTCGAGCGCGCTCGTCGCCTCGTCGGCGAGCAGGATGCGGGGATTGCGCACGAGTGCGCGGGCGATGCCGACCCGCTGCTTCTGCCCGCCGGAGAGCTCCGCCGCGTAGGAGTCGGCCTTGTCGGCGAGCCCGACGAACTCGAGCATCTCCTCGGCGCGGGCGCGCGCGGCTCCCGCCGCGACGCCGTCGAGGCGCAGCGGCAGGGCGACGTTGTCGCGGACGCGCACGGTCTCGA